>NZ_CP117268.1:0-306127 GCF_007000325.2 Rhizobium rhododendri | reverse complement strand
GATGCTGCCGGTTCTGGAATCGGTGGTGAAATCCGGTAAGCCGCTGCTGATCATTGCAGAAGACGTCGAAGGCGAAGCGCTTGCAACCCTCGTCGTCAATAAGCTGCGTGGCGGCCTCAAGATTGCCGCGGTCAAGGCTCCGGGATTTGGTGATCGCCGCAAGGCGATGCTTGAAGATATCGCCGTCCTGACGGGCGGAACAGTCATCTCGGAAGATGTCGGTATCAAGCTTGAAAACGTCACGCTGAATATGCTCGGCCGCGCCAAGAAGGTGGCAATCGAGAAGGAAAATACCACCATCATCGATGGCGTTGGCTCAAAGGTCGAGATCGACGGTCGCGTTGCGCAGATCCGCGCTCAGATCGAGGAAACCACCTCGGACTACGACCGCGAAAAGCTTCAGGAACGTCTTGCCAAGCTCGCTGGCGGTGTGGCCGTGATCCGTGTCGGCGGATCGACCGAAGTCGAAGTAAAAGAGAAGAAGGACCGCGTCGACGATGCGCTGCATGCGACCCGCGCCGCCGTCGAAGAAGGTATACTACCCGGTGGAGGTGTGGCACTCCTGCGCGCGGTCAGGGCCCTGGATGGCCTGCCTACAGCCAATGACGATCAGCGCGTGGGGATTGACATCGTTCGTCGGGCGATCGAGGCACCAGTGCGCCAGATCGCGGAAAACGCCGGCGCCGAGGGTTCGATCATCGTCGGCAAGCTGCGCGAAAAGACCGATCTATCCTTTGGCTGGAAGGCCCAGACCGGCGAATACGGCGATCTTTATGCCCAGGGCGTCATTGATCCCGCCAAAGTGGTGCGCACCGCGCTGCAGGATGCAGCCTCCGTCGCCGGCCTGCTGGTCACGACAGAAGCAATGATTGCTGACAAGCCCAAGAAGGACGCCGCACCGGCGCTGCCTGCCGGCGCTGGTATGGACTTCTAGCGCATCACGGAGGCCCGCCCGTGTACGCGGGCGGGCCTCCAGGGACGATCCCGAGCGGATTGACCTTCGGTGTTGAACTTGGAAACACGCCAAGCAAACCGAGATGGTGGATCGATGCCGGGCCGTTACCGATCTAGGACGCCAGCCAAAGCCTTCTCTCTTTGAAAACCAAGGTGCGTCGCGGGCGAAGGGGCACAGCTCAACGCGAAGCAATGATCGCGAGCCATGCAAGAGGTAATGACGATAATTGATCGCCATTCGATATTCAGCATGGACTTCGGTTACAACGACGCACGCTTGTTGACTTCAACAAGCTCGACCAGGGGTCACGCTTGTGGACAAGAGATAAGCGTCTGACGGCAGCAGCACAAAAAGTTGGTGCGACGCTTCATCCGCATGCGCAAGCCTCTCGTTAGAACCGAAACGCAGGACCGGTCGGCAATATTTAGCTCTTGATGAGAGCCAAAACTCGACCCTGCTCTTTCGCTTCACGGAATAGCGCCAATTTTCGGAACCTCACCAGACCATGCCGCGGGCGGCGATGTCTTCGGTGCGGGTGACGATGCCGTGGCGATGGAAGATCATGGTGTCGAACATGTTTGTCACGACGCAGGTGTGGTTCGGGATGATGCGGATCTTTTCACCGATGGCGGGAAAGGTGTCGCTGCAGGCGGAGATGTCGATGACGCCGTGCTCCTCGGAGAGCGCCTTGATGACGGCATCCGGAAAGTCGACAATGAGGCCGTAGTCGGAAAAGCCGAGCAGATCGCTGGTGAGAACCTTCACTCCAGCATCGATCACGGCGCGGCCGGGTGCCGGGCGTGAAACGACGGTGGCAAGAATGGTCATGGCGCAATCGGCCTCGGTGCAGTGCCCGGCGCGGATCAACGAGCGGTCGTTATAGACGTAGGTGCCTGCCCTGTATTCGTTTGCCGCCTTCACATCGTGACCATCGAACAGGCTCGGCGTGCCGCCATGGCTGATGACAGGGCATGGGATATCGGCATCTGCCAGCAGCATCGCAGCACGGGCGAAATAGGCCTGGACCGCCTGCGCCGAATCCGGCTTTGGATAGGTCAGCAGCCCGCCGAAGACGAGCCCCGGGCTCTCATGGATATATCGCGCCAGATCAAAGGCTTGATCAGGATCGGCGACACCGCAGCGACCGGCACCGGTGTCGCATTCAACCAGGACATTCAGCGTCTTCGAACCGTTGAAACGGCCCGATAGTCCGTCGACCGTTATCCGGCTGTCGGCCACGACCTTGAGGCTCGATATGCGCTCGTTGAGGGCGGCCAGGCGATCGAGTTTCTCGGCGCCGAGGATGTTGAAAGTAATCAGGATATCGTCGAAACCCGCATCGGCGAAGACTTCCGCCTCGGTGACCTTCTGGCAGTTTATCCCCTTGGCACCGGCTGCAACCTGCTGTGCTGCGACGCTAATCAGCTTATGTGTCTTGATGTGTGGGCGAAAATCCAGTCCGTGGCTATCCGCATAGGCCTGCACCCGCTCGATGTTCGCCGTCATCCTGTCCTCGTCGATGACCGGTCGCGGCGTTGAAAGGTCGGCAATCGCATCGCCCGGCTTGGGCATCATTTCGAAGGGGCGGGCATGCAGCATCATCTGTACTCCTGGCGCTATCGGCAACTGGGTGGCGACTCGTCGCCTCGCACGCGAGCGTCCCCAAGGCTGGACGGGCTGTCAACCGAAGATCACACAAGAGCGATGTTCCGAGCATCTCTGACCGTCCGCCAGACAATGGATGGCGCCGAACTGATCGCTCACGGGGCCTGGGGCCTGCTCGACCATTTCCCCTCCAATCCATCGGCGCGCCATGCGGCGAGCCTGGGATCATGATGGTTCGGTGCGTTAATATTCGATTTTTTGCCTAGGAAACCGGCAGAAGCAACAGTCATCATTATTTATGAAAACCATTTGACTAAATAGAATTGTGCTGCCATCCTGAGCTTGCATGGAGTTTTGGGATGGCATTGCGGGGCACCAATCAGGAGTCGGGAAGGCCCTACAATAGGCGGATCGTGCTTGAATCGATCCGGCTTCTGGGTCCGACCACCCGTGGCGATATCGCCACTCGAGTAGGACTGACGGTGCAGACCGTTTCCACCATCGTCCGCGAGCTTGAGGAACAGGGTCTCATCCTGTCCGTAAAAGAGGAGCCCCGGGGACGCGGCATTCCGCCCTCGACGCTGACCATCAATCCCGACGGCGGGCTTTCCATCGGGATCCACATCACACCGCTTTTCATCGAAGCGGCGCTGGTCAACCTGCTCGGTGACGTTGTCGACAGCCGCCATCGCGTCGCCTTGAATCCAATTCCGGACGACGCTTTCGCGCTGATCGAAGAGATGATCTCCGAGCTGAAGGCAGGCCTTCGCGGCGGCCGTTTGCTGGGTGCCGGCCTGGCGCTGCCGGGACCCTTCGACGTCGAATCCATGAGCTTCGTCGGCTCCACGACGATGATCGGCTGGAAGAACGTCGACATCCGCCAGCGCCTCGCCGATGCCACGGGCCTGCCTGCGTTCTTCGAGAACGACATGGCAGCCGCAGCGCTCGGCGAGCAGCTTTACGGCCTCGGGCAGCAGCTTTCGGATTATTACTACCTGTTCTTCAGCGTCGGCCTCGGCGGCGCCATGATGCATGACGGCCTCGTTATGCGCGGGGCCTGGGGGAATGCCGGGGAAATCGGCCACATGCCGGCCGTCCCCGACGGCGAGCCTTGCCCGTGCGGCAACCGCGGCTGCCTGGAGCGCTATCTGTCCCTCGATGCCTTCAACAGGCGCGGGCTGTCGGAGGCCGACTGGGTGCGCGAGATCGCGCCGATCTTCCGCAACACGATCCGCACCATCGAGAACCTTTTCGATCCCGAAACCGTCGTCATCGGCGGGCTAGCACCACAGCCGCTGATAGACGAGCTGGCGTCGCTGGTCGACGGGCTCAACAGCTCGGTTTCCGACCGCTCAGACCGCGCCCATCCACGCGTGATGGTGGCGAGCGATTGCCAGCATTCAGCGCTCCGCGGTGCGGCGGCGCTTGCGGTCTTCGGGGCGCTCTCGCCACGCTTCGGCCAGATGTTTGAAACTTCAGAAAAAGGGATTGCCGTATGACTGAGAAACTGCTCGTCCTCGATGGTGTTCGCAAGAACTTCGGCGCGATCGAAGCCCTGAAGGGTATCAGTTTCTCGATCGGCAAGGGCGAGGTCGTCGCCCTTCTCGGTGATAACGGCGCCGGCAAGTCGACACTGGTGAAAATCATCTCCGGTGGCCTGCAGCCAACTGCCGGACACATGCTTTTCGAGGGCAAGGAGTTCCAGGCCAAAACCCCCGCGGAGGCAAAGGCAGCCGGTATCGAGACCGTCTACCAGGACCTGTCCCTTTGCACCAATGTCGATGTGGTCGGCAATTTCTTCATGGGTCGCGAGATCACCCGCAAGTTCGCCGGCATACCGTTTCTTGACGAGAAAGCGATGGAGAAAATCACCAGCGAGGCGCTGTCCAGCGCCGGAACGCGCATTCCTTCCATGCGCACCAAGGTCGAGCACCTGTCCGGCGGCCAGCGCCAGGCGATCGAGCTCAACCGCTTCGTCCACTGGGGCGGAAAGCTGGTGCTGCTGGACGAGCCGTTCGCAGCGCTTGGCGTAGAACAGACGCGGCGCGGGCTCGACATGATCCGCCACGTTGCCAACCAGGGCATCGGGGTCGTCATCATCACCCACATCATGCAGCAGGCCTTCCAGGTCGCAGATCGCATTGTCGTCATCCGCCACGGCGTCGTCGCCGGCGATGTCGAATGCAGCAAGACAAGCCCGGATGCAGTGATCGAGATGATCACAGGGCAAACTCTCGCCGGAGCCGGACCGGTGGGCAGACAATGAAAGGGGTCCGGCTCAAACTGGAGAGAACGATCATGAAGCGAATAATGCTAACCTTGCTGAGCGTGATGGTGCTCGGCTTGTCCATGCTCACGACAGCCGCCGCCGAAAGCAAGGGCACCGTTTATTACCTCGTGCCCACCCTGCTCGACGAATTCCAGACCGGCTCGGTCAACGCCCTGCAGCTGTTCCTGAAGCAGGCCGGCTATGACATGAAGACACTGAATGCCGACAACAAGACTGACGCCCAGCAGTCGCAGATGAACGACGTCATGGCGCTGAAGCCTGCGGCGATCATTCTCGCTGCCGTCGATTTCAACGCGCTGAAGCCCTCGATTGAATCAGCCCGTGCTGCCGGCATTCCTGTCGTCGAATTCGACCGCCAGATCACCTCGACGCCGTCTGATTTCACCTCCGTGGCCGGCACGGTCGAGATCGGCCATATCGCCGGAGATCAGGCCGAGGCGATGCTGAAGGCCAGGAAAGGTGACGTGAAGGGCAAGATTCTGCAGGTCCTCGGCGACCCTGGCGACCCCTACACGCTCGATATCCAGAAGGGCTTCGAGGAAAAGATGAAAGCCTTTCCCGGCGTCAAAATCATTTCGGTTCCCGCCATGCAGTGGGAAGCGAGCAATGCCGGTACCATCGTCTCCGACCAGATGCTCGCCAATCCCGATATCGACCTGATCTTCCTGCATGCCGCCCATCTCTCGGTGGCAGCGGTGGCTTCGCTCGAGGCAGCCGGCAAGAAGCCGGGCGATGTCATGATTATGAGCTCGAACGGCGCTCCCGTCGGTCTCGACCTGATCCGCAAGGGCTGGCTCAATACCGAAGTCGAGCAGCCGCTCTACGCCCAGGCCGCCGCCGTTGCCATGTTCATGGACAAGGTGGTCGCCAAGCAGGAGATCAAGGCCGGCACTTATGACGTGCTGGGTCTGAAGAGCGAGGTAACGATCGAGCCATGGGGGCCGAACATCAAGGTCCCGGGCTCCGCAATCACCAAGGCCAATGTCGACAACCCCGCATTCTGGGGCAACCTCAAGCCACCTGCTGGAACGATTGAATCCGTAAAGTAGTCGGACTTTCCGTCCGGGGTCACAGTACCCCGGACCCCTCCCCTCCAATTCGGATTTGCCTGATGACGCCTCGTACACGCAAAACCCTCGAATACGTTCTCGATAATCTCGTCTGGTTCATGCTTATCCTCGTGCTTGCCGTATTTTCGGCGGTGATCCCGAACTTCTTCCAGATCGGCATCTTTACCAACATCATCGAAGCGTCGAGCGTGCTCGGCGTCATGTCGATCGGCCTGGCGCTGGTGATCATCACCGGTCACATGGACCTCTCGGTTGAATCAGTGGCCGCACTCTCGGCGATGGCCGTTGGTATCCTCTTCTGCTCTGCCGGCATAGGTCTCGGCATCAAGCTGTCGCCCGAATGGCTCATGGTCCCCGTTTCCCTGCTGATCGCCTGTTCCATCGGCGGGCTGATCGGGCTCCTCAACGGAGTGCTGGTCGTCAAGCTGAAGATGAGTGCCTTCATCATCACGCTGGCGTCGTTCATCTGGGTGCGCGGCATCGTGCTTGCGATCTCGGGCGGACGATCGGCCCAGGACCTTGCGCCGGCCATCCGCTGGTTCGCCATCGAGCGTTTCCTCGGCATTCCGCTTTCGGCCTGGATCGCCATCTGCTGCTTCCTGATCTTCTCGGTTATGATGTCGAAAACGAAATTCGGTCGGCATCTGGTCATGATCGGCGGCAACGAAACCGCGACATACCGGGCCGGCATTCGCGTTACCCGCAACCTGATCCTCGCCTTCGTCATGGCAGGTGCCATTGCCGGGCTCGCAGGCTGGTTGCTGGCCATCCGGACATCGGGTGCCACTGCCAACCTCGGCGTCGGGCTCTTGTTCAATGCCTTTGCAGCGGTGGTGATCGGCGGCGTCAGCCTCAAGGGCGGCGTCGGCGGCCTGCCGGGCGTCTATGCCGGCGTGCTGCTGCTTTCCTCCATCAATACCGCCATCAACCTCATGGGACTGCCGGCAAACTACACCCAGGTCATCCACGGCTTCCTGGTACTCGCCGCAGTTCTTCTCGATACATTCAAACAAAGACTTCGCCAGAGGCTCGCATGACAGACAGACTGAAAGACAAGGTGGCATTGGTCATCGGCGCATCGCGTGGCATCGGCAAGGCCGTCGCCCTGCGGTTCAAGGAAGAGGGTGCGAAGCTCGTGCTCGCCGATTTCGAAGAAAACGAGGGCGAGGCAACCGCCAGCGAACTCGGAGCAGATTTCATTCGCACCGATGTCTCATCGATGGAGGAGACTGTCGCTGCCGTCTCGCTCGCCATCGAGCGTCATGGCCGCCTCGACATCATCGTCCAGAACGCGGGCATCTATCCCTGGCAGTTGATCGAACACACCACGCCCGACGACTGGGACCGGGTGCTGGCCGTCAACCTGCGCGGTTGCTTCAACGCCGCGCGCGCAGCCCTTACGCCAATGAAGGCGCAAGGGTCAGGCACCATCCTTTTCACCTCGTCGATAACGGGGCCGCATGTCACCAGCCCGGGCCATGGCCACTATTCGGCCAGCAAGGCCGGCATCAACGGCTTTATCCGCTCGGCCGCGCTGGAATTCTCGTCCTACGGCATCACCGTCAACGGCGTCGAGCCGGGCAATATCCTGACCGAGGCCGTACAGATGCACCGCAGCGCTGCCTTCATCAAGAACATGGAGGATTCGATCCCGCTCGGCCGTCTCGGAACACCCCGGGATGTCGCCAACGCCTTCCTGTTCCTCGCATCGGACGACGCGAAATACGTGACGGGCACGACGATCGTTGTCGATGGCGGACAGCTGTTACCGGAAGGCGCCGACTTCAAGATCCTGCCGACCTGACCGGATTTGCGGACCGCGGGCTGACAGCTAACTGTAATAGGAAAGCAGGTCCTGGCCCGGTTTGCTTAGCCAGTCTGCTGTCCCTGCGATGTAACCGGCTATGTGCTGATCAGGGGTTACCAGATAGGTAATCGGCATTCCGTAAAGCGGAAACTGCTGGCCTGAGGCAGCATCCGTTCCCGCTACTGTACCGTTCGGATCCAGGTAGATCGGCAAGCCCGCGACGGAGAGATCGGAGAGGAAGAGCTTGACGTCTCCGCGATCGCCCTTGTCGATTGAAACTGCGGCGACGTCGATCCGCTTTCCCATGGAAGCCTTCAGTTTCGCCAGGGCAGGAATATCCGTCTTGCAGAAGACACACCACGTCGCCCAGAAGCTTACCAATGTTACTTTGCCACTGGCTGGCTTCAGGATTTTTGGCTTGCCGTCGAGGCCAGACAGCGTCGTCGGCGCCATGACAAGCGATGGCTCCAGAATGGTGAACTGGTGATGGTCAGAATAAAACACCGGCGGATTGTCAAAAGAGCGGGCCGGCGCAACGTGCGGATATGCAAGGGTCGCTGCCGCGCCAAGGCCGCCTGCAACTACGCTCCGCCGCGTTACCGGATTTCGCAGCCCGCGCGTCGTCAAATCATGCATGAATATAGCTCCATCCGGCTTCCTGGAGATCGACCAGTCTCCCTACACCATAAGGGACGACCTTCACGCCCTCCAGTAGAGTTATTTCCTGTCCCTCCTTTTTCTCGGCAATCGCCTTCGAGGAACCACAGACACTGAGCGTCAGCCCGGGGATGAGTTCCCGCAGCGCGCGGATGGGATCGGCAAGGGGAGATTTGTCGGCGCGAAACATCGCGATGCCCGCGGCGTTTGCGACGATCTCGATCAGCGGTGGCTCGCCCTTGTCGCCATAGTATCGGCTCAGATTCATGGAGCCGCCGATCGCGTGACCCATGATTGCCTCATCGCTGCTATCGACGTGGAATATCACGCGGTGAGGCTTCTTCCATTTTGCGGCGGGCGTTATGGTGTGGCTTGGCTGGGACGCCAAGGCAGGCCTTGCGGTGGCAAAGCCGACGAGCCCAAACGACATCATCGTCATCACGCTACGCCGCAGGAGCCGAAAACGATCCTCCTCGAACTTCATAAGATTTGCTTTCTCACACTATAGGCGACCGCTTCGGTTTCAACGTAGGTTCGAAGGGTGTCGTTTTGCACATCATGGGTAATATCGAGGAAGGACTGCACAGCAAGCAATCCTCGCTCCGTCAGACCTGGTCTGTCCGAGACACAATCGGAAAGCGCTGTGTGCGACCCCAGAGAATGAACAGGCAGAGTGCCAGCAGAACGACATTCAGCGGCAACACCGCGAATTCGCCACGGGAAATGTGGAACGCTGAGGCACAGATCTGCAGCGCTGTGCAGCCAAATGCTGCAGCCACGGTGAGACGGGGCCGGATTCGGGTCAGCGCTGGGATGAAGATGCCGATGCCGCCGGCGATATCGATGAGCCCCATCAGGCGCACGAAGCTGGAGGGAACGGCACCTGTCCACGGCATCATGCCGGCCAACTGGGAGATCGGTGTGGTCAGCTTGGTCAAGCCGAAGAAACAGAAGCTCGCGAAAATCAGCCCCTGAGCCACCCAAAGCGCGCCCTTGAGCAGCTTGTGACTATTTCTGGTCTCGATGCCGATTGCGGAGGGGATCATGTCGTGCCTCTTCACATCTCTGGTGAATTCGTCTGCTCCGCGAGAACTTGCCCTCGCCGTGCGTGAAATGAAATAGGGATAGTTTCGAAGGAGACGTTCGGATAATCTGAACGGTATGAACGCTGCATCCTTCGACCAATTCGCTGTTTTCGTAGCCATCGTTGACGAGGGCAGCTTCGCGGCGGCAGCCAAAAGCATGAACCGGGCGCACTCGGCGATAACCTATGCCATCCAGAAACTGGAGGACCAGACGGGCGCGCTGCTCTTCGACCGCTCCGCTTACCGTCCGGTGCTCACCGAAGCGGGCATTGCGCTTTTGCCGCGCGCGCGAAGGATCCTCGATGTCGTCGCGGAATATCATCTCGTTGCCACGGGATTGGCAAAAGGTGTGGAGACGGAGGTCCGGCTCGTGATCGATCCGTTCATTCCGATGGACCTCGTGACGACGATCCTAAAGGCTTTTCACGAGACCTTCCCGACCCTGCAGGTGCGTCTGATGGTCGAGCCGGTCGAGACGTCTGTCCGGGCGCTGATGGATGGTTGGGCAGATGTCGCGATAACCGTCGATTATTTCCCCTTGACCAACCAGCTGGAACGCAGTGCGTGCGGATTGATCGAACTCGTTGCAGTCGCGGCACCTGCACATCCTCTTGCCAGGATCGCCGGCCCCATCGAGCCTGAAGTTCTGCGAGATCACCTGCAGCTCATTCTTGCAGCACGTCCCTCCGTTTCGACAAAGCAGGATCACGGGATCATCGCCGTCAATCGCTGGTATACGACCGAACTCGAGACCAAGCACGCTATGCTGCTTGCCGGCCTCGGGTGGGGTAGCATGCCACGGTCGCGAGTGGCAGCAGATATCGCAGCGGGCAAGCTCGTCGAGCTCCATCCGACAGAATGGGATGGACTGGACAGGATGCCGCAATTTCCCTTCGTTGTTGCACGGAGAAGGGGCACGGCCCTGGGCACAGCGGGTCGCTGGCTCGTGGAGAGGCTGTCGGAGAAATGACACCGGGTGCAGCGCGGCGAGACCACATTCAGTCCGTCGGAAGCCCTCACTTTTTTTTGCAAAACAACTCTTGAAACCGAATTTTTGGAAAACCAGATAATTGTTGCTGGATGCCAGAAAGGGCCAGCGATCACCGAGGCGCCGGTTGCTTCGGCGTCTTCGTACCCATGTTGCTTCAAGGAGGATATGGCTATGGCAACATCTTATGACTATGCACCGCTTTTCCGTTCGAGCGTCGGTTTCGACCGCGTCTTCAATCTTCTCGAAAATGCTCAGCGCGCGCGTTCGATCAGCGACTGGCCGCCTTATGACATCGTCAAGACGGGCGACGATACCTACCGCATATCGGTCGCAGTCGCCGGTTTCTCGCAGGACGAGCTGAGCCTGACGTTCCAGTCGAACCTGCTGACGGTTACCGGAAACAAGGCGGAAACGCAGGGGGAAGGTTATCTGCACCGCGGAATTGCCGGTCGCCCGTTCGAGCACCGCTTCGAATTGGCAGATCATGTCCGCGTCTCCGGCGCTGGTCTGTCGAATGGCCTGCTGTCCATCGATCTGGTCCGCGAAATTCCGGAAGCGATGAAGCCGCGCAAGATCGAGATCCAGACAGGCCCGACTTTGGCCGCGAGCACGACCGCTCCACAACTTGAAGCCAAGAAAGCTGCCTGAGGATGTCAGTGAACATATGAGCATTGGGGGGCGCTGGCTTCCAGCGCCCTTTCCGGCGCAATCAGCCGGTCGCCGGTTCTGACCTGCGAATGAGAGAGCGGATTGCGATGAGCGTGACGCAGGCGACCGACACCAGGAATATGGCGCCGGACATCGCGTAGATGACTGGCGACGCACCGGAATTCATCTTGCCGAACAGCACCACCGGAAGCGTGTTCTGGCGGCCTGCCAGATAGAAGGCCCGGGTGAATTCGTTCAGTGAAAGCAGGAAAGAAAATATGAAAGCGCTTATCAGGCCCGGCCGGATAAGCGGCAAGGTGATATCGATGAACTGGCGCCAGCGGGTGGCGCCGAGATCGGCGGCCGCGACGAGATAGGACCGGCGCACGGCAGCAAAGCTCGTCAGGATAACGACGAAGGCGAACGGCATCGCCCACAGCACATGGCCTGCGATGACCGTCATGCTCGACGCCTTGATACCGGCGCGCGTGAAAACGGCCGACAGAGCCAGCCCCTGGATCACGCCCGGCACGAACATCGGCAGGATGACGGTCAGGAACCATGCCCGCCGCCGGGCTCGCAATTCGAAATAGGCAAGGCCTGCGAGCAGCGACATCCCTGTCGCCAGAACCGCCGTGACCGTCGCAATGATCAGGGACTGCTCCAACGCCGATATCAGCGCTGTTTCCTTAGGCAGCGCGAGGTACCACTGAAGACTGAGGTTGGAGAGGCTCGGAAGACCCGGCTGCAGCGCCGGATTGAACGACACGGCAAGCAGATAGAGTGGCGGCGCGTAGATGACGAGTAGTCCCGCAATGGTGACGACCCAGAGCAGGATGCGGTTGGAAAGTCCTTCACGGATCATCATGGCGACTGATCCTCGAAGAGCGAGGCAAGGTCGAAAAGCCGGTTGCCGACCAGCACCAGACCGAAGATGACAGCAAGCACCACCGTCGAAATTGCAAATGCCAACGGATAGTTGGCGACACGCATGACGTCGTTGATCATCACAGAAACGATGGAAGCGCCCGCGCCGCCGAGCATCTGGACCTCTGTCGAAGACCCGACCACCATGACGAAGACGAACAGGAAGCCGGCAAAGATGCCCGATAAGGTCAGGGGAATGAGGACGGTCGCAAGGCTTCTCCAGAAGCCGGCGCCGAGATCCTGAGCAGCCGCCAGCAATGTCGGATCAACGCGCCGCATCGACAGCAGCAACGGAAAGATCGCGAAAGGCAGATAGGACGCAACAAGCCCCACCACGACCGCGAAATTGCTGAAAAGCAACCAGTCGAGGGGTGCGTGGGTGATGCCGAAATCCTGCAGCAACGTGTTGATCACACCCGTGCGCCCGAGCACCAGCCGCCAGGAAAAGGAGCGGATGAGGTATGACGTGAAAAAGGGAGTGGTGATCAGCGCCAGAAGCAGGATGCTCAACCGCCGGCCGGCGAGGAAATGGATCGCATAGGCGGTGGGATAGGCAATCAGCAGACAGAGGAATGCCGTGGCAAAAGCCTTCACCAGCGTCGAAACGATGACAGTCCATCGGCCCGCGTCCAGAATGGCCTCGTATCCGGCGGGGTTCAGATCCGGTTTAATCCAATAGGTCTGCGGATCCCAGCTCCAGAAACTCCAGACGATAACGACGGTCAGCGGCACCAGCCCAAGCGTCAGGATCGCCAGGAGCGGCGGCGTCATCAGCATCGACGATAGGGGCAGGCGCAATCTGACCATCGGCATCTCCGGGGTTCGGTGGCAGCGGCGGTGAAAACGAACGCTGCCGATTGTGGGGCTCAGGCGTTGCGCAGCTTTTGCCACCACTCTTCGTAGAGTTGGAAATTATCCGGCCGGGCGTTCTGCCAGTAGATCTTGCCGGCGAACTTGGCTTTCACGTGTTCCGCCAGCTTCTCCACCTCTTCCGGCTTGTACTCCTCCGGATGCGCCTTGGCATAGGCGACATTGTTGTCGGTCGGCACGAGATAGCCGCGCGCCTGGCCGAGCTCGCAGCCGTAGAGGCCGCCTAGCAGGCCATTGACGAAGCCATGCGCAGCGTCGGCTACACCGCGATCTGCAGCCCCCTTGAGGAGAACGGTGTTGTTGCCCCAGCCCTCGTATCCTTCGACGGGGGCGGCATATTCCACCTGGAGCCCGCGCTTGCGACCTTCATAGACAATCGGCTCCCATCCGGTCATCGCGTCGACCTCTTGGTCGGCAACGAGTTGCACACCCTGCTCCCAGCCATTCCAGAACGTGCGGAACTGGCCGTCGGTCTTGTGCTTGATCAGGAACTCCATGACCATTCCGAGTTCGGACTCGGTCAGGTTGCCGGGATCAACGATCGGCTTGCTTTCGCTTTCCTTCAGGTACATGGCAGTGAAAATGGCGCTGTTGATCCACGCATCCTCCATCGCAACGCGACCTTTCAGCTTCGGATCGAAGATCGCACCGTAGCTGTCGATCTTGCCCAATTTGTCGGGCCGGTAGATGATCGAGTCGGCGTTGACCACGGTCGGAATGCCGTACTGCTTTCCGTCCTGCTTCAAGTAGGGGATGTTCTTTGCCCACTGCCACAGGCTCTCATAGTTCGGGATCTTTGCAAGGTCCCAGGGAACGATGACGCCCTGGCGTGCAAGTTCCTTTTCGGCGCCGCCCTGGAAGCCGCCGACATCGAAGAGATCGTTGGCATTGCCGGCCGCGAGGCGGGCCATCACCGGGCCGAGGTCGTTGCCGTTGTCGGTAAACTCAGGCGTCACGCCGCTTTGCGTGGCAAACGCCTGCCATTTGTCGCCGATGTCCAGCGTTGCCGTAGCCCAGAAGGCAACCGTGCGAGCCTCTTGTGCGGCAAGACGCGAGGCGAAACCCAGGCCGCCGGCAGACAGTGCAGCACCTGCGCCCATCATCTTGAGGAAATCGCGGCGCTGCACATTGCTGTGCCGATTGGATGAAAGTGGTCTGTCATGGATCGTCATTGTCATTCCCCTTTTTTTGTTGGCATGCATTGCTCGAGCAGCCTGCGAAACCGTCAGGCGGCAGTCTCTAACTTGCAATCAGAACGGCAGCATCGGGCTTCAGGCCGACCGAAACCTCCTGCCCGATCGCGAGATCCGCACGATCAGCATCAATCGCAATCATCAGCGTCTGCCCATCGGCAAAGGCGAGTTTCAGATCGCGGTGCAGTCCCCTGAATGTCGTGCCGACCACGGTGAGCCGCAGCGACGGGGACGCGCCCGACGGCGCCACAAACAACCGGTCCGGCCGGATGGCAACGACGCTTGCAGTTGTGTCCAAAGGTCCGGCCATGCGCACGGGCATCATCTGACCGGCGATAGACGCCTGCGCATGATCGCCCGCCGACATCACCGCCTCCGGCCGCAGGACCGTGTCGATGCCGACAAAGCGGGCGACGAAGGCATTGGCGGGCGCCTCGAAAAACCGCGCCGGCACGTCGACCTGCTCTATGCGGCCGCGATGCATGACCGCCATGCGATCAGAGAGGCTGAGGGCCTCATCCTGATTATGTGTGACCAGAATGAAGGTTGCGCCGGTGCGCTTGTGCAAGCGTCCGAATTCGTCGCGCATCTGCTGGCGCAAGCGTTCGTCCAGCCCAGTCAGGGGTTCGTCCAGAAGCAGGATCCCCGGCTCCATGACCAGGGCGCGGGCGAGCGCCACCCGTTGCCGCTGGCCGCCGGAGAGCAGATTGACGTCGCGTGGGCCGAAGCCGGAGAGTTCGACAAGATCCAGCGCATCGTCTACTTTTGCCTGAAGTGCGGCATTGGACATCCCCTTCAGACGAAGCCCGTAACCGATATTCTGGGCAACGCTCATATGCGGAAACAATGCCAGGTTCTGGAAGACCGTATTGACCGGCCGGCGATTGGCCGGAACATCGCCGACATCCTTGCCGTCGAACGCAATACGACCCGAGGTCTGGCGGTCAAAGCCGCCGATCAGCTTCAAGAGCGAGCTTTTCCCGCATCCGGAGGATCCAAGCAGCGTGAAGAATTCACCCGCCTTGATCTCGAGCGTCACGTCGTCTAGTGCCCTGACAGGTCCATACTCCCTGCTGACATGATCGATCTGGATGGATATCGCCATCTTTACCCTGCCTTGGCGCTGGTTTCGCGAACAATCAGAATACCATTATCCGTGACGTTCAATGTCTGATTTTCCTGGATCAAGGTCGTTGCCGTCGCCTCCTCCACGATAGCCGGCCCTTCGATCTGCTGGCCGCCGCAGAGCTTGTCACGCGCATAGACGGGGCAACGGATCCATCCCTTCGGACCGCCAAAATAGACATTTCTCTGTCCGCCGGGCGCGACGCGCTCGACGGCCGACTTTATCTTCGGCAAGGCGATGACCGTTCCGTTCAGGACCGCTTCGAGGTGCAGTGTCGTAATCTCGATAGCCGCATCCGCGAGCCTGAATGAATAAGATCGTTCATGCGCCGCATGGAAGCGTTCCGCAAGGCTGTCGACGTTGTCTTCGCGCTGGAATTGCACATAGACGCCATGCTCCTGTCCGCGATACCGCGCTTCGAGCTGATAGGTGAACCTGATATTGGCCTCCTGGCCCTTGGCGAAGTAGGCAATGGCCTCCCTCTCCAGGCTCTCGAACCGTGGCGCCAGCTCTGCCAGAGCGCCTGCCGACAACTGCGCGAACCAAGTGCCGCGAAAATCCGCCCGAGGTTCTGCCGCCAGCATGCCCCATGCGGAAAAGATCCCGGGATGCGGCGGGATGATCGTCGCCTTGACGCTGAGATCGCGGCCGAGACGGGTCGCGAGCGCAGGTCCGGCACCGCCGCTGACAACAAAGACGGCGTCGCGCGGATCGTGACCGCGCTGGACGGTCACCAGCTTGAGGGCATTGATCATGCTCGCATGGGCAATATCGATGATCGCCAGTGCTGCATCCTCGATGCTCAGCCCCAGCGGCCCAGCCACAGTCGCGATCGCTTCGTCCGCCTTCCGTTTGTCCAGATGCATGCTGCCGCCGGCAAATGTTGCGGGATCGAAGATGCCTATGGCGAGGATGGCATCGGACAATGTCGGTTGAGTGCCGCCGCGCCCGTAGCAGGCTGGACCCGGTGTCGAGCCGGCACTTTGCGGACCCACGATTAGCGCGCCGCGATCGTCGATGCGCGCAATTGAGCCACCGCCGGAGCCGATTTCGACGATATCGACGACCGGGACCTGGATGGCATGGCCGGGCGCGATCCGTGTATGTTCCAGTTTGTATTCGACATTCAGGGTCGGGCGGCCATCGTGGATCAGCGAGCATTTTGCCGTCGTGCCCCCGACGTCCAGCGACAGAACCTCACTTTCGCCGATGGCGGTACCAATACGTGCCGCACCGGCGACACCGCCCGCCGGTCCCGACTCCACCAAAGTCAGCGGGCTGTTGACGGCCTGGTCGAACGTCGAGATCCCGCCGTTCGATTGCATCGCGTAATAGGGGCAGGTCAGGTTACGACCCGTCAGAGAGCTTTCCAGCTGGGCAAAGTAGTTGCGAATGATTGGCTGCACATAGGCATTCAGCACGACTGTGTTCGAGCGCTCGTACTCCCGCCACTGCCGCGAGACCTCATGGCTCGCACAGATGGTCGTAAATGGCAGCGCATCGGCCAGAATATCGGCACACAGGATCTCGTGCTCGGGGTTCGCGTAGCTGTGGAGAAAGAGAATGGCGACAGCATCGACATCCTCTTCAAGGCATTTCGCGATGATCGGCCGCAGGTCGTCGCATTCCAGCGGCATGAGCACCTTGCCGGAAGCATCAAGGCGTTCCCGAACCTCGAAACGGAGATGCCGGGGGACGAATGGCTCGGGGCTGTGAAACTGGAGGTTATAGAGATCGGGCCGGTTGCCGCGGCCGATTTCCAGAACGTCGCGGAAGCCGGCAGTGGTCACCAGCGCAGTACGCACGCCCTTTCTCTCGGTGATGGCATTGATGACCGTCGTGCCGCCATGGGCAAAAAATGTCACGTCCCGCGTGCGCAACCCGTCTTTCGCTTCGGCAGCAGCGATGGCGTCGAGTACGCCGATCGACTGGTCGTCGACAGTCGTCAGGCTCTTGGCGGTGAACAATTCGCCACTCTGCTCGTCATAGCCGACGAGGTCCGTGAACGTGCCCCCCACATCCGTTGCAAGTCTGATCATCCCGCAATCCTTCTCTTGTATCCGTAAAGCCTGGACGCGTCGGCCTCCGTCAAAAATCCGTCCTGCAGATCCTGTTCGATCTTGAAGGTTTCGCGGTCGCGCGCGTCTCCCCATCCGCCGCCGCCGCCGGTGACAACCCGCAGGATGTCGCCGGTCGCAAGATCGATATGGGCGACGCGGCCATGCGATTGCGGCGCACCTCGATCTGCCGGCGCAATCTGCAGCACATTCGCAGTGCCGCTTCCGCCGCCATCCATGCCCCATGGAAGGGTGCTGGTGCGTCCGAAGCTGCCGTAGGCCGATGCACCGCCGCTCAAGATCTCGTACTCACGCACGATGCCGAAGCCGCCGCGTCGGCGCCCCTCGCCGGTTCCACCCTCGACGTTCAAGGCATAGCGTTTGACGCGCAACGGGAAACGGGCTTCGATCAGCTCGACAGAATAGTTGTAGGTGTCGCCGTCGGTGAGTGCGATGACAGCATTGGCGCCATCTCGATGCTCACTGGCACCCCAGCCGCCGTGATGCGGCTCGATATGGATAAACGGTTGCCCGTTGGCATCCCTGCCGGAAATATAGACGACGCAAAGGCTGGAATAGGAACCGGCGGAAAATCGCGACGGCACCAGGGCGGCGAGCGCCTTCCAGACCAGCTCCGATGCATGCACCGATCCCTCGTAGTACCAACCCGTCGGCGAGGGTTTTTCAGCCGTAAACAGCGTACCGGACGGCGCGATCACCGTCAGCGGCCGGAACCAGCCTTCGTTGGAGGGCTCCTGCGGCCCGACCATTGCCTTGACGATGGTCTTGACTGCGGACTGCAGCGCGCCGCGTGCACAGTTGATAGGTCCGGCCACGGCCGGCGGACACCCGGTGAAATCGGCTGTAATGCTGTCCCCGGAAATCGTCACGGCAACTTTGACGAAAATAGGCGCCGAACTGACGCCGTCGCCATCGATGATATCGGTTGCCTCGTAACAGCCGTCGGGGATGAGGGAGATGGCAGCCCGGCTGCGCTTTTCGCTGGCATCGAGCAAACTGGTGAACGCAGCACGAACCGTTTCGGAGCCGTATTTCGCCGATAGCTCCATCATCCGCCGCGCCGCCACACGCACCGTCGCGACCTGCGCATTGAGGTCACCAAGCGCGATCTCGGGCAGGCGGACGTTTTCACTGATGATGTGGAGGATTTCGTCGGAAAACACGTCCGAGCGCACTACCTTAACGCCGGGCAGCCGCAGGCCTTCCTGAAAGACCGAGGTGGCATCCGGCGCAAGGCTGCCGGGCACCGATCCACCGACGTCGAGATAGTGGGCGACGTTGATCGCATAGGCGACGATCGTACCATCGGCGAACAGCGGCTTGACGATGGCAAAGTCGCAAGCGTGCGTGCCGCCGGCGTAGGGGTCGTTCGAAAGCAGGATATCGCCATCGACAAGATTGCCGTCAAATCTACCGATCAGCGCCTTTACCTGGACGCCAAACGTGCCGGTAAATAGGGTGATGCCATTCATCTGGGCAACGAGTTCCCCCTCAGCCGTCAGCAGGCCGCAGGCAAAATCCAGCACCTCGTAGATCACGGGGCTCATGCTCGTGCGCGCCATGACGATCCCCATCTCGTCGACGGTCGCCATAAGCTTACCTTCGATGATCTCCTGAGTAACGGGATCGACAGTCATGTTCCCTGGGGTCATTTTCTACCCTCATCATTCATATTGAGGGCAGATTAAGCGACCTCGCGCATTGCGGGTAGCCTGCCATATGGGTGGGCTGCCTTCGCGGCACCCCACCCATATGGATAGGTCAGCGGTGCCTGATCGCCATCACGGCAGCGGTGCGTGTCGTGACATTGAGCTTGGCGAAGATGTTGCGCAGGTGGAATTTGACCGTGTTGTCGCTGAGGCTCAGCTGTCGGCCGATTTCCTTGTTGCTCAGGCCTTCGCTGAGTAGCTGCATGACGCCGCGCTCACGTTCCGTCAGTCCGCCCGGCTCGACCTTGGCAATGACAGCCACCTCCTCTACCGGCGGATCGAATTCGGGCTCGAGTTTCAGAGCGTCGGCAAGTCGTTGCGACACGACGTCGGGCACGTCCATTGACGCCGCAAGGCCAACCAGCTGCTCGGCGAATTCCGCACCTTCCACCAGAAGTATGGCGCGGTAGTCGAAGACCGGCAGCGACAGCAGCATGTCCGATAGTTTCGCCGCTGCCTCGTGCGGCTTGTCTTCGGCAAGCAGGAGGCGGATATCGAGAAAGCCGAGCTCGATACGGCGGGGGATGTGCGGCTTTGCTGGCTGCTGGGCCATCAGCCGCTGAAACCCTGCGCGCGCTGCCGCGATTTCGCCGCGCGCCGCATCGATACGGGTCCATAATAACGCCGGCACGGCTCCCCGCAGATGGTAGGCGAACATGTTGAAACTATCGGTGGCAGCGCTTTGCCGGCTCATTCCCTGGACCTCGGCAAATCGGGCTGCTTCGTCGACGTGGCCTGAGGCGATCAGCAGAGTGACACGCTCGCCGTCGATCAGCCGCGTCAAGCGGTCAAAGCCACGACGGGCAGCCACCGCGCGAGCGCTGTCCATGGCGGCGTGGGCCGCAATGATGTGACCGTTCAGCCGGTGCACGCGCTGCTGCGCCATGAAACCAGCGGCGAGCAGGTCGAACCAGGTGTCGTGGCGCTCGAGATGCGGCAGAGCCCAGGATAGCGCCGATGACGCGGCCTGCCGCTCGCCGCGCATGGAGAGTATTTCGCTTTCCAGCACCTGCCCGACGGCATCGAGATCGCTTCCCTTGCCAATATGCGTCTGCGCCTCGACGATGAGGTTACGATAGGCTTCGGCGGCGCCTATGATGTCTCCGCTGAAAAACGACGCCTGACCGATATGCGTGTAGAGGTGCATCGCCCCGAAATCGGCGCCGCCATCGCGGAAAGCCCGAAGCGCGAGTTGCCCGTAATGCAAGGCTCGATCGAGCTCGGTCCGGATCAGGAAATTGTAGGACAGCATGTTCAAGGCCAGGGCGCGATGGATAAGCTCCATGTCGCTAGCCTGCGACAGATCCGCTTCCAGAGCCGATAGATCGCCAGCACTTGCCCACCGGTCGGTGTAGAGCGAAAGAAGCACCCGGACGACCCGCAAGTCGCGGGACAATTCCCCTTCACCACAGGAGCGCTCGGCCAGCGTCAGGTAGTGATTGGCCGTATCGAGCTGTCCGGCCTTGGCGCTGATGACGCAAAGCCCGAGCGTCGTCAGTGGGAATGCCGAGAGATTGATGCACGGAGCCTTTTCGATCAGCGCCTGAAACAAAAGTGCGCCGCCTCGTGTCGTCGCATACACCCGCCGCCATCCGCCGGCAGCCTCGATGATCTCGGCCGCCAGCGCGATATCGCCCGCCAGCATTGCATGCCGGACGGCCGCGTCGCAGTCGTTAGATGCCTGGAACCACCGTGCCGCCTTTCTCAGCACTCGACCTGGATCGATACCGATCCGGGCAGCCTCCTCCTTGAGGAAACCGTTGAACACCGGATGATACCGGATCCATGCTCCATGCCTATCGAGCACGGCGATCGGCAGCGCAAAAGTGCCTAGCCGATTGAACAGCCCGACGGCATCCGGCAGATCGCAAACGGCGGCGACAAGCGTCCGGCCGATAACCGGAAGCGTGGCGGTCTCGATCAGAAACCGCTGGATGTCTTCCGGCAAGCTGGAGAACACTTGCTCCGACAGGTATCGCCCCATCTCAGCATTGCTGCCATCGAAAGAATTGAGGATCGCGGCACTGTCGGCGGTATCGTTGACGAGGACCCGGACCATCTGCAGGGCGACGACCCATCCTTCGGTCCGCTTGTTCAACTCGCCGACCTGCCTGCTCGTCAGCAGCGTCGAGCGACCCGCAAAGAATTCCTGCGCTTCGCAGTCTGAAAAGCTGAGATCGGCAACGCCGATCTGCCTGAGTTCGCCGTTGAGGCGCAGTGCGGACAGCGGAAACCGGGGCGCGCTGCGGGAGATGAGAATGAAGCTGATATGGGTGAGATCGGCTGCGGCAAGCAGTCTTGCCAGAAGTGCTTCCGTCGTATCGGTCTGGGCGAAATGATAGTCGTCGACGAACACAGTGACCGGCATCTCGATTTGGCGCAGCCGCGTGATGAACACCGAGAGGACTGAGGGCACGGCCATGCTGCTGGCATCGAGCCCCCGCCCTTCGTCCGGCAAGAGCGGCGCAAGCGCATCCATCAACGCCAGTAGAAACCGACGCTCGTCGCAATCTTCGGCATCAAGCGTCAGCCAGACCGGCCGCTCACCCTCGCTTTTCAAGAGTTGGTACCACTGTGCGGCAAGCGACGTCTTGCCGTAGCCAGCCGGAGCAATGATCGTCGTCAACCGCCGCGATCCAGAACGCTGCAACTGCGTCAGAATATCCCGACGCACAATGTCTGCGTAATTGCTCGCTGGTGGCTGAAACAAGGGTCGGTCGATTGTCATTCCCCATGATTGCTGGCGCCAGCGCCAGTTGCAAGTCGAGGAAGCAAAATGACGCGTTCTATCTACGCAAATGAAACCAGCGAATGGTTAATCCGCCGGGCATTGGGAACTGAAACTGATCAACAAAGGCGCATGATCACGCTGCCGGCAGCATAGTCCGATTGGGGTGCCGGGAGGGGTCGCCAACCTCCCTTTCGCCGCCTCCGACCAACCGGACACTTGCGCACTGGGGCACAATCTTTACAAAACAGGATCCCAACAAAAGATCGCAGGCCGCCAGCACCGGCATTCAAGGCCCGAGCACACGGCCTTGCAGCCGTGTCCTTGTCCGCTAGATGCCTGGCAGCGGGCTGACAGCAGGCCGGATCACCGACCTTTCGGGCATGTTTCAGAAAGCGATCATGCCACCTTTCGGAGAGCGGCAGTCGTGGGATAGAGCTGCGACTTGGCCGTGGCAGCGTCGGCAAATCTGAACTGGTCGAGCAGGCTGAAGAGTGCTGATGCTTCGCTGGCAAGGCTGTGGCTTGCAGCCGTCTGCTCCTCGACCATTGCCGCATTCTGCTGCGTGCCCTGATCGACCGTATTGATGGCGCGATTTATCTCCATCAGGGCCGTGGACTGTTCCCTGGAAGCATCGACGATTGCCGAGATATCGGCATTGATGTTTTCGACATGCTGCGCGATTTCCTGCAAGGCGCCGCCGGCCTTGGTGACCAACGCAACGCCATTGCCAACCTGGACACTGGAGGCTGTAATCAATGCCTTGATTTCCTTGGCCGCCGTTGCCGAGCGTTGCGCCAATTCCCGCACTTCTTGTGCGACGACGGCAAAGCCCTTGCCCGCCTCGCCGGCTCGAGCCGCTTCCACTCCGGCATTGAGGGCCAGAAGGTTGGTCTGGAACGCGATTTCATCAATGACGCCAATGATATTGGAGATCGCCCGCGATGAGTTCTCGATCTGGTCCATCGCCCCGATTGCCTCGCGCACAACTGCGCCGGAATGGTGCGCATGTTCCTTTGTACGGGCAACCAGCTGTCCGGCTTCCTCTGCGCGTCGGCTGGAATCCTTGACGGTCGTGGTGATCTCCTCGAGAGCTGCCGCCGTCTGCTCTACGGATGCCGCCTGCTGTTCGGTCCGCTTGGCCAGATCATCGGCGGACGAGCGAATTTCGTTGGATCCCGCAGAAATCGCCTTTGCGTTTTCTGCGACGGTTCTCATGGCTTCCCGCAGCTTTGCGGAGGCGGCGTTGAAATCGGCCCGCAGCTTCTCCAGCGAGGAAATAAAGGGGGTGTCGATCCGCTGCGAAAGGTCGCCTGACGCAAATTTCGTCAGACAATCGGCAAGCTTCTCGACGTTTTCAACGCGTTGGGTGACATCCGTAGCGAATTTCACCACCTTGATCACATTTCCCTTGAGATCGAAGACCGGGTTGTAGGACGCCTGAATAAAGACCTGATGTCCCGACTTGCTGACACGGGTAAACTCGTCCGCAACAAAGTCTCCGCCTCGCAGACGCGTCCAGAACTCCGCATATTCGGCGGAATTGGCTTCGGCGGCAGAAACGAAAAGCCGGTGATGTTTGCCGACGACCTCTTCGAGAGTGTAGCCGAGCGCCTTCAGGAAATTCGCGTTCGCCGAAAGGATTTTTCCGTCGGGCGTGAACTCGATCATTGCCTGCGCACGAGACATTGCGGTGATCTTCGCGGCGCTGTCGAGTTCGTGGATCTTGGTCTGGGTAATATCGTTGGCGAATTTTACGATCTTCAGGACTTTACCGCGACTGTTCTTGATGGGGTTGTAGTTTCCGCGAATGTAAACCTCGCTGCCGTTCTTGGCGAGGCGCGTGAATTCCCTGCAATCGAATATACCGTTCTGGAGCCTTTTCCAGAATGCGACGTATTCGGCAGAGTCCGCATACTCCTTGTCGAGAAAGATCCGATGATGCTTCCCGATAATTTCCGACGGCGCATACCCCATCAGATCACAGAAATTCTTGTTGGCTGCCAGAATCTTTCCATTGATGTCGAATTCGATGACGGCAAATGAAAGATCAAGGGCGCCGAGCACTTGCTTGGAATTTGAAGAAAGAAAATTTACCACCGCGCGGCTCCAAGGATGTCAGTGTTAAGATGCTGGCCCAATTGTCTGACATCTTGCTTAAAAAGCGATTAATTGTGAATGCCAGCCCTTCGTGCTGCTTAAGATATTTGGCCGGATCAGTACCGTCTCGACAGCATTCACAGCAATTTGCCGCAGGATGGCTATGGACCTGTAACAACGAACGTCCCAATGTGGACATCGGCGACGTGTCATGCGTGCATCAATTTTAAATGGTTGTGTGGTTTCTGTCGGTCAGCCTCGTCAAAACGGGCGTTAATTCTGGAGGTGGGTTTCTTGCAGGCGAGGTTTTCAACGTGCATGTTTCGCTAGGCAGTTGGTCTTTCCAAAGTCTTCGCGACCGGTTGACGATCAGGGCACAGATGGCACTGCTGACAGCGGTTACCTGCGTCGGAGCCGTTGGCATTGCTGCTTCCGGCGCTGCAATTCTAGCACGTCAGAACGCGGTCTCCAGCGCAAACCAGGAGTTGCTGACCCTGGCACGCCACATGGCAGAACGTCTCGACCAGCACATGTTCGAACGCTACCGGGAAATCCAGAATATCGCCAACCTTGCACCGCTTCAGCCGATCTGGGGAAGCGAACCCGATGCGGTGCGCGTCGTTCTCCAGCGGCTCCAGGAGAGCTTGTCGGAATATGCCTGGCTGGGCTTTGCATCGCCGGACGGGATCGTGCGGGCTGCCACCAAGGGCATGCTCGAAGGTCAATCCGTGTCTGCACGCCCCTGGTTTGTAAATGGCCTGAAAGCGCCCACTGTCGAGGACGTGCACGAAGCAAAACTGCTTGACAAACTGCTGCGCTCCTCTTCGACCGACGCCCCGTTTCGCTTTGTCGACGTTGCCATGCCTGTGCGGGACCGGCAGGGAACGCTTGCCGGCGTGCTTGGGGCCCATATGAGCTGGACGTGGGCGGACGATGTGCGACGGACCGTTCTCAGCAACGAGGATCAAGCCTCGCCTTCGGATCTCTGGGTCGTCGGGCGTGACGGTTCGGTTCTAATCGGCGATAATTCGGCGAAGATCGACGTTTCCCGTCTCGGGGCCGCCGGGACAAGCCGGGGCACGGTCTTCATCGATCACGCGGACAGCAAGGACATGCTAACCGCGCTGGTTGCGACCAAGGGATATGGAGACTACCCGGGTCTCGGCTGGACAGTCGCCGCCCGCAAGCCGGTCGATGTGATCTATGGGGCGGCGAACAAACTGGTGCTGCAGATTTTGCTGGTTGGCCTTGCAGTGGCCGGCATTGCCTCCTGCCTCGCCTGGGTGCTGTCAGGCGCTGTCACAAGGCCGCTGCAAAACCTGGCCGAGAGCCTCGATCTCGTCGGACGCAAGACAGATGGCACGACTGTGGAGCGTGAACACGGGTCTTTGGATATTCTGCAGCTTTCCGCTGCGGTCCGCTCCCTGCTGCGAAGACTAGGATCTGCCGAAGCCGGCCAGCAGGATGCCCACAGCACGATCGATACGCTGCAGCGCGAAGTGGAGGTTCAAAAGAGAACCAACGAGGAGAAGATGCGTCGGTTCGGGCAGGATCTCCACACCCTTCAGGTCCTCGCCGATACGGACGGCCTCACCGGCCTTCTCAACCGGCGGGCCTTTCTGGAATTTGCTGAAGACGCCTGGAATTACTACAAGAAGAGCAATGGCACCTTTAGCATTCTCATGTTCGACATCGATAATTTCAAACGAATAAACGATGCGTTTGGCCACTCGGCGGGTGACTATGTCATCCGCACCATGGGCAATATCATCAGCGCCGGTATCCGCTCCACCGACAAGGTCGCACGGTTCGGAGGTGAAGAATTCGTGGTGCTGCTTCGCGAGACCGACGAAGCGGCGACTGTTATGCTCGCAAATCGTCTTCGGGAAGAGATTGCAGCGACCATGGTCAACACCGGCGCTCACAGAATCACTTTCACAACCAGCGTCGGATGCGCCATTAGCACGCCGGTTGCCCGCGATCTTGAAGACGTCATCCACAGCGCCGACAAAGCACTCTACGCCGCGAAGACGAGTGGCCGGAACTGCGTTACGTTCGACAGCCGGGTGACCCCGAACCTACAGACGGCAGATTCCGGTGCTTCAGGGTCAACGCAACATTGAACGACGAGACGGCGCGCGAACGAAAACGGTCGTCTCGTTCGTGCCGCAACATAACTTAATACAAAAAGACACTCTGCAATATTGCTCTCCGGCATAGTGCAATGCGAACCGGCCTCCCGTCGTGGGGTCAGCCTCTGCATCCATTTTATGAAAGAGAGTTATTCCCTTGCACATCAAGTCATTCGTATTTGCCATTATCGCTATTTCGTCGGCAGCGCCCGCAATGGCTGCGGACCTGTCCGTTGTTCCGGAGGCCGCGCCTGCTGCCCATTCAGCCTATGACTGGTCAGGTTTCTACATCGGCGCCCAGGGCGGCTATAGCTGGAATCAAACGACCGTTCTCGGCACCAAGGAAGATCTGGACAACGGCTCCGCAGGCATTCACGCCGGCTATAACTTCCAGTCGGGCAGCATCGTCTACGGCATCGAGAACGACTTCAACTACAACTTCGCCAAAGACAAGGACACCGACCTTGAATGGGATGCATCCGGACGCGGTCGTATCGGTTATGCCCTCGACCGAACGCTGATCTTCGCAACTGCCGGCGTCGCGGCGACAAGCGGCAAGCTGGACCTGCCCGCCATACGCAAGAAAGACGACATCCTTATTGGATGGACTGCGGGTGGAGGTGTCGAACACGCTATTACGGACAACGTCCTGGTTCGTGGCGAATATCGATATTCGGACTTCGGCAAGAAGGATTTCGGCGCCGGCGTCGGCGATTTTGGCGCCACACAGAACAAGGTCATGATCGGCGCGAGCTACAAGTTCTAGCCGCGGACAGGATGGCCCGGGAAGCACAAAGGCGAGACTTTCTCGGCTCATCCGGGATGGTCTCACCTGCCTCCCGCCGCCAATCGCAGCTCGGCAATAGAGACGGAACAAAATCCAACTAACAGACGGATCAAGCAAGGAGACTTTGCCGTGAGCGGACCTGCGAGCAAAAATAACAGACGACCCATTCTTGTCTTTCTTCCGGCCAACGCGGCAAACACCATCGTCGCCAAGCTCGAACTTGCGGGCTATCCCGCCGTGGCAGTCACGACAGTCCCCGACCTGTTCGACGCGCTTCGTACGGATGCATTCGCGCTGGCAGTCACCGTCCGGCCGCAGATCGATATCGTCCGAAACATCATCACAATCCCGGTCGTCAACCTCGAGGTCTTCTTCCATATGTCGCTCACAGCCGACAGCGGTGAGATCAGCAGCAAGCAGTTCGACGTCAATGCCTTCGTCAACCGCATAAAGACGCTCACTGCGCCCCGATCAGGACGGGAGCCTGAGAAAGTCACGGAGTTCGGGCGCAAGCCGACTGGAGCGAACCCCGCCTACGCGGGATGGCGCAAAGCGGCGGCGCACTTTTTCAAAAGCCGCTCCATGGCGAGGATGGACGTCTGAGCGTGCTTATTTCCGATCTCTCTTGCCATCGTCCGGGTTTCATGACGCGTCATGGGAGCGCAGACACGATGTCTCACATTGGTCGCTTGAAAACTTTGGCAACTGGCCGAACCGCTTTTACCTGGCTCTCCCAGGGATTGGATCCTGCACAGGCCGCCGCGGTAAAATGCGAACTCCTCTTCTGGATAGGGTCTCTTTTGATGTTGTGGATAATTGGCGCTGCCTCGGTCAGCGGTTTCGTTCTGACAGCCTTCTTTTGCCTTCTGACTTTTGCGAAGGTTCTGAGGATAACGCTCATGAAGATCATCGAAGGCATGCCGAAGTATTCCCGTGGGCGCCACTACGCGACACTCACTCTTGGAATTGCCTTTTTTGTCCTGGTTGCGGCACGCGCCTGCTATATCTCGATGATCATTGTCGATACGGGGATGTCCGGTGGGATATGATCTGGAGCTTGCAAAAAAGACCGGAGCGGATAAATCCAGCAATCGGCTTGCAACTGCGATAAGACTGGCCTCTGAGATCGGGGAGCCCGCCGAGATGACATTTCAAGACCAAGCTCACATCCTCATCGTTGAAGATGACACCGAAATCGCCGGAATGCTGGTCGAGCTGGCCTGCGCCAATGGCTACAAGGCGACGTCGGCCGACAGCGGTGCGGACATGGACCGCCTTCTGGCGCGCTACAAATACGATCTGATCGTTCTGGATGCGATGCTCCCTGGAGAAGACGGCTTCAGCATTTGCAGAAGGCTGCGCTCCTCCGGCACCATCCCAATCATTATGCTGACGGCGCTCCAGGAGGATATCGATCGTATTCTCGGCCTCGAGCTGGGAGCCGACGACTACGTCACCAAACCGTTTAACTCGCGCGAACTCATTGCCCGCATCAAGAGCATACTGCGTCGGGCTTCCTATGTGCGTGAACAGGATGGCGGGCTCGCTGCCCTGACATTTTCCGGCTGGCGTATAGATCCAAACAGTCGCCAGCTGCACGACGCCGAGGGCGCGCAGGTGTCGATGACGACTGCCGAATTCGACCTGCTACTGGCCTTCTGCCAAAATCCCAACAAGATCCTGACGCGGGAACAATTGCTGTCGATGACCCATGCGGGCACTGCGGGACCGATCGAGCGCAGTATAGACGCGCACATCAGTCGGGTTCGCCAGAAGATCGAGCCGAACCTCAAGGAGCCGACGTTTATCAAGACGGTCCGGCTCGGCGGCTACATGTTTGCCGCAAAAGTGGAGCGGATATTGTGATATCGCTGCGTTCTGCGTCCCTTCGCATACAGATACTCCTGCTTGCCATTCTCCTCGTTGTTCTCGTATCCGCTGTCGCGACGATTACCGAGCCGTTCATCTATGGCCGACATGACAAGGGGATCGAGATCGGCTTGTTCGCCGGTCGCGTGGAGACGGTGCTGCAGCAATTCAAAAAGGCCAGTTCCCGGGCAGACGAGGATGCAGCACTTGCCAATGCGGCCGCCGTCGGGCTCCGCATGGGGCGGGTCGATCCCAGGCAGTTCGCGGACGCAGCCGCCGTCGTGCCGATCCAGGCAGACGTTCGCCCGGGCATTCGCAGGCTATTGGACAAATCCTTTGCCGCGGAGATCGGCGAAATCTTCTCGCACGCCAGTCCCCGCCATAGCCTTCTCGTCATGCTCGACAACAACAACGCGCTTGCGATTGAAGCCCCTGCGTTTCCGAAATATCTCTGGTTTGCTCCAGCTGTTGCCAGCGGGCTTTTGAAGATCATCATTCCCCTGGCGATCATGGCCTATCTCAGCAGCCGGCTGATAACCCGGCCGTTGGAGCGCATCGCGACGGCGGCCCAGCGAGAAACGGTCCTGAACGAAACCTATGCGGAACCGTTCACGGTCGAGGGTGCGAGCGAGATCCGAATTCTCGCTAACTCTCTCAATACCATGCGCAGCCGTATTCAGCAGATGACCGTCGATCGCACGAGGCTGTTGCGCGCCATCAGCCATGACCTCAGAACGCCCCTCACCCGGCTTCGCATGAGAGCCGAACGGCTGGCAGATTCCGACCTCAAGGATCTGATGCTGAGAGATGTCACCACTCTCGGCTCGATGATCGACGAAAGCCTCTCATTCCTCAACGACAAGGTCGAAAACACCCGCAAAGTCGATCTGTCGAGCCTCCTCCAGACCGTCGCCAGCGATTTCGCCGACACTGGCGTCAACGTTACGTTCGAAGGTCCGCGACGTGTCGTGTACATCTGCAAGCCGCAAGGCCTGACGAGAGCCGTGAGCAACCTGGTGTCGAACTCCGTCCGTTATGCGGATCAGGTCTGCATAACGCTGGAATGCCTGGACGACGGCAGTGTCCGGATCGCAGTGAAGGACAATGGGCCGGGCCTTCCCGACGAGATGAAAATACGCGTGCTCGAGCCGTTCTTCAAGGCGGATGCATCCCGGCAGGGCGGAGCGATGGGGAGCGGATTCGGCCTTGGCCTGACGATCACGAAGGGCATCGTTGAGAAAGGTCACAACGGCACGTTCCAGTTGCTCGACAATATGCCGAAAGGACTGATGGCCGATATCCGGCTGCCGCCCGCAACCTGACAGGCTTGCAGCGCCCCGTTTGTTCATTCGTGGCTGCGAATATTTCAGAACATCAAAGAAGACACGACAATACACAAATGTCGGATGGTCATTCCTGAATCTTAGCTCGGAGACTATCTTTCTATGCCAACAATCAAAACCTTTTTCGCGATTGCATTTGCGTGTGCAGTGACTGCCGGATGTACGACGACCGGTCCTGTCGTCTACGACGGGCTCGCCTCAGCGTCGGTGCTGAAACCCAATCCCAATGACCAGAATGGTCGCGAACCCTTTGTTTTCCGGGGCGACATCAGCTTTCGACAATACACTAGAATGATCGTTGACCCCGTGACTGTCTATGCCGGCGCCGACGCTCAGTTTGGCAAGGTTTCCGCCGAGGACAAGCAGGCTCTCGCGCGCTACATGCAATCGGAATTCACCGACAAGCTGAAAACGCGGTTCTCGATCGTGACGGCTCCGCAGCCGAACACACTCAGGCTGCACCTAACGCTCACGGGCGCGAAAGCAAATACCCCCGTGCTCGGCACGCTTTCCCATTTCGACGTCGCGGGCGGCGTCTACAACGGCGTTCAGGCAGTCCGAGGGGGCGAAGGATCGATGACGGGATCGGTCAACTATGCGGTCGAGGTCTACGATGCAACAACGAGCCGCCTGCTGCTTGCCTATGTCAGCAAACAATTTCCGGGAGCAATGAATATCGGCGCTAGCATGGGATCGATGCAAGCTTCGATGGTGGGCGTTGAAAAAGGTGCGGACGCGCTGCTGGCCAAACTTCGCTAGTGCCGAGCACCCTCAACTAGCCCCGACCGAAGCCGTTGCCCCCGGCAGGGTCAAAAACCGGATCCTAGCCGTAGCCATCGGCGAAAAGCGTATCCGCTATCTCAGTTGGCGGCGCGTCGGCGAACACCGGAATAGATGAGCGCAGCCGCGACGACCAGCAGACCCTGGAAGAAATACTGGAACGTTTGGCTAAGCCCGAGGAAGGTGACAGCGTTCAGAACCTCGGTGAGCAGGACCGCACCCAGCAAGGTTCCGATAAACGTTCCCCGGCCGCCGGTGAGGCTGGTGCCGCCAAGGACCACAGCCGTGATGCTTGAGAGCGTATAGTTGATCCCCTGGCGTGGATCTCCGACGCCAATTTGCGTCATCAGCATGATTGCGCCGAGGCCGGTGAGCAGCGAACAGGCGATATAGCCAGCAATGAACGTCAGGTCGACACGGATGCCGGCCCTGCGCGCCGAATGCTCGTCAGAACCCACGGCACGCAGCCGCCAGCCTGCCTTTGTCTGGCGCAGCACATATTCGCCGCCGACCGCGATTGCAACCAATGCGAGGAAGGCGACCGGGAAAGGCCCCCACTGCCAATTGACCCAATCGGTGACGGTCGCGCTGATGTAGCCATCGGGATTGTCGCGCAGCAGGAAGCTCAGCCCCTGTATGGCAATATACATGGCCAACGTGGCTGCGATCGGCGTAAAATTGGCAAAGCGGATCAACAGCCCGTTGATTGTACCGGTGATGAAAGCACCGGCAAACATCAGCACGAAGCCCGCCAGCATCATGACGGAGGATTTATCGTCATTGATGAAGAAGGAGGCGACGACGACGAGGAAGCCGGCGAGCGGGCCGACGGAAAGATCGATGCCACCCATCAGCAGCGCGACGGTCTGCCCGAGGGCGATGAACCCAAGCGCCGTTGCGAGAAGAAAGATATTGTAGATGTTGTAGATCGAAAAGAAGTTGTCGTTCTGGCTGTAGACATAGAGCCCGAGCAGGATTGTGACGAGCGCAAGTGGCACAGCAGGTGCGTTGTCAGACTGCAGGAAATGACGGAATGCACTGGTCTTTTCAACAGCCTTGGAAACGCTGGCGCCTCCATGGGTACTGGCATTGACGGCAGCAGCAACGATGCGTCCTTCGGTGACGTCGTCGCCGGTCAACGTCGCAACGAGATGGCCACGCGACATGACGATGACCTTGTCACACAGCCCCTCGAGTTCGACGGCATCCGAGGAGTTGACGATGACCGGTGTGCCGCGGTCGGAGACTTCGCGCAGGATACGGTAGATTTCGAAGCGGGCACCGACATCCACGCCTTGCGTTGGCTCGTCGGCAATGATGAGGCCGGGATCGGATAGCATTGCCCGAGACATCACAACCTTCTGCTGATTGCCACCGGAAAGCGACAGGATGGGCGCCTCCAAGCCGGGTGTCTTCACCGCAAGCTCGCTGAAAATCGCGTTGACCTGCTCGAGTTCCTTTTTGCGGCTCATGACGCCGCCGACAGAGAATTTTTCGAGAGCCGAGAAGGTTGCGTTCTCGCGCACCGTGAGGCTGCTTGCCACCCCTTCCACATGCCTGTCGGATGGCATGAAGGCTGCTTCGCGCAGCAATTCGCTCTGCGTCAGCTGCCGACCACGCAGCGTGATAGTCCCTTCCGCTACATGCAACCCTGCAAGTACGCGCATGAGTTCCGGCTGGCCGTTACCAGCCACGCCGGCGACGCCGATGATCTGGCCGCGCTGCATGTTGAAACTGATGTCTGTCAGCTCCTTTGAGCTGATGCCGCTAACGGAAAGGCTGGTTTCGTCCTCTGCCCGCTGCGACTTTGGGGGAAAGGCCGATTTCAGTGTGCGCCCGACGATCATGTTGACGAGATCACCGTCGCTGATGTCCCGCACCATTTCCGCACCGCGCACCTTGCCATCGCGCAATACCGTGACACGATGGGCGATCTGCCGAAGTTCTGCCAGGCGATGGGTGATATAGATGACCGCTGTGCCGGCGCCCGCAATTTCGCGGATACGTCCGAACAACATGTCGGTCGAATCCTGGTCGAGGGAAGCCGTCGGCTCGTCGAGGATGAGAACCCGTGGCTTCAGCGCCAGGGCCTTGGCGATTTCAAGCAGATGCTTCTGCGCCACCGTCAGGCTATCGGCACGCATGACAAGCGGCACTTGAAGCCCGACCGTATCGAGAACCTCCTGGACGACCTCCTGCGGCGACCGGCCGGCAAAAACCGAAGACGGAAGCGCCACACGCAGATTTTCCATGATTGAAAGATCTTCGAGAATGGCCGGATGCTGGAAGCAGATACCGATCCCCAGCGACTTCGCAATCTCGGGTGTCAATTGCTGGAGCGGCCGACCCTCGAAGCTGATTTCGCCGTCGGTCGGGCGCAACGTGCCGGAGATGATATTCATCAGCGTCGATTTGCCGGCGCCGTTCTCTCCGAGAATGGCGTGAACTTCGCCCTTGCAGAACTCGACGTTCACATCGCTGAGTGCGGGGATGGCAGAGAAATACTTGGAGATACCGGAGAGACGGATAATCACGTCTCTTGTCTCCGCCTCGACCGCTTTAACGCCTGTTTGCAACATCTGTTATCCGTCCTCGAAAACTTGCCCCGGAGAGTGTTCTCTCCGGGGAAATCCATGCCTGTTCGTCGGTTACTTGGTGACCGCCTTGGCCTGGTCTTCTGCCGAAAGTGCGGACGACAGATAGATTGAGCCAGGCAGGTCCTTGCGGCACTTGACGGGGTTCGGCGTGCCGGAGACCGAGTCTTCGAATGCGGGGGCCTTGAAGATTTCGTCCTTCGGCTTCTCTCCGCCGGTTGCAAGCGCAATGGCCCATTCTACGGCAAGCCGCACGTTGTCGTTGCCGGTCGCGACCGTGAACAGCTTGAAATCAGGGTTCTTGGCCTTGCTCTCATCGAACAGGCAACCCAGCGAATTGCCGTCGGATGTCGCCAGCGCCGGGATCGACTTGCCCTGCTTGGTGAATGTCGGCAGCGCACCTACCAGCGACGGGCCGAAGTCCGACACGATAACGTCGATCTTGGCATTCTTGGCAATTTCCGCCGTCAGAACCTTCTGGGTCAGAGCCGGATCCCAGTTGGTGACCGCGAAAGGCTGCGGGTTGACGAAGACATATTCCGGACCGAGAACGCTCTTCAGGCCCTTGAGTTCATCGAGACCCTGGCTGTTGCCTGCCGGACCGCTGAGGAACAGCAGGTTACCGCCCTTGGGGAGGATACCCTTGATCCAGTTGCCCCAGGTCACGCCATCGTTCTCGAACGACGAGCCTATGAACTTCGAATAGTTGACGCCCTCCTTGCCGCCAACGGCGACCCGGTACGGCACGATGACCTTGCCGGACTTGTAAACGCTGGTGATGGCCGGAAGCACGGCAGGGCCGGCGTCGCCGAACACGACCAGTGCGTCGATACCCTTGGCCGCCATGCCCTTGATGTCGGAAATCGACTTTTGCGTATCACCTTGGCCATCTGCATATTCATATTTGGTAATGCTCGGGCAGAGATCGACGACCTGCTTGCCCGATGCCGTCGTCACCTGACGCCAGCTATTGCCTCCGTAGCCGTCGAGCAGTGCCAACGAGGCCTTTTTCGGGCCGCACCACGAGGGCGTCTCGGCCTTGGCAAGACCCGCGCTGCCAAGCGCCATGACGGCGGCGGCAACGGAGAGCGCAAAGCCCTTCTTGAATGTCGAATGTTTCATGTTTTTCTCCTCCACAGTTTTTCGTTCAGGTCGCTTTTCTTACGTTTCTTCGCCAACGCAGCGAGTAAACACCGATGCCAAAACCCAGGGCCAGCGCCTGGATGATGGTCTGAGCCGAATACGGAACCCCCACTGACAGGGCGAATTGGCTCAATTGATTGAGAAAGAAGGCCGCGATGACAGTCGAGATCGGGAAGCCCCGGCCACCCAGCAGCGAAGTGCCTCCCAGCACGACGACCGCGACAGACGGCAGCAGAAGCGTGTCTCCCTGAAACGCGGTTGGCTCGCGGGTGATGCCGGCGATCAGGATGCCGGCCGTGCAATAGAGCAGCTGCGCGAAGACATAGGCCATCATCTGGTGGACACGAACGCGAAGTCCGGCGGCACGACCGGCCGGCGGGCTGGCCCCGATGGCCTCGAAGCGGCGCCCGACCAGTGTTTTCTTGAGCACGAACGAAACAACCACGGTGGCGGCAAGCGCGAAATACACCGCATTCGGAACCCGGAAGGTCTCACCACCGGCAATCTCCGCAAGGAGGTTCGTCGTGATCGAGGGAACCCCGCCCGAGGTGGCAAAGACTGCGCCGTAAAGCAGCGCATTGACACCGATCGTCGCAATGATCGAGTTCAACCGGAAGAAGCTGACGAGGATTCCGTTCGCGAAACCTGCAATGAGGGCCATCCCGAGCGCGATCAGAACTGCCTGATAGAGCAGCGCATCGTTCTGCTGAGGATAGTGGGTGGCAACCACGACGGCAAGCGAGACGGAGCCGGGAAGTGAAAGGTCGAATCCGCCCTGCTGCACTACGAGCAGCTGCCCGAGACCGACGACCGCGATAATCGCTGCGAACGGCAGGCTTCCCGACAGCGCTCCCCAGGAGACACTCGAGGGCGCGAATACCTTGCACACGACCAGCAGCAGGACAGTCGAAAAGACGACCGTCATGAAGCTCCGCGCCATCGGGATCCGAAACAGGCTTTGCTTCTGCAAGCTGGTCGATGTCATCGAGCTTGAGTTCATCTCAGCTCACCTTTCTTGGAATCGCTCACGAAAAACACCTCTGCTGCCCGGGCGGCCTCTGGTCGTATGCTGAAAAACTCGGGCACCCGGGATACGCGGATGCGCCATGCCGGAACGACCACGCATGAGCCCACGCGCCTGACACTACCCGCGGTTACTCGTGGGCATTTACTGCCAATCCTGAATTTTGTACTTCACGCGCCTGAGCGGAAATGTGCCTATCGCTCGAAAGCACGGTCATTACCTGCAGTTTCAATTGTCCGGCGCAATTGCAGGCAGGCGAATTGTAGATTTGGTCGTCCATATCCATGCTCCTCCAAGCAACTGCAAAATAAAGTCACAGAACAAGAGACCTTCCCTTTCGAGAAAGCTACGGCTTCGATCTATTTGTTGAGGTAAGGGCACTCCTCCCAACTCCTCGCCTCCACCTTTATGCATTTTGAAGCGCGAGAAAACATCGAAGATGTCCGGATTGGATAAGGCGCATTTTCAAAGCTTGATCGCTGGAATTTCATGGAAAGAAATCAAAAACTTGGGTGCATCTCCGCCTGCGTATCGAGGCGGCACAAACCCGACCATCTGGACTGTTTCATCAATAGACTTGCCCTGGTCGGCAGCTGTCATCTCTTGCCGGCAGCCTCATAAGCCTCGATCAGCAGCTTCGAATTCTCCGGCCTAGCTTCGAGCGTGCCGTTTTCGATCTCGTAGGCGATTTCCATGACACGCTGGTTCACCGGAGCCGGCAGGCCGTGCGCTTTCAGGATGTCCACGACCCAGCCGTTGACCTCCTGGATCTCGGCACGACGCCCTTTTCGCCAGTCCTGCAACGACGTCGTCAACGTGTCGGCCTGCGAGAAGACCGTCAGCACTTCTTCGAAGATTTTGTCGACATAGCGCTCCGGGTCGTTGGTCGTGACCGGCGGCATGCCTATGATGGGCACGATCCTGGCGCCATCGGCGAGCGCCGCATGCATGGCCTCGTAGCCGGCGGCACGCATCGTCTCCAGCATGCCGGGAGTTCGTGCTGCGTCTCCGAGCGGCAGATTGATGATCGCCGAAGGAATAAGTTCGGCCGCGTTGACGATGAGCTTCATCCATTTCGCCGAACGGATATCGTCCGTGACCTCGACCGTGCCTGCATTGCGCAGCAGATCGGCAACGGCCTCGACCCTTGGCTGCGTCTGCGGATCGAGCGCGCCGAGAGCGAACCAAGAGGTGTCGTGGTCGTTCTGACGGTTGGTGACACCGGGCACCCACATGTTCGAGGCGATCTCGATCACCGCGCCGATGGTCCGCTCCCGGCCGACGATCGCAGCAATATCCTCATGGGTCATGCCATTCTGCAGGCCGACAACCAGACCGTCTGGCGCAAGGACCGGCTCAATGAGCTGGCAGGCCCACTTCGTATCGTAGGCCTTGACCACCAGGAAGACGACATCGAAGGGTTCCTTGATTTCCGCTACCTGGCAAAGATGCAATGCCGGAACTTTGGCATTGATCGTTCGCGTCGGCAGGTTGACGGTGATGCCATGCTCGCGGATTGCGGTCACGTGATCCGGCCACTGTTCGATGAAGGTAACGTCCAGGCCCGCAAGCGCGAAATCTGCGCCGATGGAAGCGCCTTGCGCGCCCGTACCCAGAAACGCGATCCTCGGACCGCCCTTTTTATCCCAGCTCATGCGGTATCTCCTTCGGGTATGATCGCGCCCGGTCGTCAGCGCATGTGAGAGAGTTCATTAGCCTCGTCTCAGGGGTCAGGGGATGTAGTCGACCTGATAACGGTCCGTGCGGACCCCCTCGAGCTCGTTTCTGACCTGCAGGTGGGCCGGATGCTCCGCGTATCCCTTCAGATCGGCCTCGCTTTCGAATTCGGAATACAGCACCACGTCGCAGGCGTAGGAAATCCGGCTGATATCGATGCCGATCTCCAGCGTCCGCAAGCCCGGGACCTTCCCGACCAGACCCTCGAACTTGCGCTTGACCTTCCAAGCCGCCTCTTGCTTTTCCGCGGCAGTGACACCGCGGACGTTCCACATGACGATATGTTTGATCATCGTTTCTGTTTCCCGGGTCAGCTTGACGACGCAGACGCGCCTGCTGGCCTTGCGCCCTCATAGGCGCGAGACAGCAACTGATGGAGACCATCCTTTTCCAATGTGCGCGGGTTCCAGTAGGCATTGGACATAGCCTGCTCGAGCGCCGCATCGATCCCGTCGCCGGGCATGCCCAGTGACTTGAGGGCCATATCCGCACCGAGACCAGAGGCGAGATCGAACAAGCCCGTCGCCGCATCGTCAGCGCCGAGCGCTCTGGCAATCCGCGCCATCGCTTCCGGTACCGCTGGCGCGTTGTAGGCGACGGCGTGCGGCAGGACAGCGGTGTGCATTGGCGCATGCGGTAGGTTGAACATGCCGCCGAGGGTGTGGCAAAGCTTGTGGTGGAGCGCCATGCCGACGGAACCCAGGCAGACGCCGCAAAGCCACGCTCCGTATAGCGCATCGGCTCTTGCCTCGGCATCTTCCGGGTTTTTGGCGATAACCGGCAGGGCGCGCGAGAATGCCGCGATCCCCTGCTCGGCCAACAGCGAAATGATCGGATTGGTTTCGCGCGCGTACAGTGCCTCGACCGCATGGGCCACGGCATTGAGGCCTGAAGTGACGGACATTGAGACCGGCAGTGTTAGGGTAAGGTCGATGTCGTAGACGATCACCTCAGGCAGAATGCGCGGGTCTGACTTGGTGACCTTTCGACCATTCTCCGTTTCGCCAAGGATCGGCGTCGCCTCGGAGCCGGCATAGGTGGTCGGCACCACGATCTGCGGAATATCGGTGCGAAAGGCGATGGCCTTTCCGAGCCCCGTCGTCGATCCGCCGCCGATTGCCAGCACCGCGTTGGCCTTCAGCCGCTCAACTTCACGCATCGCATCGACGGTCACGTCGACTGGCGTGTGCATTTGCGCCTTCGTATAGATGCCGGCAAAACGCGGTCCGAGATGATCGGCCACGGCCCGCGCCTGTTCGGCCTGCTCCGGCGTCGACAGAACGAGTACCTTGTCGGCTGACAGACGGTCCGCCTCTTCTCCAAGCCTTGCGATCGTGCCGTGCCCGAAGATCACGCGCCCGGGATTGGCGTTATAGGTGAAGGCCTGCATCGCTATGCCTCCAGCTTCTGCTGCGGCGTGACCAGCACGAAGTCACAAGTCACGGCCTCGAACGGATTGTCGAAGCCGAGCTCGGCAGCGCGCTTCGGATCGTCCAGCTTGCCGAAATCGGCAATCAGGTCTTCCTTCACCCCGAAAACCGCATCAGAATGAAGGTAGGGGCAATCCGGCGTGAAGATATGCGTTGTGATGGGCTCGAAGCCGGCAGCCCCGACGATGAAGTGGATGTGGGCTGGCCTGAACGGATGGCGCCCCATCTGGCCGAGCAGCTTGCCAACAGGGCCGTCATCGGGGATCGGATAGAATTTTGGCCGCACCGACTTGAACCAGTATGACCCGTCGGCATCCGTCTTGAAGATGCCGCGCAGATTCATCTCGGGCTGCAGGCCCTTCTGCTGGACATCATAGAAGCCCTCGTCGTTGGCTTGCCAGACATCGAGCATCGCGCCGGCGATCGGCTTTCCGTCGGTATCGGTAACGCGCCCCCGCACCAGCAGCGGTTCGCCCTTGCCATCCAGACAGATATTGGCGCCATTCTCGTATTGCGGTGCGTCCATGACATGAAACGGACCGAGCACTGTAGTCTCAGTCGCCCCGGATGGCTTGCGGTTGTTGATCGCATCGACCAGCATGGAAACGCCAAGAATGTCGGAAAGCAGGATAAACTCCTGCCTCCATTCGTTGCAGATCTGGCCGGTTTCGGTCAGGAAATCGATGGCCATGCCCCATTCCTGCTGATTGGGCTCCACCTCCTTGACGAATGCATGCAGGTGGCGGATTGCTGCGCTCATGACCTCGCGCAGACGCGGATCGGTTTTACCGGCCATCCGTGCCAGGACCACCTCGACCGAGCTCTCCTCGGAGAAGTATCCGCTCTCGGCGTCGTGTTTCGTCTGCTGGTCAATCATTTCCGTTGTCCTTTCCCATGAGCCCCGCGGCACGATCCGGTCGCATCCGTGAAGATTTGGCCGTTCCCTGATCGCCGCCGCGCGAGGCGGCGGTCAGTTGTTCAGGAGAGTGATCTTGATGCTCTTGGTTGCGTCCTTGCCGAAGCTGAAAGCATCGACGGCGTCCGTCAGCGCATAGTCGTGGGTCTGGATCGGCGAAAGATCGATCCCCGTGCGTTCGAGAAAACGGATTGCTGCAGGCCACACGCCCGGCGAACCGATGCATCCCCTGACGGTCAGGTTCTTCATCTGGATCTGGCCGATGACGACCGGCACCTTGCGCCCGATATTGATCCCGACCATCGACATGCGGCCGTCTTCCCGTGCGTAGTCGAATGCCGCAGCCAGCGATGCATCGTGACCGGATGCCTCGACAACCAGGTCGGCGCCGTGACCGCCGGTCATTTCGCGGATACGGTCAGCAGCTCCCCCATCGGACGGATCAAGCGCGGCGTCTGCCCCGAGCCTCAGGGCCACGTCGCGGCGGGCAGCCAGCGGGTCGACCACGATGACGCGTGCGCCCATGCCGATGGCAGCCGCTGCGGACACGAGGCCGATAGTGCCGCCGCCAGAAACGACTACGGTCTCGCTGGCATTGGTGCCGCCGGAGCGCAGCACCGCGTAAAAGCCGCATGTAAAGGGCTCAATCAGCGCCGCCTTCTTGTCATCGACGGCTTCCGGCAGCTTGTGCAGCCATTCCGGATTGACGTTGAAGAATTCGCGATCGGCGCCGCTCATCGAAAATCCAAAGTGATGAAGGCGGTCCGGCGTGCGAACCACGCATTCGCCGACGACGCGGTCGCCGACCTTGAAGCCGGTGACGTTGCGCCCGACCTCGACGATCTCGCCACTCCACTCGTGACCCGGCGTCACCGGATAGGAGATCGGGATGATGTATCGTCCTGCGAGCAACTCGTAGTCCGAGTGACAAATGCCGACAGCGCGCGTGCGGACGAGCACTTCGTTGGCAGAAACCTCCGGCATCGCCACATCGACGATTGCCGGCCTGTCAGGGGCCTCGAATACCAAAGCTTTCATGACACTCTCCCTGTCAAAGTTGCTCGACGACGCCGGAGCGTGCGGAGCGGATAATCGCTTCGAGAAGCGCGATGTTGTTGATCATCTCCTCGCCGCTGATCGGATATGGATCGGTGCCGCGCACGGCTCGGGCAAAAGCTCGCAGGTTGTCACGAACCGGCTCGGCCGGTGCGACTTCGCGCACGGTGATGGGCTTGCCCTTCCAACCCTCGGTAACGATCCAGCCGTCCGGCGACTCGACGTGCGCCTTGTCGCGTACCTCGATCCAACCCAACGTCCCGAACACCGCGAACCGCGAGATGAAGGGTGTGGCCAGCGTCGCGGACACATAGGCTGAACCGCCGTTTTCGAAGCGGATATGGGCGCTCATCGTATCCCCCTGCGGGATCTCCGAAGCGAGGTTCTCGCAGATGACACGGACATCTTTTGCGGGCCCCATCAGCTTCACCGATAGGTCGGTCAGATGGATGCCGGTTGCCGTCATGCCACCGGCAGGCGCCTGCTCCGCGTTCAGCCGCCAGTTCGACGGATCGAGCGTGAGGAACTTGTCGTGGCTGAAATTGGACTCGATCTGCAGCAGACGACCGAGCTTGCCGCTATTTGCCGCCTCGAGGATCTCGGCAATCGGCGGCTCGAAACGACGCTCGTGGCCCATACCGAGAACCAGCCCGGCATCCCGGCACAACGCCACAGAGGTTTCGGCATCCTTCCTGGTCATCGCCAGCGGCTTTTCGCAGAACACGTGCTTGCCGGCAGCCACTGCCTCGGCAATCTGCTTCTGGTGTAGGGAGTGGGGCGTTGCGAGGACAACAGCCTCGATGTCGGGATCAGCCAGCGCATCGGCGAGATCCGGGGAGAATTGCAGGCCCATTTCGCCGGCGAAGCTTTCTGCCTCCGGGCTCGGATCGACAGCACGAACGAAGTGCATTTCCGCACCCCCGGCATTGACCAGTGTCGCCATCTTCTTGCCCCACCAGCCGAGGCCGACGATGGCCGCAAGCACCGGCTTGTTTTCGATCATTGTCATCTGTTGTCCACCCGCTTGCTGAAGGGATGGATATTCACCGACTTCCAGACGCCGGCTGCCGTGAACGGATCGGCCTTGTTGAAAGCCACGATCTCTTCGATGGTGTCTGCCTCAAACAGGAACAGCGAACCGATCATCGTTTCGTTGTCATCGGCGAGGAGAGGCCCCGAAATGATTGTCTTGGTCTTTGCGGCCCCGAGATAGGCCTTGTGCGCTTCATAGTTGGCAAGCCGCTTTTCCACGGCGCCCGGATGGTCCAGGCAGTGAACGATATAGTGCATGACAAAACCTCTTCGTTGTTCAGGCGATCGAATAGCCGCCGTCTATCATCGGAAATTGACCCATAACGCGGCCGATGGCTTCGGCAGTTACCAATGCGACCGCCTCCTAAATGCGGCCGCCGAAATCCAATGGTCAGTGCTCCGGTCAAGCCTTCATGTTGACGAGTATCTTCATGTGGGACGCATTGGGATCGAGCAGCGCCTCGAAGCCCTTTTCGACGACGTCGTCCGGAGAAATCTGCGCGGTGACGATCTGCTCGACCGGAAAGATGCCGGAACCAATCATCTGCGCGATCCTTGGCCAGATCGTCACTGGGTAGCACCAGGTCGCCTCGACGGTGATGTCCTTCAGGGCCCAAAGCATCGCATCGATAGCCGCCGGCTTGACGTGCAGACCAACCTGCACGACCGTACCCTGACGCTTGACGGCCCTGGCACAGAGGTTAAGCGAAGCCTCCGCCCCGACACATTCGAGCGCCACGTCGACGCCGACGCCTTCCTCGGTGTGCTCGCGGAACAGCGCCTCGGCATCCACTTCGCGCGGATCGAAGACGATCGCTTCCGGCACCAGCTTCTTGGCAAGGGCGCGGCGGTTCGGGTTTAGTTCGGAAACGAAAATGGTCGTCGCACCGGCTGCCCGCGTCGCAAGCAGCACCAGCGCACCAATCGGGCCGACGCCGGAGACCAGCACAGTGCTGCCTGCCTCCACGCCGCCACGATCGACGCCGTAGAGAGCAACCGCTGCAGGCTCGATCATGGCTGCCTGCACATCGCTGACGCTGTCCGGCACCGGAAAGACATTGTAGCTGTTGACGACCGCCTGTTCCCCCATGCCGCCCCATTCCCAGGACAGGCCGAAGCAGGCCATTTTCTCGCTGAGATGATACAGTCCCCGGCGACCGTAATAGTCGTCGCGGGGCGAGATCAGCGGCTGGATCGAGACGCGCGATCCCGGCGCGACGTGCGTCACGTTCTTGCCGACAGCCAGGACCCGGGCAGACAGTTCGTGCCCGAGGATCTGCGGCAGGACCGCGCCGGAATAGACGTGCGGCGTGCTCGGCGTGACGATCGGTCCGGCAATATATTCATGCAGATCGGTTCCACAGATGCCGCAAACCAGCGGCTCGATGAGAACCATGTCATCGCCCAGCGGCCCGGACGGAGCGGGTACGTCTTCGACGCGAATGTCTTTCTTCGAATAGTATCGAACGGCTTTCATACGGAAATCCTTTCCAGTGGGGGCGGCGTTGAGGTAATCTCTCGAGGAGCTCTCGCTGCCAGCATTCAGGTGGGAGCAGCGGGTGGCGGCCGCACCTCCCGATATCATCAGATCAGAACCATTCCTCCGTCCACCATCACCGTCTGCCCGGTGATGTAGTCGGATCCGGCCGAAGCCAGGAATGTGGTAACGCCGGCGATATCCTTCGGCACGGACACACGCCCAAGCAAGATCGACTGCGAGAATTCGTTGATGGCCTGATCCGGCTGGGATGTCAGGCCATGCTCCATGAACTCCCGGTCCAGCTGCTGCCAGAGTTCCGTCGCAACAACGCCCGGACCAAAACAGTTGACCGTGATTTTGTGCTCTGCAAGTGCCCTTGCTGCGGCCTGCGTGATGGCCACCACCGCGAACTTCGATGCGCAATAATGCGCAAACAAGGGATAGCCCTGCTTACCTGCGATAGAGGCTGTGTTGATGATTTTACCGCCTGTACCTTGGGCTATCATCGTCTTGGCAGCCTCTTGCGTGCCGATCAGAACACCGAGACCATTGACCTTCATGATGCGGTTGAAATCGTCTTCGGTGACATCGAGGAAGGGGCATGTCTGGCTGATGCCGGAATTGTTGAACATCACGTCCAGCCGGCCGAAATGCGATAAGGTCCGGGCAATCAATTCCTTGACACTCGAGCGGTCCGAAACGTCCACGGCAACACCGAGCGCATCGCCGCCTTCGGACCTGATAGTGGCAGCAACGGCATCAGCGGTGGCTGCCACAAGGTCTGCAATGACGACTTTCGCGCCCTTGGATGCCAGGTCGCCGGCAATACCGGCGCCGATGCCCCTGCCGGAACCCGTGACGATAACGACCCTGCCCTCTAGCGATTCAGTCATCCAATCCTCCTCCTCCAGTCCCGAATATCGACGACAGGCAACGGTGCCGCATTACCGAAGTAAAGCGCGCCAATTTGCAAAATTGTCGGTTCGTGTTCCTCCCGGGAACGGCTGACCATCCTGTCACGAAGCTAGTGGATAAACACGATGTCCGACAAACCTATATTTGTCCGGATTGGATATTTTCTGCCAAGCATTCCATCCCGACTTCGTCCTATTAATTTCTCCGGGAGGACGGAGACAGTTTATGCGGTCGAATGCCGAGCATCGGTCGACACGCACGTTCCCCCCGCAGGCAAGGGATCGGCAAACCGGCGCTGCTGGTCGTCGGGAATAAGGGAGAGGTCGATGAGCGAGAGATTTACAGTAGGCTGGGCAGGCATAGGTAAAATGGGTGCCCCGATGAGCCGCCGCGTTCTCGATGCCGGCTATGCCTTGCACGTCTACGAGCCCTTGCCCGAAAACCGCGCCACCATCGTTGCCGAGGGCGCCAATGTGGCGCATTCGCTTGAAGATCTGGCAGCCGCTTCCGACGTCATCGTCCTGACAATCCCGAACGATGCCGTTCTGCGGGAGCTCGTTTTCTCGCCGGGTGGCCTGGCCACCACGATGAAGACCGGACAGATCCTGGTCGAAATGAGCACGGTGTCGCCGGCAATTTCTACGGAAGTCAACGAGGCAATGTCGGCGCTTGGCGTTTCCTACCTGCGCGCACCCGTTTCCGGCAGCACCGCGACCGCATCGTCCGGAACTCTGTCAGTCATGGCCTCGGGGCCTGAGGAGGCCTACAAACGCGTGGAGCCGATGTTCGAGTGCTTTGCGTCCCGCCGCTTTTATGTCGGCGAGGCCGAGGAGGCACGCTACCTCAAACTCGTGCTCAATGCTCTCGTCGGCGCAACGTCAGCGCTGCTCGGGGAGGCCCTCACCCTCGGGTTGAAGGGAAATCTCACGGTCGAGACAATGCTTTCGGTGATTTGCGAGAGCGCCGTCGCCTCACCGCTGATCGCCTACAAGCGGGACTTGCTGGTCAACCGCAATTTCGACCCGGCGTTTTCCGTATCCCAGATGATGAAGGATTTCGACCTCATCCTGGATGCGGCAAGAGCCGATCACACTCCGATGTATCTGGCATCGATGATCCGCCAGCAATACGAGGCGGCCTACGCCGGCGGCCAGGCCGACAAGGACTTCTTCGTGCTGTTCGAGCAATCGGAACGCCTCGCCGGACTTGCTCCCCCTTCCGAAAAATAGCCATCCGGCATTGGTTCCGAACTGCACCGATCCTAGCCAAAAGGATCAGGTAGAGCTACGACCATATGTCATGACGCGACGGGCGGGAGGGCCGACGTGAACGAATACGAAATGCTGCGCGTGATCGAATTTCTGGAAAGGACCCGCAGGCCTTTCCAGGACGTCGTCGTCGGTTTTGACGAAGATCCTGTCTGGAGGATCGTCATGTATCTCATCAAGTCCCACATCCACAGCCAGACGGTGTCGATCTCGACGCTGGGCCAGGAATCCGGACTGCCCTATGCCACGTCCATGCGTCTGATAAACCGGCTCGTCGACAGCGGATATATTCTCAAGGTCGCCAAGGGAACGACGGGCAAGAGCTTTGCGCTGCAGCCGAGCGACAGCTTGCTGAAAGCGTTCCAGGTCTATGCCGGCAAGACCAAGTCCCTGCTTGCGCAGACGCTCGGCCTCAGAAGCGGCGAGCAGGAGGACGACTACTATTTTGGCGGCACCCCTCTCGGCTCACACATCATTCCACCGATGCGGCTCATGCAGAAACGTGCCGAATCCCAAATCGAACTGCGTTTCCTGCTCAACAATGACAATTATTTCTCTGCGATGCGCAACATGTGGGCCGATTTCCGCAATAACCTTGCCTCCCGGAAGAGCTTCGATCTCCTGTCGCTTCCGGATCTGTACAACAGGGCCCTGGAAAACCGGAAGAAGAGAGTCTCCGAATACGATGTGATCGCCATCAACATGCCATGGCTCGGCGAGTTCGTCGAAAAGGATATCATTCGCCCAATCGACGCACTGGTCCAGAAGACCGGCATCAATCCCCTCGATTTTCACCCGTCCATCTGGTCGACGGCGAGATGGGACGGGCAGGATTATGGCGTTCCCGGCTACTGCACGGTCGAGATTCTGGCGGCGCGCAAGGACCTGTTTGCCGATGCAGGCCTAGATTTCCCGCGCAATTTCGAGGACGTCATCGCGGCCGGGCGCCATTTTCACGCGCCGAACCACGGCATGTACGGTGCAGTGTGGGACGGTGCGCGCGGCATGCCGATCGCTTCAAGCTTCATGTTTTTCCTCGGCGCCTGCGGCCAGCCGACAATCTCGCTTAGAAAGACCCGTGCCGGCTTTACCCTGGAAGGTGTCGATCTCGAACAGTTGCACTGCACGATTTCCTCCGATTCCGGTTTGGCGGCCCTGGATTTCATGCGCCGGCTGATCGAGATTTCACCGCCGGATATCCTCAACATGGCTTGGGATCGGACGCTCGACGTGTTCATGACCGGCAAGGCCAGTCTCGGTTATTTCTGGACGATGCGCACCGCGCGTTTCGAATACGATGTCCATTCCGTGGTCAAGAGACGGGTCGAATATCTGCCCCAGCCCGCTGGTCCCGGCGGCACGCGCGCCTCGCCCATCGGCGGGTTTCTATTCTGCATTCCAACCAACCTGCCGGAAGAGCGGGTTGAGCTTGCCGCCGACGCCATCGCCTGGATGGCATCGCGCGAGGCGATGAAGGCTCACGTCAAGAACGGCTTTCCCATCGCGCCGCGTTTTTCCGTCAGCGCCGACCCCGAGGCGGCGGCGAGCTCGCCAATCGTCAGGTTCGTCGACCAGCTGGCAAAAAAGAACCTTCTGCACACCTGGCAGCGACCAAATATCCCTCAGTATACGGCGATAGAGCGGATCCTCGGCGAAGAGATCCACAACGCCCTGTCGGGGGTCAAACCCGACAGGGTGGCACTCGATGACGCTGCAAGACAGATAGACCTGCAGCTCCGTGCAAGCCCTGGAAGTCGCCGCTGAAAAGCGTTTGCCGCACCGATCCATGGCGAGGAGGGACATGGACAGACTCACACGGCAGTCCCTCATGCATTTGAGCAAACTGAAACACTAGAAGCAGGGCATCATGGCTCACCGGACCGCCAAAAAGCGGTAAAATATCATGATTTACATCGAGTTAACTTGATTTTGAGGTTGAGTGCGCCACGAATGTCGCGTGTGATGAGACCGCCGGCCAACGCGAGGCGATTACACGCTTCAGGCCGTGGCGCCAGGGAAGATCTCAAAGCCTGTGTCGATGACAACCGGACGGGTGCATCGCTCCGGCGATTCCAGGATAGCCTCGATCGCCTTCTTGCCGATCATGAAACGGTTCGAGCGCAGCGTCGAGAGTGGCTGCGGCAGTTCGCGGCCGATTTCGAGACCGTTGAAGCCGAAGATCGCCATGTCGTCGGGCAGGGAAATGCCGGCGCTCAGGCAATGAAAAACGCCCCCCACGGCCATGTCGTCATTGGAATAAACCGTCACGTCGATTTCGGCAGACGCCGCACAAAGATGCCTGGTCTGCTCGCGACCGGTGCCGACCGAGCTCGGACCATCCGCAATCGCATGCGCCTCGATCGACAGGCCAGCCTCAGCCAAGGCTTCCCTTAGCCCATCGTAGCGAAGCCGCGCGCGGCGGTCCGCCGCCCAGTCATGGCCCACATAGCCGAAATGACGGTAGCCTCGCGCGATCAGATGCTGCCCTATCGCGTAACCCGCCCGGCGGTGCGACATGCCAACTGCGATGTCGATCGGCGCACTGTCGATATCCATCAATTCGACAACGCGCACGCCGCTCTGATCCAGCATCCGTCGCGTCGCCATGGTGTGATCGAATCCTGCAATAAGGATCGCAGCAGGCTTCCAGGCCAGAAGGCCACGCACCATCACCTCTTCCCGGTCGATGTCATATTCCGTGGTGCTGATGACGGCCTGGAAATCCGAGGATTTCAGAGCCTCGTGCACGCCCTGGATGACTTCCGGAAAGACGATATTCGACAGCGAGGGAATGACCACGCCAATCAGATGGGAGTTAAGCGACGCAAGCGAACCTGCGATCCGGTTCGGCACATATCCAAGCGCCCGTACGGTTTCCATGACCTTTTCGCGTGTCGCGTCGGCGACCAGCGACTGGTTGCGCATGATGCGGGATACGGTCGATTCGCTCACATCGGCCCGCAGCGCAACTTCACGCAGGGTGATCTTGGACTTCCTGTCGGGAAGGCGGCGCCGTGTTGTCATTATGCGGATTCCCGTTTCGGCCATGGTCAGGATTGGCCAATCGAGCGACCATCAAGCTCCTTGTTCGCACGGTATTTGGCCGAGGCTAAAAATGCAAATCAGCCCCGGCCGGATTAATTCAGCGCTTCACATAATTCTTCCACGGGTGCGCTTCCCGGAAACCGAGGACATCGCGAGCCTTGCGGTTGGAAATCGGCGCTTCGTCTCTTCCCATCTCACGCTTTACAGGAGTTTGCGGGCAGTATTTGGCAAGGAACTCCGAAGTCGGCAGGTCTGCGGTAATGGTGTCGTTGACCGCATTGAAGACCTGATAGCCGAGGCCGTCCTTCTCGATGCAGAGATGGACAATCTCGCCGAGATCGCGGGCATCGATGTAGCTCCAGGCGTTACGTTTGCGCGACATTGGGTTGTCGAGGTAGGCCGGGAAATTGGAATACTCATGCGGCTCGATGACGTTGCCGATGCGCAGGGCGTAAATGTCGGCGTTGTAGCGCATCGAAAATGCCCGTGCCGTCTTTTCGTTGACGACCTTCGACAGGCCGTAGCTGTCCATCGGGTCGCTGTCGTAGTCTTCTTCCAGCGGGAAACTGTGAAAATCCTTGTCGCCTTCGGCAAAGCAGACGCCGTAAGTGGTCTCGCTCGATGCGATGATGACCTTGCGGACACCCAGCTTCATGGCCGCCTCGATGACGTTGTAGGTTCCAACGACATTGGCCGAAAACGTCTTGTTGTCCGGCTCGATCATGACGCGGGGAATGGCGGCAAAATGAACGACAGCATCGGGGGCAGACGGTGGGGCGCCATCGTCGTAGCCGTCAAACCCGAAGTGCGTGGTCAACGCGTTGAAGACCTGGCCGCTATCGGTGATGTCGGTAATCAGCGTATTAACGCCCGGCAGGTCGAGAGGCTTCAGGTCGACATTGAGAATGGAATATCCCTTTTCCAGCAGATGGGGAACGGCGTGACGACCGGCCTTCCCCGTACCGCCTGTAAACACAATGCGTTTGGTCATTTTGTAGATCTCCTTTTCGTTGAACAATGTGCGCCGAAACCAATTCGTCAAGCTGTCGCGGCGAGCATGATGCGCTCCTGCGTCGCCTCGCTGCGCTCGATCTTGCCGGTGATGCGGCCCTCCTTCAGCACGACGATTCGGTCGCTGATGGCCAGGATCTCTGGCAAGTCGGAGGAGACGACGATGATTGCAATCCCCTGCTTTGCAAGGCTGTTGAGAAGCGTGTGAACCTCGGATTTCGCACCGATGTCGATGCCGCGCGTTGGCTCGTCGACAATCAGGATACGAGGATGTCGCGCCACCCATTTGGCGATGACCACCTTCTGCTGGTTTCCCCCGGAAAGATTCAGCACCTTCTGCTCCGTCGACGGCGTCTTGATACCGAGAGAGCGGATGAACGCAGCGCAGGCACTGGTCTCCCGCTTCTGGTTGACGACATCCAGCGTACAATAGTCGGACAGATGCGTGAGACTGAAATTTTCACGTACCGACATGCCGAGCACGAGCCCAAGTTCCTTTCGGTCTTCAGAAACGAAGCCGATACCGAGATCGATGGCATCAGCGGGATCTCGTATCGTCACTGTCGCGCCTTCTATTATCACATCGCCGACGCGCGGACGCCAGCCAAAGATCATCTCCATGATTTCCGTACGACCGGACCCGACGAGCCCGAAGAAGCCCAAAATCTCGCCTTTGTGCAGGTCGAAAGAAATATCCTCCACCTTGGCACCATGCGCGGTCCTGCTCTTCAGGCCCAGTCCGCGGACGGAAAGCAGGATGTCGGATGTGGCGTAGGACTGATGCTCGCCGAACAGTTGCGACAGGTCGCGATCGACCATCTTGCGCACCAGCAACTCACGGGTCATTTCGGCAATCGGCCGCGTATCGACCGTCTGGCCGTCGCGCAAGACCGTGACCCGGTCGGCAATCTCGAAAATCTCGTCCATGCGATGCGAGATGTAGACGATACCGATCTGCTGCGCGACGAGCTTGCGGACGATCCGCATCAGGGTGGACGCTTCGTGATGGCTGAGCGATGCGGTCGGCTCGTCCATGATGATCAATTTCGAGCGATACGAGATCGCCCGCGCGATCTCGACCATCTGTTTCTGGCCGATGCTGAGATTGCCGACACGCGTCGTCGGCTCGATGGTCATCTCCAGTTCGGCGAGGACGGCCCGTGTTTCGGCATTCATCCTGCGCGTATCGATGAGACCGCCGGGGCCGAGAGGCTCGCGGGCCAGAAAAATGTTTTCGGCCACGGTGAGATTATTCACCACCGCAAGCTCCTGATAGATGATGCTGATGCCCAGCGACCGTGCGTGGACCGGATCGCTGATCGTCACCTCATGCCCCTCGACGCGGATCGAGCCGCCCGGATCGGCGCGGTAGACACCCGTCATGATCTTCATCAGGGTACTTTTTCCCGCGCCGTTTTCTCCGGCGAGCACATGGACCTCGCCGCTGCTCAGCGAGAGATCGACGTTTTTGAGTGCGTGGACACCGGGAAAAGTCTTCGAGATCCCGCGCATTTCGAGAAAAGGCGTCATGATAATCTCCACATCAGGATGCTGCCGACGGCGCCGGTTCCGGCGCCGTCGGCCTTGACGCCTACTTCGTGTAGCTGCCGAGATTGGAGGCGTTGACAACAGTCACGCCGGTGTCGATATCCTTGCTTTCAGTCTCCGTACCCTTGATCTGGGCGACCAGGTGCTCGACGGCAAGCTTGCCCATGGTGACAGGACGCTGGACCATGATGCCGGCAATGTAGCCGTTTTTGACACCCTTGATCGTGTCGGGCAGGTCGTCGAAGGCGTAGACCTTAACGCCCGCCTTGCGATCGGAGAATTCCTGCTCTGCCAGGACCTTGGCAGCGGCGGGGCCGCCGACTTGGCTGACGCCGATAATGCCGGCCAGCTTGGGGTTTCCGCGCAGCAACGCCTCCGTCACCGAGACGGCCTTTGCGAGGTCGTCTTCGGTGCCCTCGGTAGCGACAACCTTGATCTCGGGAAACGCCTTCAGCGCTTCCTTGACGCCGTCGATCCGCTCGTTGAGATTGGAGGCGCCGAGCTGGCCGGTGACGATGGCAACCTCGCCCTTGCCGCCGAGCGCTTCGCCCATGGATTTGCCCATGGTGACGCCCGCCTGCTTGTTGATCGTGCCGATATACATGCTGCGGCCGCTCTTGGCGCTGTCGCTATCGAAGGTCAGGACCTTGATGCCGGCCGCCATGGCCTGCTTGATGATCCCCTCCACCGACTTCGGTTCGTTGACCGAGACGGCGATACCGCTGACGTGGCGAGCAATGAGATCCTCTATGATTTTGACCTGTGTCGACCCTTGGGTGTTCTGCGGAACAACCCACTGATAATCGACTCCTGCAGCCTTGGCCGCTTCCTGCGCGCCCTTGTTACAGTCGTCGAAAAACGGCACCGCCACTTTTGGCACCACAGCGATGGTAATGTCCTGAGCCACCGCGCCGCCGACCGCCGTCATCGATAACAATGCTGCAAACACTGCTTTTTTGAACTCGTTCATCTTTCCTTCTCCTCCTCACCCGTACGTCCTCCGCCGGGGATCTCCATTGAAACTTGCAGCCTCCGCGTTATCCGCGACCTCCCGAGAGCCGATTTCTCAAAACGTCCAGGCTCACGGCAATGAGGATCACCCCGCCCGTGATGGCCTGCTGGGCATAGGTATTGATGTTGAGCAGCACAACGCCATTGGCGATGACGCCGACAAGCGCTGCGCCGATGACGGCCCCGGAGACGCTGCCAACCCCACCGGCAAGGCTGGCTCCGCCGATTGCGGCAGCAGCGATCACATCGAGCTCCGATCCAAAGCCGGACGCAGGTTCGGCGGACAGGTATCTGGAAAATGCAATGACGCCGGCTGCCGCCGCGATGGTTGAAGACAGCACGTAGACGGCCAGTTTCACCCGATCTACCTTCACACCGCTCAGGCGCGCCGCATTTTCGTTTCCACCTGTCGCGTAGATATGCCGACCGAAGCGCGTGCGGCGCATGATCAGCGCGAATATTGCCATGAGGACCAGCATGATCACGACGGGCACCGGCACCGGGCCGAGATAGCCCTGGCCGAGAATGGAGAAAGCATCGGGCGGCGTCGGCGTGACAGGAACCCCGTGGGTGATCATGTACATAAGGCCACGCCCGATGCTGAGGGTTCCAAGCGTCGCGATGAATGGCGGCAGCCCGATCATGGTGATCAGTGCGCCATTGATAAACCCGAACGCCACGCCGACCGAAAGGCCGGCAGCGACACTGCCGCCGGTCGAAAAACCGGCTTCGAAGCACAGGGCGGTCACCAGCGAGGCGAGACCCATTGCCGAGCCGACCGATAGATCGATGCCGCCGGTGATGATGACCATAACCATGCCGATGCTCATGATCGCCGTCAGCGAGAATGCGCGAAATACGCCCATCAGATTATTGGTCGTCAGGAAATACGGCGTGTACAGGCTGATGAGCGCGCCGACGACCACGAGGGCGACGAGCACGTTGACCTCTCGCACATGACGCAATTTTGCCAACTGGGCAAGAAAGCCCGATGACGAGTTACGGGGCGACGGTTCGTCATTGACGAGTCCGGACATGAAATCTCCTCCCTATCGCCGCTGCTCGCGTGAGCTGTCAGCATATCCGTTGTCTATCGTCACCACAGATCGCAACCTCCAGATGCTTTCGGCGGTGATGGGGTACGCAAGGCCAGCTATTCAAAGACTACCTTGAAATGTTATGGCAGCGCTGCCATAACTTCTGCCAATTCCGCCATCTGTCAAGCTCGTTTTCGATTTTATGTAAGATGGAACGAATTTATCAGTGTTATGCGGTCAAGATGGAAGTGTGCTCAGTCATTCCCCGCGTCTGCAAGTGCATTAAACGCACAGAATTTCTCTGTTGAATGGCAGCGCTGTTAATCAGCATGTCGGCTATTAACTGACTGCATCCCTACTGGCGAAAGGTCGCCAGCCATCCGAGGCCTTCGATCGTGCCGCGTGCCGGACGGTACTCGCAGCCGACAAAACCGTCATATCCCAGCCGATCGAGTTCACGCAGGACGGTAAAGTCATCGAGCTCTCCCGTTCCAGGCTCGTGGCGGAGGGGTACCGATGCGATCTGAACGTGGCCTATGATGGGCATCATCGTTCGCAGCCCAGAGAGCACATCGCCATGGATGATCTGGCGATGGTAGATATCGAACTGTAATTTCAGGTTTGGATAGCCAAGATCTGCGATCAAATCCGCTGCGAAATTGAAATTATTGAGGAAATATCCGGGCATGTCGCGCCCATTGATCGGCTCCAGAACAATATCCAGCCCGGTCTCGCCCGCCTTGTCGCATGCGTAGGCGATTGACTGGCGATACGCGGCGACGGCGGCCGGGTCCGACCGCTCGGCCAGACCGCTCATCACGTGCAACCGCTTCACGCCTGTTGCCGCAGCATATCTGAGCGCTGTCTCGACAGACGCGCGGAATTCATCTTTCCGCTCTGGCAGCGCTGCGAGACCTCTCTCGCCCGATGCCCAATCGCCCGGCGGCAAATTGAAAAGCGCTTGCGAGAGCTTGAGTCGATGCAATCGCTCGGCGACATCGGCTGGGTCGAAATCGTATGGGAACAGATACTCCACCGCATCGAATCCGGCCGCAGCAGCAGCAGCGAACCTGTCGAGGAAGCCGACTTCTGTGAACATCATGGTCAAATTGGCCGCAAAACGTGGCATATCAGGCCTCCAGCCCTGGAAGATCGAGCCCCGTTAGGTTCGCGATCATACGCGCGATCGATGCATCGTCGTCGCGCCCCATGCCGGCGGCAGCCGTCATGACGAACATCTGCAGGGCAGTCGATGCTATGGGCGTGGGAAATTTGAGATTGCGGGCGATATCCGAGACGATGCCGAGATCCTTGGTGAAGATATCGACAGCACTGCGCGGACGGTAATCGCCCTCCAGGATATGCGGAACCCTGTTCTCGAACATCCAGGAATTGCCGGCGGAGGCCGAGATCACCTCGTAAACCTTGGCAATATCCAGGTCCATGGCCTTCGCGAAGGTCACGGCCTCGCAGGCAGCGGCGATATGCACGCCGGCCAGCAACTGGTTGACGATCTTGAATGCTGCACCGACCCCTGCGGCCTCGCCGAGTTCGTAGACCTTGGTGGCAATGCAATCGAGGGCAGCACGTGCCGAGGCGAAGGCCTCTGGCGCACCGGATGCCATGATCGTCAGCTCACCAGCGGCAGCACGCATGGCGCCGCCGCTGATCGGGGCATCGATGTAAAGTAAATCAAGAGCTTGGGCGCGACGCTCAAAATCCCGCGCAGCCTCCGGCGACATGGTGGCACAAGACAAAACGGTGCCGCGCTTGCCCATTTCGGTCACCGCGCCATTCTCACCGAATAGGACGGCATCGGTCTGCGCCGCGTTGACCACGACCGAAATCACGATCTGCGCGTCCCGCCCGGCATCGATCGGCAGTCCTGCAACCCTGCCGCCGAGCGCCTCGAACCGCGCCATCGCGTCCACACTGACATCGCAGCCGACGACATCGAAGCCGCCGCGAAGAAGAGAGGCCGCTATCCCGAACCCCATGGATCCCAACCCGATCACGCAGGCAGTCTGTTGAGGTTTTGTCGTCATCTGAGCTTCCTTGCCGAATGGAGTGCGGCCGATACCGCAGGATTAAACACGCGCTTGTGCTCGTCAAATTCAAATGATAGCGTTGCCATAAACACAGTTAGCGCGCGTCGGAAAAGCAATGCAAGGGCTTTTTGCGCTGAAGCAACAACAGGGTCGAGCGCGAAAGGGACGGCGCGGAGGAAATTCGATGCTACCGTCGGATGTATCCTCGCTTACACCCTGGGGGCAGCATACCGGCTGGAAAAATGAGGAACGAACGTGCTGATAGGCGCAATTGCGGACGACATTACCGGCGCTACCGATCTCTGCCTGATGCTTTCGCGCGCGGGTCTGCGAACGGTGCAGCGCATCGGCGTACCCGCGCCGGGTGAAAAGTTCGCCGATGCCGATGCTGTCGTTGTTGCCCTGAAGTCACGATCGATTCCAGCCGATGAGGCGGTTGATATGTCTTGCGCCGCAGCCCGGGCCCTGCTTGCTGCGGGGGCGGAAAAGTTTCTATTCAAATACTGCTCGACCTTCGACAGCACGGACGAGGGTAATATCGGGCCGGTCACCGAAGCGCTGATGACGCTCCTCGATGTCGATTTCACAATCGCCTGTCCATCTTTTCCGGCAGCGGGCCGGACCGTTTACAAAGGCCACCTGTTCGTCGGAGATCAGCTGCTGTCGGACAGCCCCCTGAAAGATCATCCGCTGAACCCGATGACCGATGCAAATATCGTGCGGGTGTTGGGCCGTCAGACGTCGCTGGCCGTAGGACTGGTCGATATCAATATCGTAAGGTCCGGACAGGACGCGATATCAGGGGCCTTCGCAGCAGAAAAAGCAGCCGGGCGCCGGATCGTGATCGTGGACACCCTTGCAGACACCGATCTGCATGCCATCGGACAAGCGTGTGCGGAGATGCGGCTTGTAACAGGCGGCTCAGGCATCGGCTTGGGCCTTGCGGAAGATCTCGTTACCAAGGGCCGCGTCGCACGCCGGCAGGAACAAGTGCAAATGGCGGCGCCAGCGGGTCGGGCAGCCATTCTGGCAGGATCCTGCTCGGTCGCAACCCGCGGCCAGATCGAGGCGGCGCGACACAGCGGCATGCCGACGCTAGCGCTCGATGTAAACGCAATTTCGGACGGGAGGCAGACGGCTTCGGAGATAGCAGACTGGGCTCTTGCGCAGGACAGCTCTGCGCCGGTGCTTATCTATTCGAGCGCAGATCCGGCCGCCCTTGCAGACATTCAGGCATCGATGGGCAGGCACCAGTCCGGCGCATTGGTCGAAACGACGCTGGCCGAAGTCGCAAACCATTTGAAGAACAGAGGATTTACGAAGTTTCTGGTTGCCGGTGGCGAAACATCCGGTGCTATCGTTGCTGGGCTGCAGGTGGCGATGCTCGAGATCGGGCCGGAGATCGATCCCGGCGTCCCCTGGACCCGCAGCATCAACGGCCCGGACTTGGCATTGGCGCTGAAATCGGGAAACTTCGGTGCCGAGGATTTCTTTCTGAAGGCTTGGCATCTGTTACGAGCGGAGCACGGGAATGCGTGAGATCAACAAAGCGCGCGACGAAATCTGCCGCGTCGGCGCCTCGCTGTTCAATCGCGGCCTGACAGCCGGCTCAAGCGGAAACATCTCGGTGCGCCTTGCCGATGGCGGATGGTTGATGACGCCGACGAACGCCTCGCTGGGAAACCTCGAGCCAGATCGGCTTTCACATTTCGACGCATCCGGCCAGCTCTTGTCGGGAGACAAGCCGACCAAGGAGGCCTTCTTGCATTTTTCAATGTATGATGAACGGTCAGAAGCGGCAGCCGTCGTCCACCTGCATTCGAGCCATGCCACAGCCGTCAGCATCCTTGCCGACGTCGATCCCAACGATGTGCTTCCAGCGCTGACGGCATATTATGTGATGCGCATCGGCCGCTTGCCGCTGGTGCCCTATTTCGCGCCGGGAGATCCGGAATTGGCGCACGCCGTAAAGGCGCTGGCCGGCAAGCATCACGCGGTGCTTCTGGCAAATCACGGTCCTGTCGTCGCCGGAACTTCGCTTGCCAACGCCCAGTATGCCACCGAGGAGCTTGAGGAAACAGCCAAGCTGTTCCTGATGCTGCAAAACCACGTGTTGCGCGCGCTGACGCCGCAGCAGATAGACGAGCTGCGCAGCAAATTCAATTTGTCATGATCGCCGACCATTTACGTTCAGGGAGAGAGTAAAATGAGCAATACCACTGAGACCATCGGGTTTGTCGGCACCGGGCTGATGGGCCATGGCATGGCAAAGAATATCGTTGAAAAGGGCTACGCGCTGCAGGTCGTCGCCCATCGAAACCGGGTGCCGGTCGACGATCTGGTTTCAAGGGGAGCCACCGAGGCAAAGTCTCTCGATGAACTGGCCCGTCACTCCACCATCGTCTTTCTTTGCCTGACCGGCTCGCCGGAAGTTGCCGCTGCCGTCGCGGCCATGAAACCGGGCCTTGCCGCAGGGACCGTTATCGTCGATTGCTCGACCGGCGAGCCCACGGTGACACAGACGCTGGCCGCAGAGATGGCCGAGATCGGCGTTCTCTACGCCGACGCCCCCTTGAGCCGCACGCCGAAAGAAGCGTGGGCGGGTACTCTCGATTGCATGGTCGGCGCCGATGCGGCGGTTTTTGAGCGCATCAAGCCGGTGATCTCGACATGGGCGGGCAAGATCGTCCACATCGGCGGCGTCGCCGACGGCCATCGGATGAAGCTCCTGAACAATTTCATCTCGCTCGGCTATGCCGCGCTCTATTCCGAGGCCCTGGCGCTGTCGAAAAAAGTTGGCATCTCCATAGAAACATTCGACCAGGTGATCCGCGGCGGACGCATGGATTGCGGCTTCTATCAGACTTTCATGGGCTATGCTCTGGAAGGCAACCGCGAAGCCCACAAGTTCACCCTCAGCAATGCCTACAAAGACATGCGCTACGTGGAATCGATGGCAAATGCGGCGACAGTCACCACCACAATGTCGAGCGCGGTGAAGAACTCATTCGCCGTGGCGATGGCGAATGGCGGTGCCGGAGCAGAAGACTACGTTCCGCACCTCACCGACTTCATAGCCAAGGCAAACGGCGCCAGCTAAGCCTGAAATGACAATGCTTCGGCGGCCGTGTGGTCGCCGGGCACTTGCTGGCGACGACGGGGTTAGTCGAGGCCATCGATAAACGCCAGGATCTCCGCCTCGGAGACGACGTCGGCATATTTTGCGTTCATATCGAAAAGATTGGCCTCGTGCGGAGCCGGATGACGGTCGCCACAGGCGTCGCGCACCACCGTCGTGATGAAGCCATGCGACATGGCATCCACGCAGGAAGCGCGCACGCAGCCGCTGGTGGTCAGCCCGGTGAGGATGACGTTGTCGACCCCCATCGCGGTCAGCATCGGCGCCAGAGACGTGCCGAAGAACGCGCTCGGATACTGCTTCGTCACAACAAACTCGTCAGCCCGTGGCTCAAGCCCCTTCGGCCAGGCGCCGAGAGGGTTGCCTGCGGTAAAGCTCGCCAGCGGCTTGGCCTTCTGGAAAAACCGGCCGCCATCCAGACCGCTCGAATGCAGGACGACGCCGGTCAGGATGACGGGAAGGTTCTTCTCATGCGCTGCGGCACGGATGCGCAGGGCACTTTCCAGCGCCGCATCGACACCTGCGAATAGCGGGCTGTCAGGCTCGAAATAGGCCTGGACGAAATCGACCAGCACCAGGGCAGGCTTCCTGCCGAAGCCGATGCGGTTGTCATAGGCTTTGGCATAGTTCGCACGCAGGTCGGCTTCGCTCACGGACGGCTCCCTCGAAATTCATGGACGGTCTCGACGACAGGGGCTTTCGGACTCAGGACTGCGGCAATCCGGTCGGCATGGGCGAGAAGATGGCTGTCGGCAAAACGCGGCGCGATCACTGTCACCCCGATCGGCAGCGACAGCCCGCCGGGAGATGCCGGCGGCGGCACTGGAATATTCACGCAGGGCACGCCGAGCAGCGTCCACGAGGCATTGAACACGGGATCGCCGGGTTTGCGGCCGACGGGTGCAAACCCGGCAGCGCTCGGCGCGATCACCACATCGTAGTTGGCTGCGATCTCGTCGAACGCGATCCGCGCCAGCCCCATGCCGTCATAGGCGTCTCTCAGTTCGGCAAGCGTCGTTCCATCGCGATTTTCCACCCGGTGGTGGAAATCGTCATGCAGGGCGGCGCCATGTCGACGGGCAAGATTGCGAAACGCCGCCTGGCCTTCGCGATGCAGAATGACCCGGTGATAGCGATCGAGCGCTTCGAAGGCCGGCGGAAGTTCGAGCTCATGGACCTGATGACCGGCCTGTCGCAGGCTGTCGGCGGCCGATGTCATTGCCCGCAGGCTTTTGTCCTGCAGGCGGTCATGGTAGGGGCCGGTGGTCACGGCCATCCTCAACGCATCCGGGCGACTTTCCGGCCCGAGAGGTTCGTCCAGACCGAAGACATTCGCCAGCAATGCGAGGTCCGCAACCGAACGGCCATACCAGCCCACAGTGTCAAAGCTGATGGAATAGAGCCTCACACCCTCCCGGCTGACACGACCGTAGCTCGGCTTGAAGGCGTAGACGCCGCAGAAGGAAGCCGGGCGAATGGTCGAGCCGCCGGTCTGCGTGGCAAGCGCCAACGGCACGTGGAAGTCGGCGACGGCTGCCGCAGAACCGGCAGACGAACCGCCGGAGGTGCGTGCGAGATCGTACGGATTGCCGGTTTTGGCATCCTGCCCGGCGGCGGCAAATTCCGTCGTGTCGGTCTTGCCGAGCACGATTGCACCTTCCGCGCGCAGCAGATCGACGGCCGCAGCATCCGCCGCAGGCTGGAAACCACCATAAAGCGGCGAGTTGTAGGTCGTCGGCAGGTCGTGGGTGTCGAACACATCCTTGACAGCAATCGGCAGGCCATGCAGCCGGCCACGCTTTTCCCTCGGCAAGGCATCCAGACGGGCGGCCTCGGCCAGTGCCTGCGGATTGACGGCGAGCCAGGCCTGCACATCGCCATCCCGCAGGCGGATGCGCTCAAGGCACGCTTCCACCACATCGCTAGCGCTCAACTTGTCATCGGCCAGCATCGCCAGCAAATCCGTGGCAGTCAGCTGGTTCGGCAGGGGCACAGACGGCGTTTCAGCGCTCATATCGCCAGTCCCGGCGGCATCATGTCGTGGAACTCGGTCGCGCGCTGAAAAGCGGCCCCAAGGGAAAGGCACATCGCATCGGCCTGGGGCCTGCCGACGATCTGTATACCGGTCGGCAGACCGGTGCGACCGAGGCCGGATGGCAGCATCAGGGCCGGCAGGCCGGTGACGTCGAAAATCATCGTGTTTCGCGAAATCATCGACTGGAAGGTATGCGAGATCCCGTTCACATCGACGGTCAGCCCATCGAGCACGCCAGCCTCGCCACCGATGCCGGGCGTAACGACCAGATCGACGTCGGCCATGGCGTCGAGGAAGCCGCTTTGTGCCTCGGCGCGCATCTGGAGCGCACGCCCGTAATCGACCGCGGAATAGGTGAGGCCGTTCTTCAGCCTGTGAACAAGGCCCGCGTCGAACATCTCCACACGATCGAGACGGGGAGAATGCAGCGTTGCCAATTCACTTTGGAGGATGACCCAGCCGGCCTCATGCCAAGGGGCGATATCGATGGCAGGGAGCGGAATGCAGATGCATCCAAGCCTCTCCATCGTCTTCAGCGCAGCCTCCCAATTGGCGAGAACGGCGTCGTCAACCACATCCGTGAACCAGTTGACGGGCACGCCGATGCGAAGACCCTCTAAAGTCTCGCCCGCCAGAATGGCAGCACATTGCGCAGCCAAGGATGGCTCCCGCTGGGCGGTCATGAAAGACAATACACGGGCGATGTCCCTTGCCGAGCGGGCCATCGGACCGACATGGTCGAGTGTCCAGGACAGGGGCGCGACACCTTTTCGGGACACGCGGTCCCGGCTCGGCTTCAGGCCCGTCGTGCCACACCAGCAGGATGGGACCCGGATTGATCCACCGGTGTCCGTGCCGAGCGCAAGCGGCATCAGCTGCGCGGCCAGTGCTGCAGCGGATCCCGTCGACGATCCACCCGTCCAGCGGCTTTGATCCCACGGATTGCGCACCGTACCGAAGCGCGGGTTGTGCGGTGAACCGGTGGCAAACTCGGTGGTCGCAGTCATGGCAAAGGGAATGGCGCCGGCGGCACGCAAGTCGGCCACGACATCGGCATCGGCCGGCGCGACGCGATCGCCGGTAAAATGGGAGCCGGATGTGGTGATCGTATCGGCGACATCGATGATGTCCTTGACGCCGAACGGAATGCCCTCCAGCGGCCGCACCGTTCCATTGCGCCAACGCTCGTCGCTTTCACAGGCGGCCTTTTCAGCCTGCGGCACGAAGCGAAGGATAGCCTCGCCACCTGCGGTGCAGGATCGCGACGCACTGATAAGCGAGCGCAGGGCGTGCGAAGGCAACAGTCTCCCACCGGCATACGCGGAAAGAAGCGCGTCCACGCCGGCGGTCCTTATTGGCAAATCTTCGATCGCGGGCTCGACATCAGGGCTTGGGAACGGCTCGCCTGAGGGTGCCAAACGGGCGTAGGTGCGATCTGCGACGCCGGGGTCGACCAGCGTCAGTGGATCCAGGAGGTCGCGGGGGCCGACAAGCGGTGCTGCGGCCCCGGCATCTGGCAGAAGGCGATGCACCTTATTCGGCCGCCATCTGGCTCGGCATGCGCGACGCCATCAACGGCTGGATGCGCTCCCCAAACTTGTCGAGACCGACCAGGAAGTCGTCGAAGGTCAGCATGATGCCCTTTGTACCGGGAACGCTGCCGGCCTCCTCCAGCATCCGGGCGACGCTGGCATAAGAGCCTACCAGGGTGCCCATGTTGAAATTGACAGCACCTTCCGGCAGGTTGATGTGCTTGGCGGTCGAGTTGCTGTCGGCAGTTGCATCCTTGCTGCCCTGGTCCGCCATCCACGCGAGGGCGTCGACATCGGCCCCTTCGCGGTAGCTCTCCCACTTTGCCTTTGCCAGTTCGTCGGTCTCTTCGGCGATCACCATGAACAGCACGTAGGCGCCGACATCGCGGCCGGTCTTGGCAGCCGCTTCAACCAGCTTGGCGTTGTTCGGCGCATAGGCGGTCGGCGTGTTGATGCCCGAGCCCATGACGAAGTTGTAATCGGCGTACTCTGCCGCGAATTCCATGCCGCGCGGACTCTGACCTGCTGCCACGATCTCGATCTTGTTCGCCGGCATCGGCTTCATCATGCAATCCTTCATGGTGAAGTGCTTGCCTTCGAAGGAGCATTCGCCCTTGGCCCAGAGCTCTTTCATGATGTGGACGTATTCGGTCGAATAATCGTAGCGGTAGCCGAAATAGTCATTTCCCGGCCACATGCCCATCTGGTCATATTCCGCCATCTGCCAGCCCGACACGATATTGACCCCGAAACGGCCGGGCGCCACGCTGTCGATCGTCGTCGCCATGCGCGCGACAATGGCCGGCGGCAGAGTCAGCACGGCCGTCGAGGCAAACAGCTTGATGCGCTTGGTGACAGCCGCCAGGCTGGCCATAAGCGTGAAGCTCTCAAGATTGTAGTCCCAGAACTCGGCCTTGCCGCCGAAGCCTCTCAGCTTGATCATCGAGAGAGCAAACTCGAGCCCGTATCCCTCTGCTTTCTGGACGATCTGCTTGTTGAGCTCGAAGCTCGGCATGTACTGCGGCGAGGTAGTGGAGATCAGCCAGCCATTGTTTCCGATGGGAATGAAAACACCGATATCCATGTGGTTCCCCTTTTATCTGATGGACATGCAAGGCAGTATGTACGAACTAATGCAAAATTTTTCGGGCCTGTAAAGCCAAAAATGACGCATCTTTAGGCGCGCCTATTTATTAATCAAACGGCTGATTTGCACGCAGAAGTTTGGCGCCGGGAAATTATTCAAACGGCGAATGACGAGGCAAAAAGCCAATCAGAAAGGCAATTACAGGCGGAATGGGCAGACGAATCATGGCGCCGGCAAAGGCGGGAACCATTCACGCGGCTGTCAGCCTCAGCTCTCGGCGCGCAGTGTCGTGGTGAAGGTAAAGCGCTCTGCCGGCAGAACCTGGAAAGCATATTCCAGCAGGCGGCGACCGGAGCCGTAGTAGCGGCGCGTGACGACGAGCGCGAGATCGCCCGTGCTGACGCCAAGCTTGCCGGCAATCACCTCATCGAGCGCGATAGGCTTGATTTCCTGCTGGATTTCCTGGATTTTTTCGCCGGTAAACTGTTCGATATAGTGAAAAATAGCACTTCTCGCGACCGTGATGTCCTTCACGGCGCCAGCAAGCCTGGAATCGACGTAGACCTCGTTCCACGAAAACGGCCTGCTTCGATTGCCGGGATAACGGATACCGGCCATGTGGAAGAACTTTCGGCCAGGACGGCAACCCAGCTCGATCGCAAGTTTACCCTGCGCCGAGACCTCCTCCTTCGTGTCGATTACAAATTCGGTCTCGGCGGCGATTTCGAAAAGTTCGGAGCGCGAGTGGGCGATGAAGCGTTTGCGTTCCGGATCGAAGCCGGCCTCAACACGGGTGCCTACCCCCTTGCGCGCCGAAAGACGCCCCTTGTTGCGCAGGGTCCCGATTGCCTGACGCACGGTCTGGCGACTGACGCCCAGCGCTGCGGCAATCTCGTTCTCTGTCGGCAAAAGGGTGCCGACCGGGTAGTCGCCATTGCTGATGCGAGACTCCAGGTGATGGGCGACCTGCAGATAGAGCGGCGCCGTATCCAGCTCCGGCTTCCAATGATTGCTTTTCTGATCCAAGCACCCCACCCCTTGCCAGCTAAAATCACCGGCACATCTCCGTTGTAAAGGTTTCAATCGTCTTTCCCGGCGAAAGGCAATCGAATTTCAGCATGTCCGCAAACGCATCCTGACCCGCTTGTGCCAGCAAAGCAAATCTATTAGTACGTACATATCCCAGCTATAATTTCCCAGGATATTGAGACGCATGTCGGACCTGATTGCCGGAGAGGCCACGCAAACGCGCCGAGCTTCTTCGCTGATGCAAACCCTTGTGGCGGCAACGCTGATCCAGATCGTGGCGACCGCGAGCGTCCTTGCACTCACGGCCATTGCGCCGACGGTGGCAGCAGATCTCGATATCGGCGCCTACTGGATCGGCTATCAGATCAGCCTGATCTATGCCTCTGGCATGTTCTCCTCTGCAATCGCCGGCACGCTGGTCCAGCGCTTCGGGCCGATCCGAATTGAACAGGCTGCACTTGTCTGCTGCGTGATCGGTTTTGCCGGCATTGCCACCGCCAGTATTCCACTGATCGTCATTGCGTCGCTTTTTATCGGCATCGGCTACGGCCTGAACAATCCTGCATCTTCCGAAATGCTGAGCCGAGTCACCCCGCAGAACAAGCGGAACATCGTATTTTCGCTGAAGCAATCCGGCGTCCCGCTGGGCGGCATCCTCGCAAGCTTCGCCTTCCCCTATCTCTCCCGCTATGTCGACTGGAATATCGCACTGCTGATCGGGGCGGCCGCACCGCTGTTGACGATGGGGTTGCTGGCGATGACGCATGCGGCCGAACCCGTCGTAGTCAGCAGGCGCCGATCCCTGTTGCGCGGGTTGATCGAGGAACAATCGACGATCTGGCGCAACCCGCGTCTGCTGACGCTGAGCGGCCTGGGCTTTGCCTATTCCGCCATGCAACTGTCGGTTTCCGCCTTCGCCGTGGTTACGCTTGTGCACGACGCCGGCTGGTCCTTGCTCGCCGCAGGGTCCGTTGCTGCGGCCATGCAGTTCGCTGGCGCCTTCGGTCGCATCTTCTGGGGCGTGGTCGCCGATCGCATCGGCGGCGGCTTCATCACCCTGTCACTGCTTGGCCTGCTCGGCGGCGCCGGCTATGCCTTGCTCTACTGGCTGCCCGGCCTGCCACCGGTCGCGCAGGTCGCTCTTTTCGTCTGCATGGGCGGCGTGACGATTGGATGGAACGGCGTGCTGCTCGCAGAGGTGGCCCACAATGCTCCGGAAGGCAGAGTCGGCGCGATCACCGGGGGCGTTCTGGTCTACACCTTCATCGGGGTCATCGTCGGTCCGTCGTCCTTTGCCAGTCTTTATGCTTTGACCGGCCACTATGGTGCGAGCTTCATGGTCTTTTCCCTGTTCGGTTTCGGCGGCATGATCATCGCATGGCGAGCCCATCGCTCAAGCCACTGACCTGAAAATCGTCCATATGTACTGACATACTGATGACGCATGCGTGCGGCGCCGCTTGCTGCAGGCGCTCGCTATAGGCTGACGATTGGCTCCGATGTGCAATTGAACACGATTCAAGCGCCTATCTGATATGGTTTTTAGCAATCGCCGTATAAATGTGCAGTGCAAAAAAATAGGCAAAATCCGGTTGACGTTTCCTTGAGTATGTACGTACTTTAAGTTTAGATAGCTGATCGAAAGCTACGTTGTAGGACCCCGGGCAGACCGGGATCACAGAGGGGAATGTTGATCATGCGCCTGCTTTTCGTGAGTACAATGCTGGCGGTCTCCGCCTTCGCCGGCCTGTCCACAACCGCGATGGCCGACCCCATGGAGGATGCCAAGGCGATCATCACGCAGCACCGCGCCATGCCGGTATTCACGCCCCCGGGCGAACCCTTCAACGCCAAGCAGTGCATGGCCGGCAAGAAGGTTTTGTCGATCCCGATCTCGATGACCATCCCGTTCAATGTCGAATTGCAGAAAGCAATGGCATCGGCTGCAGCCGAAGTGGGCTTCACCTACACCACCTGGGACAACCAGTTGAAGATCGACCAGTGGGTGCAGGGTATCTCGCAGGCGATCAGCCAGAAATATGACGCTCTCGACCTGGCGGGCGGCCTGAACCCGCAAGTTCTCGGTCCGCAACTGGGCGAAGCGCGCGCCGCCGGCCTGAAGATATCGACGACGCATTTCTACGACGTGACCCAGCCGGCAATCGACACCGTCGACTATTCCGGCAAGATCGACTTTAGCGGCGCCGGCAAGCTGCTGGCAGCCTGGGCCTATGTCCAGACCGAAGGTAAACCAAATGTACTGATCATCGGCTCGTCCGACGTCCTCCCCTCGATCCCCTTCGTCAAGTCGATCCAGGATGAACTCAAAACGCTTTGCCCGAGCTGCAAGATGAAGCATCTGGACGTGCCCGTTTCCGAATGGGCAACGAAGATCCAGTCGGGCACGCAATCCGCTCTGCTGGCCGATCCCTCGATCAACTACATCCTGCCGATCTACGACTCCATGTCGCAGTTCGTCATCCCGGCGCTCCGCATCACCGGCTCAGAAGGCAGCGTCAAGCTTGCCAGTTTCAATGGCACGCCATTCGTTCTCGACATGGTGCGCGGAGGCCAGGTGCAGATGGATGTTGGCGAAAGCCTCGGCTGGGCCGGCTATGCGGCGATCGACAACATCATGCGGATGCTGTGCGGCGAGCCTGAAGTCGCCAAGCTCAACGTGCCGCTGCTGGTCTTCGACGACACCAATATCCAGACCGCCGGCACACCTGCCAATTTCAACGACGGCTATGGCGACGCCCACCTCGACGGCTTCCGCAAACTCTGGATGATGAAGTAGGTCAACGCGAACGCAGCAGGAGCGCCTCATGGTCGAAAATGCCGTCCTCACCATGAACAACATCAGTATGCGCTTCGGCAGCTACTATGCGCTCAAGGGTGTTTCGCTGTCGATACGGCGGGGCGAGGTATTCGGCCTTCTCGGCCAGAACGGCTCCGGCAAATCCACCATGATCAAGGTGCTGGCCGGCTTTCACCAGCCGGAAGAGGGCAGCGAGGTCATCCTCTGGGGGCAGAAAATGTCTCTGCCGCTCGATCCGATGGCGATCAAGAAGCGAGGAGTAGCTTTCGTCCACCAGCACCTCGGTCTCGTGCCATCCCTGACGGTGCTCGAGAATATGCGGGTCACAGCGCTTGGCCAGAAGACGCCTTGGTTCGTCAACTGGAAGAAGGAAGCAGCCGCCATCTCCAGGCTGTTTTCCGAATTCGACCTGTCGATCGATCCGTTCCAGACGGTGGCGAACCTTGCGCCGGTGGAGCGGGCCTTTGTCGCCATCATCCGTGCGTTCGAGGACCTCAGGGCGTCCGATGCCGGCTATGGCGGCGAAGGCATCCTGGTCCTCGACGAACCGACGCCATTCCTGCCGGCCGACGACGTGCTGCGACTTTTTGCGCTGATCCGCTCCATCGTCAAGACCGGCGCCTCCGTCGTCATCGTCACGCATGATATCGACGAGGTCCGAGATATCACCGACCGTGTCGCGGTGCTGCGCGACGGAGAGCTGGTCGATATCCTCGATACCCGTACATCACAGCGGCAGTCTATCCTCGACACCATCGTCGGCTCGCGGATCGACGCGTTCGAAAAGAAGCGCATGGCCAGGACAGGCGTGCCGGTGGCGGTCAGCGTGCGCGGTATTTCCAATGGCACCAGCGCACCTTTCGATTTCGAGATCCGGGAGGGCGAGACGCTGGGTGTGACTGGCCTGATCGGCTCCGGCTTTGCAGCCCTCCCCTACCTGCTCTATGGTGCGAGACGGGGCAGCGGTGAAATCACCATCGGGGGCAAATCGGCGAAGGTCAGCGCGGTGACGCCGCTTGCTGCGCAGAAGCTGGGCATCGCCTTCCTGCCCGGAGATCGCCTGGGTGCTGCCGGCATCGGCACACTGCCGGTGACCGACAATATCACGCTCCCCATGCTGGATGGCCTCACCAGGCCTTACGGACTCGATCGTCCCGGAATGACGCGTGCAGCGGCAGCGCTCGTCCAGAGTTACGACGTCAGGCCAGCCAATCCGCATCTCCCGCTCGGCTCGCTGTCCGGAGGTAATCAGCAAAAGGTGCTGCTGGCCAAATGGCTGCAGACTAAGCCGAAGCTTCTGATGCTCGACGAACCGACGCAGGGCGTCGATTTCGGCGCTCGCCAGCAGATTTTCAGGGCGCTGGACCGGGCGGCGGCGGATGGCACGGCGATACTTTGCGCCTCGACCGACAATGAACAACTCGAACAGATCTGCGACCGCATCATCGTCTTTTCGCGCGGTCGCCCGGTGATCGAACTCAAGGGCGCCGAGATCAGCCGCAAGGCAATCACCGAAGCCTGTTTCCACAGCCATGACGCGGAGGCCGCAGAATGACGACGCTGGATATGCCGACGACCAAGACCTCGATGCCGGCAAGGAGCCGCTTCACGATAAAAACCGAGGGCGAGCGCTTCGCCCTTGTGGGCGCATGGTTGCTGCTCATCGTGATTTTCGGAACGCTGATGCCGGATTCGTTCCTGAGCTGGCGAAGCTTCTCCACCCTGTTCGGCTCACAGGCCGTGCTCGTGGTGCTGACGCTTGCCATCATCATTCCGCTGACATCGGGCGATTTCGACCTGTCTGGGGCCTCGACCCTGACGATGAGCACCATGCTGATCGCCGTGCTCAACGTCAAATTCGGCTGGCCGATCGTCCCCGTGATCGTCATCGCGCTGGTGAGCGGTATCGTCATCGGCGCGGTCAATGCATTCTTCGTCCTCTATTTCCGCATCCATTCGCTGATCGTCACGCTCGGTGTCGGTACGTTCGTGAACGGGCTGATCCTCTGGGTCAGCAATTCGCAGACGATATCAGGCGTCTCCATGGGCCTGGTCAAATGGGTCATCATCAACCGGCTGTTCGGCATTCCCCTCGCCTTCTTCTATGCCCTGATCCTCGCCGTCATCCTTTGGTACGCGCTGGAATTCACCATTGCCGGCCGCAAGCTGCTGTTCGTCGGCCGCGGGCGCGAAGTGTCCCGGCTGAACGGCATCAATGTCGACAGGGTGCGCGCCACCTCCTTCGTGCTCTCCGGGCTGATCTCCGCCTTTGCCGGCATGCTCTATGCCGGCATGACGGGATCAGCCGATCCGCTGTCCGGCCTCAACCTTCTGCTTCCGGCGTTCGCCGCAGCATTCCTCGGCGCAACGACAATCTCGCCCGGCCGCTTCAATGCCTTCGGCGCGGTGATCAGCGTTTATTTCCTCGTGACCGGCATCACCGGCCTGACCATGCTCGGGGCGGATGCCTATGTGCAGAACCTGTTCTACGGAGGCGCCCTGGTCATCGCCGTGTCGCTCAGCCAGCTCGTGCGCAATCGCCAGCCACAGGATTTCAGCTGATGGACCTGATGAAGATCGTGGCTGCCCTTGCCGAGACCTATTGGGATCGCCCGGCCGACGAGGCGGAGCTTGTGGCCATGGCCGGTGAAGCCATGCGCGACAAGACCAGCATCGCCAAGCCACTTACCGATAAGGCAGGCGCGTTGTTCAACACCGAACCAGCCCATTTCGAAGCTGTCTTGCGCGTTGAGGCCGGACGATGAGCCTCGATAACCCGACCACGCTCAAGGAGGCTGCGGAGGCGATCCTCGCCGGCCGGATTACTTCCGTCGAGATGACAACCGCCGCACTCGCCCGCGCAAAGTCCAGCCACGAGCGGCTGAACGCCTTTATCGAGATCGAGGAAGGCCCCGTGCTCGAGGCAGCCCGTGCCGCCGATGTTGCGCTTGCCGCCGGCCGGACGGTAGGGCCGCTGCATGGTGTGCCACTCGCCCACAAGGATATGTATGACCGCGCCGGCTTCGTGACCGGTTGCGGCTCGAAGATCCGCAAGGGTCATGTGGCGACCTCGACGTCCACAGTCATGCAGCGTCTGCAAGCAGCGGGTGCGCTCTCCATCGGCCGGCTCAACATGAGCGAATTCGCCATGGGACCGACGGGGCACAATTTTCACCACGGCAGGGCGCTGAACCCGATCGATGCTGCGCGGATCACCGGCGGCTCTTCCTCCGGGTCCGGATCTGCCGTTGGCGGCGGGGTGGTGCTGGCGGCTCTCGGCTCAGACACGGGCGGCTCCATCCGTCTGCCGGCCGCCTGTTGTGGCACGGTCGGGATCAAGCCGACACAGGGACGCGTCAGCCGTCATGGGGCGATGCCGCTGTCATTCTCGCAGGATTGCGTCGGCCCTCTGGCGCGCTCCGTCGCAGACGCCTACCTGCTGTTGCAGCTGATCGCCGGCCCGGACGGACACGACACGACCTGCATGGATGCAGACAAGCCCGGTGCGCTGCTTTCCGACCTGTCATCGCTGCGGATCGGAATTGCCGGCGGTCCGTTTGCCGACGGACTGGAAAGCGACGTTGCAGGCGGGATGGAGACGGCAATCAGGGCTTTGTCGCCAGATGTAGCCGGCATCGCTGCTGCACCCCTGCCCGATCTCTCCGCCATCGCTGAACTCGCCAATGCAGTGGCCATGGCAGAAGCGGGTACGGTGCATTTCGACTGGATGCGCGAGCGTCCGGAAGATTACGGCCCGCAGATCCGCATGCGACTTTCGCAGTCGCTGGCGATCCCGGCGCCGATCTATCTGCGTGCCCTGCAGATGAGGTCGGTGATGCTGAGAGAGTTTCTCGAGACAACCTTTGCCGGCATCGATGTCCTGATTGCGCCGACAATGCCGTTCATTCCACCGCTGTCCAGCGAGGTTGACGTCGGGACGAGCCCGACGATGAACGCTGTCGTCAGCGCGATGACCGCGTTCACGAGACCGTTCAGCTATCTCGGCCTGCCGGTGGTCACCGTGCCGGTTTCGATGTCCGCTGGCGGGCTACCCATTGCGCTGCAGATCGTCGCGCGTCCATGGCGCGAGGATCTGGCCGCCAGCGTCGCCCTGAGGCTCGAACGAGCAGTTGGCCTGACGGCCTTCACCGACCCATCGCTTGCGCGGCCGGCCGCCTGAGCAAAACATGCAACCCGCCGGAACGGGCGGACACCCCATGAAGGATCATACCGATGGACGCCACGACCCAGATCGAAACCATTGAAGACGTAAGCCCGCAGGTCTTTCGCGACGCAATGGCGAAGATGGGCGCGGCCGTGAACATCATCACGACGGATGGTCCGGCCGGCAAGGCAGGCTTTGCAGCGACCGCTGTCTGCAGCGTCACCGACAGCCCCGCCACCTTGCTCATCTGTCTCAACCGGACGGCGTCGGTATTCAATGCGGTCATGGGCAACAAGGCGCTCTGCGTCAATGTCCTGACCGCCGGGCACGAAGGGCTTTCAGGCCTGTTTGGCGGCAAGACCCCCGTCGAACAGCGCTTTGCCGCAGCCAACTGGCACTATGGGGTTACGGGCGCTCCGGTGCTGGAGGATGCCATGGTATCGTTCGAATGCGTGCTCACCGACATGGTCGATGTCGGCACCCACCGGGTGCTGTTCTGCTCGGTAAAGGCTATCCGCGAAAGCGCTGCGGAAAAGGCGCTGGTCTACTACAAGCGTGCCTACCACCATCTCGGCGCCTGACGATGGCAGGCCTTGCGTCAGCCCAGTTTCACTCCGTTCGCCGTCACGTAGACCGCGTATAGCGATGTTGTTCCGGTGATGAACAGCCGATTGCCTTTCGGACCGCCGAAGGTGAGGTTGGACACGCCTTCGGGGATCCGGACCTTGCCGATCAGGTTGCCGTCGGAATCGTAGACGTGAACGCCGTCACTCGCACTGGCCCAGATACGGCCCCTGCGATCGACCCTGAAGCCGTCGAACAGACCTGACGTGCACTCTGCAAAGACGCCGATATTTTCGAGCCTGCCATCGGCGGATACGGCAAGTTTACGGATATGACGCGGTCCGCCGCTGAGATGCGAAACGCCGGTGTCGGAAACGTAGAGAATGGATTCGTCCGGCGAGAATGCCAGCCCGTTCGGCTTGACGAAATCGGCGGCGACACGACGCGTTCCGGTCTGCGGATCATGGCAATAGACATGGCAACCGCCGATCTCCTCCTCGCCATAATCACCTTCGTAATCGGTCAGGATGCCGTAGGTCGGATCGGTGAACCAGATCGTGCCATCCGACTTCACGGTCACATCGTTCGGAGAATTCAGACGCTTGCCGTCGACCTGATCGGCGATGACAGTAATCTTGCCGTCGAAATCCGTCCGGGTGACCCGTCGCGTCAGATGCTCGCAGGTCACGAGCCGACCTTCGTTGTCGACGGTATTGCCGTTGGAATTGTTCGATGGCGACCGAAATACGGAGGTCTGACCGCTGGCTTCATCGTAGCGCATCATCCGATTGTTCGGAATGTCGGAGAACACCAGGTAACGTCCGGGGGCAAACCAGGCAGGCCCCTCCAGCCAGCGGCCTCCTGTCCAGAGCCGCTCGACCCGCGCATGGCCGACAAAGCAGGCCTCGAATTGAGGATCGATAACTTCAAAGCCGCTGCCTTCGATTTCACCAAACATCGTCAACTCCATCTGCATTTCGGTTATCGATATCATTTTCTCCCGTTCAGCCAAGACCCTGACGTTGTTGGCGTCAAATTAGTTTGAGACAGATAACACAAGACCCTCAGAGATAGCCCTTTTGGCAATGCGCGCAGCGCGAGAGTGCGCAACTTTGCGATTGTGCGATGGTAGCGATAACTTTATTGTTGAACCTTGCTCGAAGCCGCGCGGTGTTTGGGGCAACCGATACGTATGGGGACACAGTGAAAAAACCAGCCGGGGGCAGGCCGAACGGCGCGCCGCGAGACATCCAGAAGCTGACGATGGCCGAGGTCGCCAAATATGTCGGCGTATCCGCGATGACAGTCTCGCGGGCTTTTCGGCAGGATGCCAGCGTCTCGGAGGAAACGCGCAAGCGGATCATGGATGCCGTCGATGCACTCGGCTACGTGCTTGACCAGTCGGCCGGCAGCCTGTCGTCCCGGCGCACCGGCTTCATTGCGGCGCTGGTGCCATCGATCAACAATTCCAACTTTTCCGACACCGCGCGGGGCATCACCGACGCGCTCGAAAATACCGGCCTGCAGCTGCTTCTCGGCTACACCGACTACGCGGCGGACAAGGAAGAAAAGCTTATCGAGGCGATGCTGCGCCGGCGCCCGGAAGGCATCATCCTGACCGGTGGATCGCACACGATGCGCGCGAGGCGCATGCTGGAAAATGCCAATATCCCGGTTGTCGAGACCTGGGAAATCCCGGAGAAGCCGCTCGGCCATGTCGTCGGTTTCTCGAATGGCGAGGCCATGTCGATGCTTGTGCGCGCGCTCGCCGACAAGGGTTACCGCAAGTTCGGCTATATCGGCGGCACCACGGCGCGCGACACGCGCGGCAGCCAGCGGCGCAGCGGATTCCTGAAGACGGTCGAGGAACTCGGGCTAGGACCTGGCCGCGTCATCTCCTTCGGCGTCCCGCCGATCACCATGCAGCAGGGCGCGCAGGCCATCGTCAGCATGCTCGAAAGCTGGCCCGACACGGAAGTCGTACTGTGCGTTTCCGACCTGTCGGCCTTCGGTGCGATGATGGAATGCCAGCGCCGCGGCATGCGCGTACCGGAAGACATTGCCATCGCCGGCTTCGGTGACTACGAGATCTCGTCGATCTGCCACCCGCGCATCACAACGATCAATGCCGATTGCTATGGCATCGGCAGCCAGGCGGCGGCAAAGCTGCTCGAAGCCATCCAGGGCGGAGAGCCGAAGGGCGACGAGATCACTCTCACCAGCTGCCGCGTCGTGTTGCGCGAAAGCGCCTGAGGCAAATCTAGAAGGCGATCTGCACCTTCATGGCCTTGCTTCGATCGTTCGCCGCCTCGAAGGCTGCCACCGCATCCTCGATCGGGAAAACCGCCGTCAGCAGCGGCTTCAGATCGACGCGCCCGCTGTTGATCAGATCGACCGCCAGAGCGAACTCCTCGTGGAACCGGAAGGTCCCGCGTATCTCGATTTCCTTGGCGACGATCATGTTCTGTGGCAGCGAGATGTCGCCGCCGAGGCCGAGCTGAACCAGCACGGCGCGCGGCGCCAACGCCTCCAGCCCCGCCCTGACCGCCCGTTCATTGCCGGACGCTTCGAACATCACATCGAAATAACCCTTGTCGGCACCATAGGCGGACAGATCTTGCGGGTTGGAAGCGACATTGATCGTCCGGTCAGCACCGATGGTCCGCGCCAGATTGAGAACATTGTCGACGACATCGGTGACGACGATTTCGCGGGCGCCGTGTGCCCGTGCCGCAATGATTGCGAGCGCGCCGATCGGTCCGCAGCCGGTCACCAGCACCCGCTTGCCGAGCAGCGAGCCTGCGCGGTTGACCGCATGCAGGACGACCGCGAACGGTTCGGCGAAGGCCGCTTCCTCGATGGAAACGCCGTCCTTGACCTTGTGGCACTGCCAGCCTTCCGCCACCAGTTGCTGGCGAAAGCCGCCCTGGATATGCGGCATCGGCATCGCGCTGCCGTAGAACTGCATGTTGAGGCATTGGTTCTGCTGCCCCTTGAGGCAATACCGGCAATGATTGCAAGGTCTGCTGGGCGAAACGGCGACGCGGTCGCCGACAGAGAGGCCAGTCACTCCTTCGCCGATGGCGTTGATGGTGCCGGCAATCTCATGCCCGAGGATCATCGGTTCGCGCAGCCGCACGGTGCCGAAGCCACCGTGATTGTAATAGTGCAGGTCGGAACCACAGATGCCGCCGGCCTGAATGGCAATGCCCACCTGTCCCGGCCCCGGCAATCCCGCCTGTACTTCCTCGATCCGAAGATCCTTGGCGGCGTGAATGACAAGTGCTTTCATCGTCTTACCTCAAACAATGGAGTAGGCCTCAAACAACCGGGGTGAGCAGTGTTGCGCCGGAGAAATGCGCCGCGAGATTGTCGCGAACGAGTTGGCCCATCGCCTGCCGCGTTTCCACCGTCCCGGACCCATGATGCGGATGCAGGACGATATTGTCGAGCGTCATGAAACGCGCGTCGATGTTGGGCTCGTTCCAGAACACATCGAGGCCCGCGGCCTGGATGGTTTTTTCCTGCAAGGCAGCAATCAAGGCCGCCTCATCGACGGTGGAACCCCTTGAGACATTAACAAGTATCCCTTGAGCTCCGAGGGCTGCCAGCACCGCGCCATCGACCAGATTTCGGGTAGCCTCCCCACCGGGAACGATGACCACCAGGAAATCGGCCCATTTCGCCAGCGCGATCAGGTCCGGTTCGAACGCGAAGGCAACGTCCGGGCGTTGGTTGCGGGAAAAGTATGCGATATCGCAGCCGAAGGCCGCGCCGCGCCGGGCGATGGCCTGGCCGATGCGCCCCATGCCGACGAGACCGAGCTTCTTGCCCGACACCCGCGTCACCAAAGGCATCGCGCCGTTGCGCCAGTCTCCGGCGCGCACGAACACATCTGCTTGCGCGATGCGCCTGGCTGCGGCCAGCAGCAATCCAATGGCAATATCGGCGACGTCATCGGTGAGAACATCGGGCGTATTGGTGACGCGAATGCCGCGGTCGCGGGCATAGGAAAGATCGATGGCGTCGGTGCCGACGCCGTAGCACGACACGATCTCGAGGTTCGGCAACGCCGCCATGAGTTCGGCGGAGGCGCCAAGCTCGCCCTTGGTGGCGATGGCACGAATGTCCTTGCCGACAGCCTTCAGCAGGGCCTGCCTGTCTTCGGCCTCCCACAGCCGATGGACGACATAATTTTCCTCCAGCGCCGTCATGTCCCAATCCGGATACACGCCGGTCATCAGGATATCTGCCTTCGGCATGTCTTGTCTCCCGTGAATTGTCGATTGATTATGTTATCGATAACATATAGTTCGGTTGGTCATGTCAAGGGATGATTTCTGCCCTGTCGATGCTAAACATTTCCAGATGACCGCAAGAATTGAAGGAGACGAGATGAGGAACCTGTTCGATCTGACCGGCCGGCGCGCGCTGATTACCGGGTCCAGCCAAGGCATCGGATACGCCCTGGCCGAGGGCCTCGCGAGCTATGGCGCGGAGGTGGTGATCAACGGCCGGACTTCATCGGCAGTGGCTGCCGCCGTCGAAACTCTGAGGGCAAAGGGCTTTGTTGCCCATGCATCCGTCTTCGACGTCACCAAAAAGGATGCGACGGATCAGGGCGTTGCGGAAATCGAGGCTGGCATCGGCGCCATCGACATCCTCATCAACAACGCCGGGATGCAGTTTCGCTCGCCACTGGAAGAGTTTCCGGCCGACAAGTGGGAGCTTTTGCTGGCAACAAACATTTCCAGCGTCTTCTACGTGGGCCAGGCGGTCGCCAAGGGCATGATCGCGCGCAAAGAGGGCAAGATCATCAACATCGCTTCGGTCCAGAGCGAGCTGGCAAGGCCCGGTATCGCGCCCTACACCGCAACCAAGGGCGCCGTGCGCAACCTGACGAGAGGGATGTGCGCCGACTGGGCAAAGCACGGCCTGCAGATCAACGCCATTGCCCCCGGCTACTTCAAGACACCGCTGAACCAGGCGCTGGTCGACAATCCGGAGTTCACATCGTGGCTCGAAAAGCGCACGCCGGCCGGACGCTGGGGCGATGTCGAGGAACTGATCGGCGCTGCCGTGTTCCTGTCCGGCAAAAGCTCTTCCTTCGTCAACGGCCACACGCTCTATGTCGATGGCGGCATCACCACTTGCCTTTGAGGTGAGGTATCGCCTGTAGAGGCAACGACGTTGGATTGCAAAGGAGGACATGATGGATAGTGACAGGGCAAGCGTTGCAGTGATCGGCGCCGGCATCATGGGAACGGCGATCGCCACCCGCCTGCTCGAGACGGGCCATGCGACATCTGCTTTCGATCTCAATCCTGATAAAGTCGCGGCCCTCGCAGACAAGGGCGCAACTCCCGCAAAGTCTGTCCGGGCCGCCGTCGAGACGAGCGCATTCTGCATTCTCAGCCTCAACCACGCCGACATCGTGCGGTCCGTCGTGTTCGGCGAGGACGGCGTGGCTGCTGCCGCCAGTGCCGACAAACTGGTGATCGACATGTCGTCCATCGACCCCGCCGAGACGACCTCGATAGCAACCCGACTGCGAGATGAGACAGGCATGGGCTGGGTGGACTGCCCGCTGTCCGGGGGGGTGCCGGGCGCGCTATCGGGACGGCTGACGATCATGGCGGGCGGCAGCGAGACCGATTTCGAGCGGGCCCGCGTCGTCATGCAGCATCTGGCTGCCAACTATACGCTGATGGGCGGATCAGGAGCCGGCCAGACAACGAAGCTCATTAACCAGCTCTTCTGCGCAGTGCTTTTCCAGGCCGTCGCGGAGGCTGTGAAGCTCGCCGAAGCCGGCGGAGTCGATCCGGCGGCAATCCCTGCGGCGTTGGCAGGCGGCAGGGCGGACAGCCGCATTCTGCAGGAATTCATGGGCAAGTTTGCCCAGCGGGATTTCTCGCCGACCGGGCGGATCGACAATATGTTGAAAGACCTGGATTCGCTGCAGGCCTTCGCACTGAAGACGAAAACACCCCTTCCGATGACGGGCGCTGTGGTGGAGATTCACCGGCTGCTGTGTGCCGCCGGTCTCGGCAGCCGCGACTCCGCAGAGATGATCCGCCTGCTCGACGGCTTCTCCGCCGCACCGTAAATTTCCACGCCGCAGGACGTTTTCCGTCGAGAACGGATTTTCGCTTGACCGGTTATCGATGTTATCGATAACATAAAACTCTGCATACGCGTGGCTTTGGGAGGAGCATCGGTGGAAGCGAAAAAACTACTGGAGTTCCAGACGATCACCAAGACGTTTGGCGGAACCCAAGCGCTCTGTGACGTCTCCTTCGATTTGCGCGAAGGCGAGATCCTGGCCCTGCTGGGCGAAAACGGCGCCGGCAAGTCGACGCTGATCAAGACGCTCGCCGGCATCTACAAGCCCGATACCGGCGACATCCTCTTTCGTGGCGAAAGCTATCATCACCGTCCGTCGCGGCCCAACCAACGCCAGCCGGTCGCCTTCATCCACCAGGATCTCGGCTTGATCGAGTGGATGACGGTCGGCGAGAACATGGGCCTGGCGCAAGGGTTCTCCATGCGTCGCGGCGTGATCGACTGGAAGCGGACGCAGGCGCGCGCCGAGGATGCGCTGAAACTGGTGGGCTGCCACTTCGATCCGACGACCCGGGTCTCGTCCCTCAGCAGGACGGAGAAGTCCCTCGTGGCGATTGCCCGCGCCCTTGCCGTCGAAGCCGACGTCCTTGTGCTCGACGAACCCACGGCAAGCCTGCCGGCAGACGAGGTCGAGCGGCTGTTCGACGCCATCAGGCCCCTCAAGGAGCGCGGCGTCGGGATGATCTACGTCTCGCACCGGCTGGACGAGATTTTCCGCATTGCCGACCGCGTCGCCGTCCTTCGAGATGGCAAGATGGTCGGCCAGAAGGCTGTCGCCGACACGACGCCCGACGAGCTCGTAACGATGATCATCGGCCGCGCCAATCACGACCTGTTTGCCAAAAAGCCGGCCGTCGCCGGCAAGGCGATCGTCAAGGTCCGCGACCTCGCCTGCGCCGGCACCAGCCCGGTCTCTTTCGATATCCGTGAGGGCGAATTGCTCGGGCTGGTGGGATTGCGGGGCGCCGGACAGGAGTTGATCGGCCGCGCGCTGTTTGGCTGCGAGGGTTTTGCCGGCAGCGTGCTGCTGCATGACCAGACACCCGACCTGTCGAGCCCCCGAAGCGCCATGGCATCCGGAATCGGCCTGATCGCCCGCGACCGGACGGAGGAATCGGTCGCCATGCCGTTATCGGTGCGCGAAAACACCTACCTCAATCCCGGTGCATCCGGCCGGGGATTGCGGTCCTTTCTCTCCCCCCGACGCGAAGCCGATCTTGCCTCGGCCATCGGTCGTTCCGTCGGCCTGCGACCCAACGATCCCGACTTGCCTGTCGAAGCTCTATCCGGCGGCAATCAGCAGAAGGTCGTCGTCGCCCGCTGGCTGGCGACCGGGCGTAAGTTGCTGGTTGCCGAGGATCCGACCGCTGGTGTCGATGTCGGCGCCCGTGCCGATATCTACCGCCTTATCACCCAGGCGCTGGATGCCGGGCTTGCCGTCGTCGTCGTTTCCACCGATTTCGAGGAAATCGCCCACATCTGCCACAGAGCCCTTGTCTTTTCGCGCGGCAGGATCGTCAGCGAACTGGCCGGCAATGCGCTGACGACGGAAGCGGTCATCACAGCTGCGTCCGCGTCCGAAGCCGCATGAACATTCAGGAGGAAAGCCATGCAATCCATTGAATCAACCGCGCTGGAGCCGACTAAGGGCGAAATGGCGGGATTGTCGACCAGCCAGAAGATCGGCCGGCTTATCCCCGTCTACGGACTGGTAATCCTGACCGTCGTGCTGATCCTGCTGTTCTCGCTGCTGCTGCCGGCGACTTTCCCGACACTTCTCAACGTTCGCTCCATCGTGTCGGACAAGGCGATCATCGCGCTGCTGTCGCTGGCCGCGATGATCCCGATGGCGTCGGGCCGCATAGACCTGACCGTCGGTTACGGCATCGTGCTCTGGCACATCCTTGCCATCAGTCTGCAGACCGCCTACGGCCTTCCCTGGCCAGTGGCCGTCCTCATCGTGCTGGCGCTCGGCACCATCACGGGCTTCCTGAACGGACTGCTGGTGGAGGTCGCCAAGATCGACAGCTTTATCGCGACGCTCGGAACAGGCACCGTCCTCTACGCGCTGGCGCTTTGGCACACCGGCGGCCGCCAGGTTGTCGGCGTCCTGCCGCACGGCTTTTATGCACTGAACGGAACGATGCTGTTCGGCCTGCCGATCACTGGCTTTTACGTCCTCGGCATCGCCATCTGCATGTGGGTCGTGCTCGAATACCTGCCGGTCGGGCGATATCTCTACGCAATCGGTGCCAACCCGAAGGCCGCAGCCCTCAATGGCATTCCGGTGCGCAAGTTCGTGATCGGTGCCTTCGTGACGTCGGGACTGTTGGCGGCGCTCACCGGCGTACTTCTGGCCTCGAAGCTGCGCATCGGCCAGGCGAGCGTCGGGCTCGAATATCTGCTGCCGGCCCTCGTCGGCGCCTTCCTCGGCTCGACGACGATCAAGCCCGGACGCGTCAACGTCTGGGGGACGCTCATCGGCGTCATCATCCTGGCGGTCGGGATTTCCGGCATCCAGCAATTCGGCGGCTCCTTCTTCATCGAGCCGCTCTTCAACGGGGTCACCCTGCTTATTGCCATCGGCATAGCCGGTTACGCCCAGCGCAAGCGCGGCGCCGTGAGGAGGATCACGCCCGCGCCCAAGTAGACTACGCCGGGATCAACACCGGTACATCAAAACCAAAATGGAGGAGTGAACATGAAGCGTAGAACGATGTTGCAGGCGACGGTCGCAGCGCTTGCCCTGATGACCAGCCTGCCGGCGCTTGCCGACCCTATGTCCGATGCGAAAGCGGTCGTCGACAAATATGCATCCAAGGCGAGTGCATGGGATGGCCCGACCACCGGGCCCAAGGGCGCAGCCGGCAAGTCGATCGTCATCCTTGCCGGCGACATGAAGAACGGCGGCATTCTCGGCGTCGTCAACGGCGTCCAGGAGGCGGCAGGATCGCTCGGCTGGAAAGTGACCGCGCTCGACGGCGCCGGCTCGATCGGCGGCCGGACGGCAGCCTTCGGCCAGGCGATGGCGCTGAAGCCGGATGGCATCATCATCGACGGTTTCGACGCTATCGAGCAGAAGCCGGCGATGGAGCAGGCAAAGGCTGCCGGCATTCCGATGGTCTCCTGGCATGCGGCATCGAATGTCGGTCCCGTCCCGGAAGTCGGCGTGTTCGCCAATGTCACCACCGACGCCATGGAGGTCTCCAAGGCTGCGGCCGACTGGGCATTCGTCGATGCAGGCGGCAAGCCCGGCGTCGTCATCTTCACGGACAGCACCTATGCGATTGCCATCGCCAAGGCCGACCGGATGAAGAAGGAAATCGAGAGCCTCGGCGGCACCGTGCTCGAATATGTCGATACGCCGATCGCCGAAACCTCGCAACGCATGCCGCAGCTGACGACATCGCTGCTGCAGAAATACGGGGAGAAGTGGACGCATTCGCTGGCGATCAATGACCTTTATTTCGACTTCATGGGTCCCTCGCTGGCATCGGCCGGCATCGAGGGAGACGGCAAGCCGGTGAATGTCGCCGCCGGCGACGGCTCGGAAAGCGCCTACCAGCGCATTCGCGCCAAGCAATACCAGGCAGTCACGGTGGCCGAGCCGCTCACCCTGCAGGGATGGCAACTGGTCGACGAACTAAACCGCGCCTTCGCCGGGGTCGCATGGTCCGGCTATGTTTCGCCGCTGCATGTGGTCACGACAGCCAATGTCGAATTCGACGGAGGCCCGAAGAACAGCTTCGATCCCGACAACGGCTATCGGGATCACTACAAGGCAATCTGGGGCAAATAACGTCGCCGTGCGGGGCGCGGCCGATGCCTGCGCCCCGCGCTCCGGGCACAGACGGAGCCGCGCCCTCACATCAACCAATTTGGAAAAGTCGATGATCGTTCGATATGCTTTGTTCGAAGGCGAAATCCATGCCGGCAAGGAGGCCGAATTCCGTGCCTTCGTGAAAGAAAAACTGGTGCCGCTCTGGACGCAATTCCCGGGCGCCAAGGAAGTTCGCGTCCTCGATGGCTTCGATCGCGATGAAGGGGCGCCGGTCTATGCAATGGCCCTTGCAGTTCGCTACCCCGACATGGATGCCGTTGATGCCGCACTTCGCTCGGATGTCCGCTACCAAAGCCGCGAGGTCAGTGGCGAACTTCTGAAGATGTTCACAGGCCGGGTACACCACCACCTGTTTACCGCAAACGATTATGCGCCGGCGAGCCTTTGAGCTAACATGACACATACCGCATCGTTTACAGGATGAAAGCATGATGGATGGCCGGGTTGCAGTTGTCACGGGCGCAGGTTCAGGCATCGGAAGAGCGGTAGCGCTGGCGCTCCTGGGGGATGGCTACGTCGTTGCGCTCGCCGGTCGCCGTGCGGAGCCGCTGGAAGAAACAGCCTCTCTGGCCATGGCGGGCATACCGTTGATCGTTCCGACAGATGTCACCGACCCGGCGTCGGTCGACGCGCTCTTTGCCGAACTGGAGGCTAAGGCAGGGCGGCTGGACGTGCTGTTCAACAATGCCGGCGTGGGTGCGCCCACGACGAATTTCGGCGACGTGACGTTCGAGCAATGGCAAGCCGTCATTTCCGTCAACATCAACGGAATGTTTCTCTGTGCCAACCGGGCCTACCGCATGATGCGCGACCAGACGCCACGGGGCGGACGCATCATCAACAACGGCTCGATCTCGGCCCACACGCCGCGGCCAGGCTCAGCACCCTATACGGCCTCCAAGCACGCTGTGACCGGCCTCACCAAATCGATCAGCCTCGACGGGCGCATCCACAACATCGTTGCCTCGCAGATCGATATCGGCAACGCCGCCACGGATATGACGACGCGCATGGCCAAGGGCGTGCCACAGGCGGATGGCACGATTGCTGTCGAACCCACCATGGACGTCGCAACCGTGGGTGCCACCGTCCTCAATATGGCGAAAATGAGCCTCGCCGCCAACGTCCAGTTCATCACCATCATGGCCTCGAGCATGCCGTTCATAGGGCGGGGATAAGGCTCGGAACCCTCCGCACCTGGGTCGATGGTGACGGGATACGACTGCCAGCAAAAAAGATGGCGCCATGTTTTCACACAGGGCGCCATCGTGTTTTAGGTTGGTAATCTCGGGAGACCTAGCGCGCGGCGATTTGCTTCAGGAGCTTGCAGAGAGCAGCCAGACCGGGATCGGCATTTCCGGCTCCGAAGGTCTTGCAGCGGGTGAGGACGAGCTTCTGCTGAGTGGGCGACATCCCCTGGTACGCGATAGCAGCGCGTCGGGTTGCCGCCCGACCGCCCAGACCCGAGCCTACACCTGCATTGTTGCCAGATCCAAGACCAGTCCCGCTGGTGTTGCCGCCGCCGATGGATCCGGTGCTGCCACCGCCGGTGGATCCGTTGCCGCCGCCGCCGGTGGATCCATTGCCGCCGCCGGTGGATCCGTTGCCGCCGCCGCCAGTGGATCCATTGCCGCCGCCGCCGGATCCACCAATTGACGCTCCGACACCCGCGCTGACGCCATTGCCGCCTCCAACCGACGCACCGACACCAGCATTGACACCGCTTGACCCACCAATCGAGGCAGTTGCTCCCGCGTTCACGCCTTGCGCACCACCGATCGATGCTCCGGCTCCGGCATTAACACCATTGGAACCGCCTACATTTGCGCCGACACCGGCATTCACACCGGTGGAGCCGCCGACGTTCGCACCGACGCCGGCATTAATGCCGCCGACGGAAGCGCCCACGCCGACGCCCAGTCCACGACCTCCGCCGAGTGATACCCCGCCGCCCAGGCCAAGGCCTCCGCGGTTGGAGCCGCCCTGTTGGGCCTGTACGGATACCACAGTTGCCGCAGATAGAAGAACGGCAAGCGAAATGCTCTTTCTGAGATTCTGCATGATTATCATCCTCGTTGGTTTAGCCCGTGACTGATGTCACTGGCGGGACTAGGTCGAGGAGCGCGCGCTTCCTGTTGAAACGGACTGATAGCGGGTGCTATCGATCCGTCACAATGTAAACGTGTTATGCATTACTAATGTTTCACTCTCTTATGGACCTGAGAGCGCTTCAGTCGATCATGGTGAACTCAGCATTAACAGTCCTTCGGAACGCTCCAGAGTGGGACGTTCTCAACACTTGGCCCTCGCGGCTCCTCTGTGGCGGTTGCCCCAGATACCGCCATCTTTCCCTCCGTCATAACGTAGCACTGGTCGAAGACGCCCGACGGCGGCTTTGCGTGCGTGGCAAGGATGACCGTTTTTCCTGTCGCCAGATTGCAGAGATCCTCGAAAAACGCGCGCTCTGTCTCCGGATCGAGATTGGACGTCGGTTCGTCCAAAACGAGGATTTGAGCTTTCGAGAGAAGCGCGCGCGCAAGACACAGGCGACGCGCCTGTCCGGCGGACAGTGTCCAGCCCTTTTCGCCGACATAGCCATCCAGCTGGTCTGGCAGCCGCCGGACGACGTCGCCGAGGCGGACCGCGTCGAGCATGTGCCAGAGACGCTCGCTGCTTGCGCCGGGATCGCCCATCAGCAGATTGTCTCGCAGGCTTCCCATGAAGACTTGCGTATCCTGGGTCAGAAGCGCGATGCGCCGATGCAGTTCGTCCTGCCTCAGCCAACGAAGATCGACATCGCCGAGTGTGATCGTGCCAGCCTGCGGATCGAAGAGGCGAAGCAGCAGCGCCATCAACGTCGACTTGCCGGAGCCGCTGGCACCGAGGATCACGACGCGGGACCCTGTGGCGACCTTAAAACTGACATCCACCAGGATCGTCCTGTCGGCATGATGCCCGAAACGCACGCCGTGGAAGGCGATGTCGTTGCCTTCCGGCATTGCCACCGGTCGCCCGGGATCAACCACCGCAGGCGGGCTGTCGGCGACTGCCCGTATCTGTTCGGCCGCAGCAATAGAGGAGCTCAGGCGCGAGACGCTGCGAACGATTGCACCGGTCGCCTCGAAGCTTGCAAGCGTCGCCAGCAGCAGACCGACCAGCAGCGGGCCGCCGATATCGCCACGCTGAAAGCTCTGGATGCCGAACCACAGCACGCCGACCAGCGCCGTGCCGGCCAGAAGCTGGACCATGGCGCTGGCAATGCTTCCCCGTAACGCGAGACGCCGCCGCGCCGATCCCACGGCGTTCGCGGCATCGTCGAACTGCTTCTCTGCCATGGCGATCTGGTCGAAGACGATGAAGTCCGCCAGCCCGTCCATGCTTTGCAGGGCGGCGCTGCGGACTGCAGCCGATGCCGCGATCACGGACCGCCCCTGCGCCAGCGTCGCTCCAACGAGGACGGCGGGCACCGCCAGGGTCGCAGTTGCAAGCGTCACCGCATAGACCACTGCCCCCGCGGGTATGTACCAGCCGAGGATCGCACTCATCGTCGCCCCGAGCACCAGCGCCGTCAGCATCGGGCCAATGGCCACCAGAAACGCCGTGTCGAGCGTATCGATGTCGGCCGTCAGCCGGCTGACGAGGTCGCCGTGGCTGATACCGGTGTCCTTGAGCGGCATACGGGGTATCAGCCGCGAAAACAGCCAACCCCGGAGATCGGCAAGCAGCCACAGCGTTGCATCGTGACCGACGAGCTTTTCTCCATAGCGGGCGCCGATGCGGATCAATGAAAAGCCGCGGATCAGCGACGACGGCCCGAACAGGTTGAAACTCGCAGCTGCGGTCGTCAGGGCAGCCGCAGTCAGGAACCATCCGGAAACGCCAAGCAGTGCCATGCCGGCAACGAGCGTCAGCGCACCAAGGCCGAAGGCGAGGCCGAACCGCAGTGCCCGGGTGCGAAACAGCGGCAGGAAGGACATGAGGGCTATCATGCGGCATTCTCCTCAAACGCGAGCAATACCTTCGGCCTTGGCTTTACGACCGGCACGATATCGCCGCCGGCGACGCGGAATACATGGAAGAAGCGCTCGGCCACGGCGAGCGAATGGGTGGCGACCAGCAGGGTTCGACCGCGTGCAAAGACCTGCAGCGCATCGAGAACGCGGCTCTCGGTTTCGCGGTCGAGATGCGCCGTCGGCTCGTCGAGAACAATCAGGCCGGGGTCGCGCAGGAAAATCCTTGCCAGAGCGATCCGCTGCGCCTCGCCGCCGGACACGCCCCGCCCGCCCGCGCCGATTGCCGTATTGAGCCCGTCGGGCAGGGCGTTGGTGAATCCAAGGACGCCCGCGAGTTCTGCCGCGCGGGAAAGATCGCTTTCGCTTGCCAGTCGCGCGCCGAAACGAATGTTATCGGCGATTGTCCCCGCAAACAGCATAGGCCGCTGGCCAAGGAAGGCCACCGCATTGCGCAGCCCGGCGGGGTCAATAGACTGTAGCTCATGTCCTTCAAGACAGATGCGTCCCTCGAAGGCCCTGAGCCCGACAATGGCTTCCAGTAACGTCGACTTTCCGATGCCGCTCTCGCCGAGGAGCGCCGCATGGCTGCCGGCAGCAAGGGACAGGGTGGCATTTTCAAGCAGCCGCCGCCCGCCGTCCGGGGTGGCAAGCCCGAGATGGGAAGCGGCAACAGCGATCGCCCCTCCCGTCAGCGGCATCGAGGCCGGCCGGCTGGATGTTTCGACGCCGTTTTCCGGGAGATCGCCAAACAGCGCGGCGATCTCGACGATGGCCGCCTTGGCGGATTGCCGGTCGTGATAGTGGGCAGCGAGCAGCCGCAGCGGCTGATAGACCTCGGGCGCCATCAGCAGACAGAACAAACCTGCCTGCAGCGTAAAAGGCGACACCCTGATATGGACGAAGCCGAGATAGCTGAGGCCGACATAGAGGGCGACGCCTGCGACGCCGAGCGCCGCAAAGAATTCCAGCACAGCCGACGAAAGGAACGCGATGCGCAGCACGCGCAAGGTCCGCAGCCGCAGGTCATGGCTAGCATCCAGCACCTTCGTCGTCTCACTCTCGGCCCGGCCGAACAGTTTGAGCGTCACGATACCGCGCAAACGGTCGGCGAAGAAGCCGGACAGGCGGGACATCGCCTGCGCCTGGGCATCGGTGGCTGCCTGCGCGCCCCATCCGACCAGTGCCATGAAGATGGGAATGAGCGGCGCAGTCAGCAGGAACAACAGTGCCACGATCCAGTCGACCGGCATGACGGCCATGGCAAAGACGATGGGCAGCACAGCCGCCTGGATCATCGCCGGGACAAATCGGGCGAAATAGCCATCCAGCGCATCCGTCTGGTCGATGACTGCGGAACTGAGTGCACCCGAGGAGCGCAGCGCCATCCAGTCCGGCCGCTGATCGAAGATGTGGCGATGCAGCAGTCGGCGCAGATACAGCTTGATACGTTCGGCGGCGACGATACCGGCGCTCTCGGCGCCGAGCCCCAGCCCGATCCGCGCGATGAAGATGCCGATGAACAAGCCGACAGCCGGAAGCACCTCCGTGACAGACTGCCGCGACACGATGACCCGACCGAGGATCTCGGAAAGCAGCAGGGCCTGCCCCACCAGCAGCATCCCGGATAACATCGGCAGGGCACAGGCAACCACCATGGCCTTGCCGCCATGCCGCTGAAGCCGGGATAACCACTGTCTTTGATTGATACCGTGTTCTGCCGTCATCGCTGCCCTCAACCGCCGCAGCAGGCTCTCTATCCTGCGAAGGCCATGCCGTTTTCACTGTCACAGTCAGTGCCCGAGCCGCCGGGGGGAGGCATTGACATAAATCAATGCGTGTCCTCGGGGCTGGGCGTAGCAACCTGCAGGCCCGGCATCCGGCCGGCACACTGATAGGAACGCGCGCATGATCGACTTCACCGTTGTGGATTTGGCACGCCTGCAATTTGCGGCGACCGCACTTTACCATTTTCTCTTTGTCCCGCTGACGCTGGGACTGTCCTTCCTCATGGCGATCATGGAAAGCGTCTACGTGATGACCGGCCGTGAAGTCTGGCGGCGCATGACGCTCTTCTGGGGCACCCTGTTCGGCATCAACTTTGCAATGGGCGTCGCGACAGGCATAGTCATGGAGTTCCAGTTCGGCATGAACTGGAGCTATTACAGCCATTATGTCGGCGACGTCTTCGGTGCGCCGCTTGCCATCGAGGGGCTGATGGCCTTCTTCCTGGAGGCAACCTTTATCGGCCTCTTCTTCTTCGGCTGGGACCGTCTGCCGAAGGCCGGCCATCTGGTCGTCACCTGGCTGGTCGCGCTCGGCGCCAATTTCTCGGCCCTGTGGATCCTGATCGCCAACGGCTGGATGCAGAACCCGGTCGGCTCCACCTTCAATCCAGACACGATGCGCATGGAAGTGTCCGATTTCGCCGCCGTGCTGTTCAATCCGGTGGCACAGGCAAAATTCGTTCATACCGTCAGTGCCGGCTATACCACGGGGGCCATGTTCGTCATGGCTGTCAGCGCCTGGTTCATGCTGCGCGGCCGCCACCTCGACCTTGCCAAGCGCTCCATGGCCGTCGCCGCCAGCTTCGGCATCGCCTCGGCCTTATCGGTCGTCGTGCTCGGTGACGAAAGCGGCTATGTCGCCACAGAACACCAGAAGATGAAGATCGCCGCCATCGAGGCGATGTGGCACACCGAGCCTGCACCGGCCGGCCTCACCCTGTTCGCGATACCCGGCAAGGACGGCAACCGCTTCGAGGTCAAGATCCCCTGGGTGCTGGGGCTCATGACGACGCGTAGCCTCAATACCGAAGTCCAGGGCATCCTGCCGCTGGTCGACCATGCCAAAGAGCGTATCCGCAACGGCCTGCTGGCGTCCGCCGATCTCGACGCGATCCGCAAGGATCCGAAGGACCAGGCCGCACGGGCAGCCTTTGCCAAGAACTGGCCGGATCTCGGCTATGCCCTGCTGCTCAAACGCTACCGCGAGGACATCGTCAACGCCACGCCCGATGAGATCGACCAGGCCGCCCGCGATACCATCCCCGACGTCGGCACGCTGTTCTGGACGTTCCGCATCATGGTGGCGCTCGGCCTCTACATGATCGTGTTCTTCGCCACCGCTTTTGTGCTCAGCAGCCTCCACAAGCTTGGAAACAACAGGACGCTGCTCAGGATAGCGCTCTGGAGCATGCCGGTCCCGTGGCTCGCCATCGAATCCGGCTGGCTGGTGGCGGAATATGGCCGTCAGCCCTGGGCTATCGAGGGTGTGCTGCCGACATTCTATGCCGCCTCGGGTCTCAGCGTGATCGACATGCTGATCAGCCTCGGCTTCTTCCTGGTCCTCTATACCGCCCTTCTGGTCGTCATGATCATTCTGATGCTGAAGACCATCAAGGTCGGCCCCGGGGACTACGCCATGCTCGACGGATCCGCCGAACCAATTCAGATGCCTAAAAGCGCGGCCGCCTAACCTCAAGCGCAGAGAGAACGATGATGAACACGATTCCCCTCGACTATGAAATACTGCGAATGATCTGGTGGGCCCTGCTCGGCATCCTGTTGATGGGCTTTGCCATCATGGGCGGCAACGATCTCGGCGTCGGCGCCCTGCTCCCCTTCGTTGCTCGCACGGACGAAGAGCGGCGCGTCGTCATCAACCTTCTCGGCCCGACCTGGGAAGGCAACCAGGTCTGGTTGGTGCTGGGTGGCGGCGCCATCTTCGCCGCCTGGCCGGCCCTCTATGCCGTCTCCTTCTCCGGCTTCTATCTCGCCATGATCGCTATTCTTCTGGCACTCATCCTGCGTCCGGTCGCCTTCAAGTTCCGCGGCAAGATGAAAGATCCGACATGGCGGGCAACCTGGGACTGGGCTCTGTTCATCGGCGGCTTTGTGCCGGCGCTGATCTTCGGCGTGGCCGTAGGCAATGTCCTGCTCGGCGTCCCCTTCGACCTCGACGGAACCCTGCGCGCCAGCTACACCGGCAACTTCTTCGGGCTGCTGCGTCCCTTCGCGCTGCTCGCTGGCCTGCTTAGTGTCTCCATGCTGGTTGCCCATGGCGCAGCGCTCATCACGCTGAGGACAGAGGGCCAGGTTGCAGAGCGGGCGCGCCTCTATGGTCGTGCGGCTGCGCTGGCAAGCATTGTGCTGTTTGCTATGGGCGGTCTCTGGGTTGGCATTGGTATGGATGGCTATGTCGTATCCAGCGTCCAGGATGCGCTTGGCCCTTCCAATCCGCTGTCGAAGACGGTCGTCCTCGTCTCGGGCGGCTGGCTCAGCAACTACGGCACTCATCCCTGGATGATTGCGGCCCCCGCCCTTGGCTTCCTCGGCTCCCTGCTGGCACTCGTCTGCCTTTCCGGTGGAGCCTTGAAAACAGCATTGCTGGGCACGACAATCGCCATCGTCGGCATCATTTCGACGGCCGGCCTGTCGCTTTTTCCCTTCCTGCTGCCAAGCTCCATCCATCCGGCAGCCAGCCTGACGGTCTGGGATGCATCGTCGAGCCACCTGACGCTGTTCATCATGCTGATCGCCACGATTATCTTCCTGCCGATCATTCTCATCTACACGGGCTTCGTCTTCCGCGTCATGCGTGGCACGGTGACGACAGCCTCGCTCGGCCGCAACCCCAACGCCTACTAAGGAGACAACGATATGTGGTATTTCACCTGGATCCTCGGCGTCGGGCTGGCCTGTTCCTTCGCGATCCTCAATGCAATGTGGTTCGAGATGCGCGAGGATCGTCAGCTCGCGCTTGTCCCCGCCAAACCTGACCGGGACCGCGACGGGAAATGAGCAGCGGCGACGATATCGTACGGCGCTATGCAGCCCTTGCCGTGCCGCGCTATACATCCTACCCGACGGCTGCGGAATTTTCAGCGGCCGTCACTCCGGATCACCACGCCCGCTGGCTCGGGCGCGTGGGTGCCGGTCAACGAGTATCCGTCTACCTGCACGTCCCCTATTGCCGCGAGCTTTGTTTCTATTGCGGCTGCCATACCAAGCTTACCCGCCGCGAGGATGTCATCGACGCCTACAGGCGGGCGCTGGAGACGGAAATCGAGACGGTCGCCGGTCATCTCGGCGGCAGATCCAATGTTGTCCGGTTGCACTGGGGCGGCGGCACACCGAGCATTCTCGGTGCATCCGGCATGAAATCCGTGCTGGACGTCCTGCACAGCCACTTCACATTCGAAAAGGCCGGCGAACACGCGATCGAACTCGACCCACGCTATGTCGACCAAGCGCTGGCTGCCGACCTTCGTGCGATGGGCATCAACAGGGCCAGCCTCGGTGTCCAGGACACCGCCCCGCAGGTGCAGGCCGCGATCGGGCGCATCCAGCCGATCGAAACCGTGCAGTCCGCCGTCGCCCATCTGCGGACCGCTGGAATCGACCGACTGAATTTCGACCTTATCTACGGCCTCCCAAAGCAGACGGTATCCTCTTTGACGCAGACCTGTCAGGCAGTCGCCGAACTGCGTCCGGATCGCATCGCATGCTATGGTTACGCCCATATGCCGGACCGCCGGGCCAACCAGCGCCAGATAGACGGCAGCGCCCTCCCCACTTCGGCCGAGCGCATCGAGCAAGCGGCAACCGTCTTCTCGGAACTCCTGCGGCATGGCTATGAGGCAGTCGGGCTCGACCATTTCGCCAGGCCGGATGACAGCCTTGCCATCGCGTCCCACGGGCAGCGGCTGCACCGCAACTTCCAGGGCTATACCGATGACGACTGCCCGATGCTTCTCGGCTTCGGCGCCTCGGCGATATCGAGGCTTCCGGATGGATACGTCCAGAACATGGCGGACAATCCGCGCTATTGTCGAACGGTGGGAGAGAAAAAGCTGGCCAGCATCCGTGGCTGCCTGATGGACACCGATGACCAGGTACGGGCGAAAATCATCGAATCCCTGATGTGCAATTTTCGCGTCGACCTTGGCAAGGTCGCTGGCGGAAAGGATTTCGCGGACGAATTCACCGCACTTCAGCCAATGATCGACGACGGACTGGTCGTTGTGCAGGAGGGTGTTGTGGCAATGACCGCAGCAGGACGCGCTGTCGTTCGTGTCGCGGCAGCGATCTTCGACCGCCACCGATGGGACACGACCGGCCGCTTCAGTCTTGCAGTCTGAGGTCCGGGCACAGCATGCGGGTCTCTCGTCAGAATGGCTGGGCTGACGCTGTCTCTGCGGTCTGAGGGGTTTGGCCGCTCAGGCGGCCCATGCACTGGACGAACTCCGGATAAAGCGTCTGCACGCGCGACATTGGCACGGTCCAGTCCGGCTCATTTCCGGAAAACGTCAGCTGCACGTCGGGCCTGCCCTGAAACGCATCGGTGACCAGCCGCCTGATGGGACCGTCGCTGGTCTTGCCATCCTTGGTCCAGACCTGCAGCGTCCTGGCATCGAAGAAGGCGGCAGGCGCGACGATGCGTCGGGTGCCATCGACAATGGTGACGGTGGTCTTAGTTCCTGCGGGGATGGACCAGCCATCCCTGGAGACGAGCCAGCGCGTCGTATCGCGGCTAGCGCGGAATTCCACGGTCTTGCCGAGGTGACTGTCCCAGAGAAGCCGACAGTAAGGCGCATCCGTTCCGACGTCGAAGCCGACGGACCACTGGTTGAGCTGTGCCGTCCACTGGGTCTCAGCGGCAGCGAGGCCCGGAAACACAAGCGACGCGATCATCACGGCATAACGGTAAAGGCGCATCGACATGTCCGGCTCCAGCGTGGTTTCGGGCAGGCTAGCGCAAAGGGGTCAACGTTTTGTCAATTCGCACCGACAACGTCCGTCCAGCACCCCGCCGGTATCAGTCGAGCAATTCCCGCAGTCGCACCGCAAGTTCGCGTGCCGTGTAGGGCTTCTTCAGCCAGCTGGCGTCGTTCGACATTTCGCCCTCGGCGATTTGCGGCGACGCATAGCCGGAGGTGAACAGGATCCTGACGTCGGGCCGCAGCAGGCGCGCGCGCTCCGCCAGCTTGTCGCCCGTCATGCCACCCGGCATGGCGATATCGGTCAGGATCAGTGCGATCTCGGGCGTCTTTTCGAACAGGGTGAGCGCATCCGGGCCGTTTGCAGCCTCCAGAACCCGGTAACCGGCCTCCTCCAGCCGCGCCACGACGATGCGGCGCACGCGCGGATCGTCTTCGGCGACCAGGATAAGTTCGCTGCCGCGCGGGCCATCGCCGACCTCGGCCGCGACGGCCATCTCGGGAGGCTGAGCATAGCGCAAGACGGGAAGGAATATCCGAACATTGGTGCCGGACCCCTCGATACTTTCAAGCTCGACATGCCCGCCCGACTGCTTGGCGAAACCATAGACCATGCTGAGGCCGAGACCCGTCCCCGCACCCATGGCCTTGGTCGTGAAAAACGGCTCGAATGCATGCTTGCGGATATCTTCTGGCATTCCCTCGCCGGTGTCAGCCACCGAGATCAGCACGTAATCGCCTGTGCGAACATGGGGATAGCGTGTGACGTAGTCTACATCCAGCCGGACGCGACTGATCTCGATCGTCAGCCGCCCGCCTTCGCTCATTGCATCCCGGGCGTTCAATGTCAGGTTCAAAAGCGCATTCTGCAGCTGCGATGTATCGACCCGCGCCAGATTGGAAGACCCGGAGACGACGGTGCGCAGTTCGACGGTTTCGCCGAGCGTCCTTCGCAAGAGGTCGGAAAAGCTGCCGACCAGCTTGCCGATGTCGGCGGGCTTTGGATGCAACGGCTGCCTTCGACCGAAGGCAAGCAGTTGCGCCGTGAGCTTCGCGCCGTCCTCGGCTGCATACTGCGCCTCGCGCAACAGCGACAGCTGCCCCTCGTCGTGCAGCTTGGCTTCCAGCATTTCGAGATTGCCGCTGATCACAGTCAGCAGATTGTTGAAATCGTGGGCAAGGCCGCCTGTCAGCTGCCCGACGGCTTCCATCTTCTGCGCCTGGCGCAATTCTTCCTCAATCCGGTGCCGGCTGGTCAGGTCGCGGATGAACCCGGTAAAAATCCGCTCGCCGTTCGAAATGGCCTCGCCAACGGAGAGCTCCATCGGAAACAGCGTTCCGTCCTTGCGCTGGCCGGTGACGACGCGCCCGTAGCCGATGATGCGCCGCTCGCCGGTGGTCATATAGTGAGACAGATATCCGTCATGGGCGTTGCGATCGGGCTGCGGCATGAGGTCGCGAACGTTCCGCCCGCAGATCTCTGCTGCTCCATAGCCGAAAAGGCGCTCGGCAGCGGCGCTGAAAGATGTGATCTTCCCGACGTCGTCGATGACCACCATGGCCTCCGGCACCGTCTCCAGAATGGAGCTGAGATGGACCTCCCGGCTTGCAAGCTCGCCCTGCGCATGGCGCAGGGCCGTAACGTCGTTGTTAGTCTGGAAAATGACGCGCGTGCCGTCGCCCTCCCGCACGGCGATCACGCAGCGACTTGCGACATGAAGCACCTGTCCGTCCTTGCGCCTCTGCCTGACTTCGCCGGTCCACACGCCGTTGGCGAGCAGGTCACGTTGCACCTCGTCGGCCGGGACTGCGAATTCCGTCGCCAGCAGTTCATGGACAAGCCGGCCGAGCGCCTCCTCGCGCTTCCAGCCGTATAGCTCCTCGCATCCGCCGGTCCAGCGGGTAACGACCCCATCCAGTCCGTGGACGATGATGGTCGCGCCGTCGAGGATGCGCTCGATCTCGCCTTTTCCCAGATCGTCGGAACCGCGATGTGCCGTGAAACTGTCTATCATGCCTCTATCCCGACGGTCAGCAATTGGCCAACTGGCGTCTCTTGTCATCCGGTGTGTTGTTATTGTCTGCATCGCAATCTCCCGCAAGCAAGGAAAGCCTGTTCAACCTCACTTCAATGCTGTGCCTGCCAACCGGACTGATGACGCCTGCTATCGTCAGTCTGGTGATGTTGCGCGAAACGGTCTCGATCGTCAGGCCCAGGAAGTCGGCTATGTCCTGGCGGCTCATGGGCAGGTCGACTGTCATTCTGGACTCTGCAGCGCGCTCGTGCCGGCGGGCCAGCATCAGGAAAAAGCTGCAAAGGCGCTCCTCGGCGGATTTCCGACCGAGCAGAACCATGTGATCCTGCGCTGCCGCCATTTCTTCGCACAACTTCGCAAACAGCTTCGGCTGCAGTCCGGCGTCCTCGTTGATTGCCTGCTGGAAATGGAGCCGCGAGCAGCGGCGTACCCTCGCCGATGTCACGGCCTCTGCCGTATACAGATAGAGATTGCGAAACGAGAGGCCGATGATGTCGCCGGGGAAGAGAAAGCCGGTAATGATGCGACGGCCATCGGCAATGATCTTGCAGACCCGAAACAGACCCTCGGTCACCTCGAAAATGTGGCTTGCCTTGTCACCCTCCCAGAACAGGGCATCGCCGGCATCGAGCATTTCCTGGGGCCGCCACTGGAAGGCGCAGGAGAGTGTCGAGGGGCCGCCCGGCGTCATTCGGACTACGTTGGTCGAAAGATGATGAGCACTTTCCGAAAACATGGGTCAAACCTCTGTTCATTTCACCAGAGCAATTGACCCGTCGCCCGTTACGTAGGAACGATGCCGCTGTGATAAACAGTGCCAAATTGTAACGGACTGTAACAGCCGCCCCGCGTTTACGATCGGCGACGCCATGCCTGATGATTTGATTTCGAAAATTCATATCCTTGTCGTCGATGACGACCCGCGAATTTGCCAGATGCTGCAGCGGTATTTCGAGGAAGAAGGCTACGGGGTCACCGTTGCCCATGACGGCAAATCGATGAAGCGGGCCATGACGACGATGGCATTCGACGCCATACTTCTCGACCTCGTGCTGCCCGGCGACGATGGACTGACGCTGGCGCGGGATATCCGGGCCGGCTCCGACATTCCGATCATCATGCTGACCGGCCGGGACGATGTCATCGACCGGATCGTCGGACTGGAGATCGGTGCCGACGATTACATCGCAAAACCCTTTCACCTGCGGGAAGTCCTTGCCCGCGTCCGGACGATCCTGCGCCGCCGTCGTCCAATGCCGGCAGCCCCGGTAGAGGTGAGGGAGCTGATCCGTTTCGACGGCTTTACACTGGACATCGACCGGCGCGTCCTGTCCTCGAGCGACCATGCTAACATCGAGTTGACGACGGGTGAGTTCGACATGCTCGCGGTTCTGGCGAGAAGCCCCCGACGGGTCCTGACGCGACAGGCCCTCATGGACATGACCCGGGGCCGCAATCTCGAAGCCTTCGACCGGACGATCGACGCCCAAATCGCCCGTCTGCGCAAGAAGATCGAGCGCGATCCGAAAAAGCCGGAAATTATCAAGTCGGTGCGGGGCATCGGCTACGTGTTCAGCGGCCGCGACGACAGCAGCGAATGAGGGCGACGGTCATTCGCTGCCATTATCTTGATGATTGCTAGTCCGACCAGACCCAATCCTTGATCTCGGGCAGGTCGTCGAAGTGCGCGCGGATATAGCGATCGTGCTCTTTTAGCATCTCGGTGCAGAGGGTCGCAATTTCTCCATGCTCGATCAGCGCGCCCGGCACATAGCGCAGGACATCCAGGCAGAGATGCAGCCTGCTGATCCTGTTCAGAACCACCATGTCGAATGGCGTCGTCGTCGTTCCCTCCTCGAGATAACCGCGAACGTGGAAGCGATCATGGGCGTCACGTCCATGCAGCAGATCGTGGATGACGCCGGGGTAGCCGTGGAAGGTGAAAATGACCGGCGCCGTCTGCGTGAAGATGTCGGTGAAATCGGCATCCGTCATGCCATGGGGATGGCGGTCAGCCGGTGACAGCCGCATCAGGTCGACCACGTTGACAACACGCACCTTGAGGCCGGGCGCGTGCTTCCGGAGCATCCAGGCAGCGGCTATCGTCTCCTGCGTCGGGATGTCGCCGGCGCAGGCCAGCACGACATCCGGTTCGTCCGGCTGGTTGCTGTACATGTCCCAGACGCTGGCGCCCTTGGCACAATGGACCTTGGCTTCGTCTATCGTCAGCCATTGCAACTGCGGCTGCTTGTCGATGACGATCAGGTTCAGGTAGTTGACGCTTCTGAGGCAATGATCGGCAACCGACAGCAGGCAATTGGCATCGGCCGGCAGATAGACGCGCGCTACGGTCGGCTTGCGGTGGATGACGGTATCGATGAAGCCGGGCCCCTGATGGCTGAAACCGTTATGATCGTTGCGCCAGCAGGTGGAGGTCAGCAAGTAATTGAGCGACGGAACGTCGGCGCGCCATGGCACCCGCTTTGCGTGTTCGAGCCACTTGCCGTGCTGCATCGACATGGAATCGACGATCATGGCGAAGGCCTCGTAAGTCGCAAACAGGCCGTGACGGCCGGTCAGCGTGTAGCCCTCCAGCCAGCCGTGGCAGCAGTGCTCGCTGAGTACTTCCATCACCCGCCCATCATGCGACACGTGATCGTCACCGGGCAGGATCTCGCTGACCAGGCATCGGTCGGAAACGTCGAAGATGGCGCCGAGCCGGTTCGAATTGGTCTCATCGGGGCAGAACAGCCGGAAATTATGCGGGTTGTCCTCGTAGATATCGCGCAGATAGTTGCCGAGAACGCTGGTAGAGCCGATGCGTTGGCGGGCACGCTCCTCGAACTTGAACTGATAGTTCTCGAAATCCCGTAGTTTCAACGGCACCGTCAGCAGGCCGCCATTGGCGTTGGGGTTGGAGCCCATGCGGCGATTGCCGGCAGGTGCGAGATGGGCAAATTCCGCGCGGAAGCATCCCGCGTCATCGAAAAGCTCCTCCGGCTTGTAGCTGCGAAGCCAATCATCGAGGATTTGAAGATGCTCCGGCTTGGTCAGGACGTCCGAAACGGGCACCTGATGGGCGCGGAACGTGCCTTCGATCTGCAGGCCGTCGACAACTTTCGGTCCCGTCCAGCCTTTTGGCGTCCGCAAGACGATCACCGGCCATTGCGGTCGCCCATGCGAGGCACCGCTGCGTGCCTTCGACTGGATCTCGCGGATCTCCAGCACTGCAGTTTCGAGCACCGACGCAAATGCCTGGTGGACTTTTTCGGGCACATCGCCCTCGACGAAATAGGGCTTGTAACCCTGGCCCTCGAAGAATTTGGTCAGGTCCTCGTCGCTGTGCCTGGCCCAGACCGTCGGGCCGGAAATCTTGTAGCCGTTGAGATGCAGGATCGGCAGCACCGCGCCGTCACGGGTGGGATTGATGAAATCGATGCTCTTCCAGCTGCCCGCAAGCGGCCCGGTCTCGGCTTCGCCATCGCCGACGACGGCGGCGACCAGCAGGTCCGGATTGTCCATGACGGCGCCAAAAGCGTGCACCAGCACATAGCCGAGTTCACCGCCCTCGTGGATCGAGCCGGGCGTCGGGACGCTGACATGGCTCGGAACGCCCCCGGGCGTCGAGAACTGCCGGAAGAGCCGCAGCATGCCTGCTTCGTCGCGGGTAATGTCAGGATAGAACTCCGTATAGCTGCCTTCCAGCCAGACGTTGGCGATCAAGGCAGGGCCCCCATGGCCGGGGCCTGCCATATAGATCGTGTCCAGATCGTATTTCTTGATCAGCCGATTGAGGTGGACATAGATCAGGTTGAGGCCGGGCGACGTTCCCCAGTGGCCGAGCAGCCGCGGCTTGATATGGTCTACGGTCAGCTCTTCGCGCAGCAGGGGATTTGCGGACAGGTAGATCTGACCGATGTTGAGGTAGTTCGCCGCCCGCCACCAGGCATCCATGCAGTGAAGTTCTTCGGCACTGAGCGGCATTGCTACCGACTTTGTGTTCCCGTCCATCGTGATCCCTCATGTCGATTGTACACATGGCCTGATAATGTCGACCGAAGCGGTGCAACTGCCGGGCCCACACGGCTAGGCTTCGTCCGCGATACTAACGCAACCGGACGTCAATAATCTGACATGGATCAAATTCGGCCGATAATCGACAGGGCTTCGTCGGCGATCACCTGCTCCTCGTTGGTGGCGACGACATGGATTGCGATCCGGCTTTCGGCTTTGCTTATGACGAAGACGTTCTCGGCATTGGCCGACGCATCGATCTGCGCTCCGAGCCAGGCAAGACGCGTGACGATTTTTCCCCGGATGGCCGCTTGATGCTCGCCGATGCCGGCCGTGAACACCAGCGTATCGACACCGCCGAGCGTCGAGGCCATCCTGCCGATCTCGCCGGCGATCCTCAGCGCAAAGAGATCGATGGCCTCGGCTGCCTGCGGCCGGTCGTCCGCCAGCAGCGCCCGCGTATCGGCACTGGTGCCAGACACACCGAGCAGGCCGGATCGATGATAAAGCAGATCCTCAACCTCGGCATAGGCCATCTTCTTCTGGCCGATCAGATGCAGCAGGACACCAGCGTCCAGCCATCCGGGCCGGGTTGCCATGGGAATGCCGTCGAGGGTGGAAAAGCCCATGCTGCAATCTCGGCTGACCCCATCTTCCAGCGCGCAGAGGCTCGCGCCACTGCCGAGATGGGCGATCACGGTTTTGCCGACCGACTTTTCGGCCCGACGGGAAAGTTCCGCGGCCACGAATTTGTAGGAGAGACCGTGGAACCCGTAACGCTTGATGCCCTCGTCATGCAGCGCGCGCGGAATGGCGAGGCGTCGCACAAGCTCGTCCTGCGTCCCGTGGAAGGCCGTGTCGAACGAGGCCGATTGCGCCAGGTCCGGGCGCAGATGCCGGACAGCGCGGATGAAGCGCAGTGCCTCCGGCTGGTGCAGCGGTGCCAGCGGGGTCAATGCCTCGATGGCATCGATGACGCTGTCGTCGAGCTTGACGGCTTCGAGGAACCTGTCTCCGCCATGCACGACGCGGTGGCCGGCGGCAACCATGGCATCCATCTCGAAATGGCCGGCCAGGATTTTAAAAGCTTCGTCGATGACTTCGTGCAGATCGGCCGTCACCGTGCTTTCCATTTCGGCCTCGAAGGGCTCGGGACCCTGGCTGACCTGGAACACCAGCGGTTTTGCCCTGAGGTCGATGACGGCCTTGCCGATCATCCTGGCGGTTGCGTCTTCGATCTCGAAAATGCCGATCTTGACGGACGACGAGCCCGCGTTGAACGTGAGGAGAATACTGGGTGACGCCATGTTCGACATGCTCCATTGTCGACCCAAGGCCGATGCTGTCGTGACGGTAGCAGATGAAAGGCCTGCGCGGTGAGAGATCGCGCATATCGGTATATCGGAAAATTGCGCGCCTTGCCCTGTGCGAGACACCCGACGTCGCAGGCCGGTGACCCGTGGAGCGCTGTTCGATGGAATAATGTCCACGCGACCTCGAACATTGGCAACCCAACGGACGAAAATCGCGCTACGATCACTTGCCTGCATCGAGAGGAGTCGATCAGGCAAACAATGGAGGAGATCATCATGAGCAAGAACAGAGGCGTGGTCTATCTGAACCCCGGCAAGGTCGAGGTCCGGGATATCGACGATCCCAAACTCGAGGCCCCGAACGGTCGGCGGATCGAGCACGGCGTCATCCTGAAAGTCATCTCGACCAATATCTGCGGCTCCGACCAGCATATGGTACGCGGTCGCACGACCGCCCTGCCTGGCCTGGTTCTCGGCCATGAAATCACCGGCGAGATCATCGAGAAGGGCATCGATGTCGAAATGCTCGAGATCGGCGACATCGTCTCGGTACCGTTCAATGTCGCCTGCGGTCGCTGCCGGTGCTGCAAGGCCCAGGACACCGGCGTCTGCCTGACCGTCAATCCGGCGCGCGCCGGCGGCGCTTACGGCTATGTCGACATGGGCGGCTGGATCGGCGGGCAGGCCCGTTACGTGACGATCCCCTATGCCGACTTCAACCTTCTGAAATTTCCGGACCGTGACAAGGCCATGGCCAAGATCCGCGATCTCACCATGTTATCCGACATTCTGCCGACCGGATTTCACGGTGCCGTCAAGGCGGGCGTCGGGGTCGGCTCGACCGTCTATGTCGCCGGCGCCGGACCGGTTGGCCTCGCAGCCGCAGCCTCTGCGCGTATTCTCGGCGCCGCCGTCGTGATGATCGGCGATTTCAACAAGGAGAGGCTGGCGCATGCCGCCAAGGTCGGCTTCGAGCCGATCGATCTGTCGGCCAGCGACAGGCTGGGCGACATGATCGCCGAGGTGACCGGCAGCAACGAGGTCGACAGCGCGATCGACGCCGTCGGTTTCGAAGCGCGCGGGCATGCCGGCGGCGAACAGCCGGCCATCGTCCTTAACCAGATGATGGAAATCACCCGCGCTGCAGGCTCCATCGGCATCCCCGGGCTTTACGTCACGGAAGACCCCGGCGCCGTCGATAGCGCCGCCAAGCTCGGCAACCTGTCGATGCGGTTCGGACTGGGCTGGGCGAAGGCGCAGTCCTTCCACACAGGCCAGACACCCGTCATCAAGTATAACAGGCAGCTGATGCAGGCGATCCTGCACGACCGACTGCCCATCGCCGATATCGTCAACGCAAAGATCATTTCGCTGGAAGAAGCAGCGCAGGGCTACGAGAGTTTCGATCAGGGGGCGGCACAGAAATTCGTGCTCGATCCCCACGGCATGCTTGCCGCCTGATCGGCATGTGAGGGACATGCGGGCAAAAATCGCGCGCATGTCCCGTTTGTCGGGCGAACTGTTTATCCTTTGCACCCGCCATGGGGGAATGTGGCTTCGCACCCACCTTACTGCCGCGAAATTGAAGCGCTGCACGCGACAGGGTCTAGCATCGGGGTCGGAAGGCGCCTAATAATCTGGCCGCCGATCGGGTCATCCTGCCGGTCTAATGTATTCAGATACACGCGGCGTCGTGCTCGAACAGTGCAGATGAACAAGTCCTTCGGCAACCCGGACAACAATCCGGACACATCCCCGCGATATCAGCGCGCTGCAATCCAGGCCCGTGCCCTCTCGACGCATGGCGGGCGGGTATGGCTCGCTGCGGCCGTCTTGCTCATTGCCAGTTGGGCAACCGGCGCATTTGCCCCCGCATCGATCTGGCCGACCTTCTTTGGCTGTAACGGCGCAGCCCTGATGCTGTTTGCGACCGGGCTGCGATCCGCCATCGAGGTGGCCGATTGGCGTCGGCGAAAGGCCGGGCTTTCGAGCCTGGCAGCACCGGCGTGGTCGCAGCATCTGCGCGGCCTGCTACTACGACCATGGAACACGACAGAGCCCGGCGACGGCCCGTCGCAGGATCGTATCGAGCGTCTCAGCGGCAAGATCGCCATGCTCGCCGCCTCCTCCATACACCGCCTCGGTGCACGCGCAGCATCGCTTGCAGCCCTTGCTATTCTTTCGATGCTCGTTGCCTTCGACACTCTTTCCTGGGTCGCCCAGCCGTTTTTCCTCGGCCCCATGGCCTACACGATCAGCGGCCTCTGCCTGGTTCTCGCCTTCGGACTGCTGGTGGTCGAGCGCGGCTTTGCCGCCGCCGATGCCGACGAATGGCCCGAAGCCCAATCGCTGATGCTCCTCGCGCGGCTGCCGATCGTCACACTGTTGCTTTCGGCATTTTCCCTGCTGCTGGTGGGCTCCGGCTATCTCTGGGCCGTCAAGGTGCCGGCCCTGCTTGCCTTCCTGTCGATACTGGTGGGACTGGAGTTTCTCGTGCGCGCCGTCGTTGCGATGTTCGGCCCGCAGAGCGATGAACGGCCGCCGCAATTGCTTGCCGAGAGCCTATTTGCCGGCATCTTGCGCTGGCCGCCACGCCCGCTGACAGCGTTGCAGGCGGAATTGCGCAGCCGGCATGGCATCGATCTGCGGCAGATCTGGGCATTGACCTTCATCGGCAGGACTTTCCCCGCCGTCGCGCTGGCCATTGCTGTCGTCGGCTGGCTTCTCAGCGGCGTCACTGCGGTGCCGATGAGCGGGCGCGGCATCTACGAGCGTTTCGGAAGACCCATCGCGGTCATCCATTCCGGCCTGCATGTCGGGCTACCCTGGCCCTTCGGACGGACCGTCTCTGTCGAAAACGGCATTGTCCACGAACTCGCAACCTCCTTCGTCAGCGACGGCAGCGATTTATCGGCGCCCGATGCCGAGGGACCCGCACCGAGCGGTGCCAACAGGCTGTGGGATGGAACCCATGTCAGCGAGAAGTCGCAGATTATCGCCAGCCGGTCCGAGGGCAAGCAGAGCTTCCAGATCGTCAATATGGACGTGCGCTTCGTCTACCGCATCGGTCTGTCCGACCGGGCAGCCCTCGACGCCACCTATCACACGGCCGATATCCCGGCGCTGATGGAGGCGACGGCCAGTCGCGTGCTGGTGCATGATTTCGCCGTCCGGACCCTCGACGATGTGCTGGGCTCAGGCCGGCTGGAGATGGCGGACGAAATTGCCGCTGCCATCCGGACTGACCTCGATCGTCTTCAGAGCGGCATAGAAGTGCTGGCGGTGGTGGTCGAAGCCATCCACCCGCCGGCAGGCGCCGCAAATGCCTACCACGCCGTCCAGGCCGCCGAAATCACAGCGCAGGCGCTGGTCGCCCGCGAGCGCGGTTTTGCCGCCCAATCGGCCAATGAGGCCCAGCGCATCGTCAGCCTCGGGCGCGACAAGGCAACAGCCACGGCGCGTGAAAGCGTTGCTGCGGCAGACGTCGCCAGGCTGCGGTTCGAGGCCGAGCAGACCGCTTACCGTAACGTTGGCCAGGTGTTCCTCGACGAGGCCTATTTCACCCAGCTGACAGCGGGGCTGGGCCAGGCCAAGGCGCTCATCCTCGACCATCGCATCGGCGGAGCGATGGCGCCGACCATCGATCTCAGAAGCATGACGATGCCGATTGACCCGGACGCAGCCCCCAAGGCCAGCGCCCCCGCAGGAAACGACGAGGTCGAGCCATGACCCATGTGCATCAGCACGAAGATCACGATCACCACCACGACCATCATGAGCACGGCAGCGAGGCGATGCCCTTCCGGTGGTATCGGGTCGTGCTCGCCGTCGGACTGGCGCTGATCGTCGTCGCTGCGGCTTGCGTTGTCCAGGTTCGCTCCGGCGCAGCCACGATCATCACGCGCTTCGGAAACCCGACCCGCGTCCTGATCGAGCCGGGTTTGGCGTTGCGTTATCCTCTGCCCTTCGAAACGACGATCGATGTCGACCTGCGCGCCAAGTCCACGTCGAGCGGGCTGCAGGATGTAGGCACCAGGGACGGGTTGCGCGTAATTGCCGAGGTCTACGCGATCTGGCAGGTCCCGCCGGATGCGGAAGACGTAAAGCGCTTTGTTCGCTCGGTGGAAAACCAGCCCGATCAGGCCGCAGCCCAGATCCGCACGTTTCTCGGTTCCTCGCTCGAAACCGTGGCTGCCAACTACGACCTCTCGGCGCTGATAAACCCGGATCCTTCAAAGCTACAGATTTCGGCTCTGGAATCGCGGCTGAAGGACCAGATTGCCCAATCATTGCTTGATACTTATGGCGTCCGCGTTGTCGAGGTCGGTATCGAGCGCCTGACGCTGCCATCGGTGACGCTGGATGCGACCGTCGACCGGATGCGCGCCGAGCGTGAAACGATTGCGACAGAGCGGGCTGCGGTTGGCAAGCGACAGGCAGCGGAAATCCGCTCTGCAGCCGAACGGGACGCGCGGGTGCTGCAGGCCGACGCATCGGTCAAGGCCGCCGGTATCGAAGCCAGGTCCCGTGTCGAGGCTGCCGAGATTTACGGGGCGGCCTACAAGACCGCGCCCGAACTCTACGAGATGCTCCGATCACTGGATACGCTGGCAACGATCGTCAACGCCAACACGCGGCTGATCCTGCGCACCGATGCTGCGCCGTTCCGGGCCCTGATAGACGGACCGCCGGTCTCGGCTCCACGCGCCCCGACACCGCCTTCGCCAGAACCCGGGAAGCAGTAACATGTCCGGCATGCGACAAAGCAAATCGGCGCCGCATATACAGGCCGTGCGGCTCGCCTTCATGGCGATGTTCGGCATCATGCTGGTGGCCGCGATCTCCTGGGCGATGTCGAATATCCGCCAGATCCCGCCCCAGAGCCGCGCTGTCGTTCTGCGTTTCGGCGCCTTGAACCGCGTCCAGAACGCCGGCCTGACGCTCGCCTGGCCACAGCCTTTCGAGCGGGTTTTGCTGGTACCCGATGCTGCTCAGGTGATTGAGCGCAAGGTCGAAGGTCTGCTGAGGTCACCGACAGCCGACCTCGTGACTTCCAATACAGGTCTCCAGAGCGATGCGGAGGCCGGATCGGGCTATCTGCTGACCGCCGATGCCAGCGCCGTTCATCTCGACGTCCGTGTTTTCTATCGCGTCACCGATCCCGTGGCCTACGTCCTGCAGGGCGCTCATGTGATACCGGCGCTGGACCGGCTTGCGACACGCAGCGCGGTGATGGTCTGCGCCTCCCGCGATCTCGACAGCATTCTTGTCGCCAGGCCCGAGCTGGTCGCCGCCGACAGCGGGGTTGCCGAGAGGCGCGAACGGCTGCGGGCCGACCTTCTCATCGGCATCAACGACGGCCTTCGCGCGCTGGCAACGCAGGGCCTCGGGCTTGGCATCGAGGTTGAACGTGCAGACGTCCAGTCGTCATTGCCAGCTTCAGCCGTTGCAGCCTTCGACGGCGTGCTGACCACCAGCCAGCAGGCGGAGCAGGCCATCGCTGCCGCCCGTAACGATGCTGCAAAGCAGAACCAGGCGGCTGCGCAGGCCGCCGATCTCGTCGTCAAGCTGGCCCAGGCGCAGGCAACCGAGCGCGTCGGCAAGGCCCGCACCGACACAGCCACGATCACCGGTCTTGCGACCACGCAAGGCAGCAACAGCGACCCAGGCCTGCTGCAGCGCCTCTACCGCGCAAGGATCGCAACCATCCTGTCGCAGGCGGGCTCCGTCGTCACCATCGATCCGCGCGGCGATGCCCGGCTCATTCTGCAGGGAGTGGAAAAATGAGCGAGGCATCCGGACATTCCCATCATGGTCACGGGTCCCATCACGGCCACGGGCATTCGCACGCGCACAGCCATGTCTTCGGCACCGGCCTGCTGACAGCGAACGAAAAGAAGAGCGCCGGTTTCCAGCTGCTGCTGGCCATGGTAGCCGTCGGGCTGCTGGTGCTGGGCCTCGGCTGGCGATGGCTCCTGCCCGACGAGGCCGGCATCGGCCAGCTGTTGTTTGCCGCAGCATCGATCATCGTCTCCGTGCCTGTCATCCGTTCGGCATGGCACAGCCTGCGCCATCCAAGCCTGCACGGCATCACAGACCAGCTGATCGCGCTGGCGATGCTCGCCGCCTGGGCCACGGGCGACCTTCTGACCGCAGCATTGCTGCCGATCATCATGATCTTCGGCCATGTGCTGGAGGAGCGAAGTGTCATCGGATCGAAGGAGGCGATGGACGCCCTGGCGCAGCTGACCCGCAGCCTCGCCCGCCGGGTAACTTCCGATGGCAACATCGAGGAGATCGACAATGCGTCGCTAAAGCCCGGCGACATCGTGGAAGTCAGGGCCGGCGACCGCGTTCCGGCGGATGGCCGCGTCGTCGAGGGCCAGGCCAGTCTCGACACCGCGCCGATCACCGGCGAAGCGGTGCCTCTCGAAGTCAGTCTCGGCATGGACATTTTCGGCGGCGCAATCAATCTCGATGGATTGCTGCGTCTCGAGGTGACGCGCACCGGCGAGCAGTCGACCCTCGGCAAGGTCATCGCCCTGATGCAACGCGCCGAAAATGCCAAGCCGCCGATCACGAGGCTGCTCGAGCGCTATGCCTACCAGTATCTTTCACTGGTGCTGATGATTGCGGCCCTTGCCTGGTTCCTCACCTATGACGACCAGATCATGCTTGCCGTGCTGGTTGCCGCCTGCCCTTGCGCCCTCGTCCTGTCCGCTCCGGCCACGGCCGTTGCCGGCATTGCGGTGGCGGCAAGGCACGGCATCCTCATTCGCGGCTCCGCCTTCCTCGAGGAACTGGCCGACCTGACATCGGTGGTAATCGACAAGACGGGAACACTGACCTACGGGCAACTGCGTCTGCAGCAGATGAATGCCGTTAGCGACGCGGAACGACCGGCCCTGCTGGCTCTTGCCGCCTCGCTCGGCGCTGCCAGCAGCCACCCTGTCAGTCGCGCCCTCGCCTCGCTCGTGCCGCAGGCGAGCTACCTACCACTGACCGGCCTGCGCGAGGTCCAGGGGCTGGGTGTCGTGGCGATGACCGAAGGCGGCGAAGCGGCCCTCGGCCGGGCAGAATTGTTTACCCGACTTTCGGTCGCGGCACCCCCGCCGCCCGATCACGACGGCCCGATAGCCGGCCTGTCGCTCGATGGACGCTTTACCTGCTGGCTGCTGCTGTCGGACAGCATCAAGCCGGAGGCCTCCGTGGCGATGGCCGATCTGCGTGACCTTGGCCTAGCCCGGCAATTGCTGCTGACAGGCGACCTTCGGTCGGTGGCAGACACCTTGGCAGCCGAAGTCGGCATCACCGATATTGCGGCGCAGGCACTGCCGGAAGACAAGCTAATGCGGGTGTCGCGCGAAATCAGCAGCGGTTTCCGGCCGATGGTCGTCGGCGATGGCATCAACGATTCGCTTGCACTGAAGGCTGGCGTCGTCGGCGTGGCGATGGGGGTCGGCGGATCGGACATCGCGCTTGCCTCGGCGGATATCATCCTGATCGGCAGTGATCTGCGCAGGCTCGGCACGTCTGTCCGCCTCAGCCGCCTTTGCCGCCAGACCTTGCAGACCAATGTCGTCATCGGCCTTGGCTGGACCGTCACCATCGTCATCCTTGCAGCCCTCGGCCTTCTTGGCACGGAGGGCGCCCTGGTGGCGGCCATCCTGCACAATGTCAGCACCCTGCTGGTGCTCGGCAACGCCGCCCGGCTGATGCGGTACGACGAGCCGCTGGCGGCCATAGAGGCAGCCTGATCTCGCGGCCAGCGGCACGGTGCTGATGAATTAGTCGCAGAATTTAAGCGCAGGCGAATTGCAATGCAGTTACATTCGTTGTTTTTGTTCGTCCCGACGTGAACTGTGCAGAACCGAAGGACGAGCATCTCTTGGACGTCATCACCACAGCCCTCGTTTTGTTGCTGGCCATCGTCGTCAGCGGCCTGGTGTCGCGGGTTATCCCGATAACACTGCCTTTGCCGCTTATCCAGATCGTGCTTGGCGCAGCGATCGGCCTGTCGGCAAATCTCAGCGTCACGCTGGAACCGGATATCTTCTTTCTGCTGTTCCTGCCGCCGCTGCTGTTTCTCGACGGATGGCGCATTCCGCGCGAGGAATTGATACGGGACCGGAACATCGTTCTTGAACTGGCGCTCGGGCTGGTCGTCTTTACGGTTCTTGGCGTCGGACTTTTTGTCCACTGGCTGATACCTGCCATGCCACTGGCCGTCTGCTTCGCGCTCGCAGCCGTTGTTTCTCCGACCGACCCGATTGCCGTATCGGCCATTGCCAAGCGCGTGAAGATCCCGCCGCGGATGATGCATATCCTCGAGGGCGAATCGCTTCTCAACGACGCATCCGGCCTCGTCTGCCTGCGCTTTGCCATCGCTGCCGCCCTGACCGGCACGTTTTCGCTCTATGACGCAACGTTGAATTTTCTCTGGGTAGCGATTGGCGGGCTGGTGATCGGCATCGCGGTCACCTGGACGATCAACGCGGTCAGTACGCGCCTTTCGCAGCGCTACGGCGAGGAGAGCGGCTCGCAGATCCTGGTGAGCCTGCTTATGCCGTTTGCCGCCTATCTGCTGGCGGAGCATCTGAAGTGCTCCGGGATCCTCGCGGCTGTCTCTGCCGGGGTAACGATGAGCATCGCGGAGAATTCGGGCCGGGCCATGGCCATCACCCGCGTTCGCCGCAGTGCCGTGTGGGACATGATCGCCTTTGCCTTGAACGGCACCATCTTCGTCCTTCTCGGCGAGCAACTGCCGGGCATCCTGTCGCGCGCCGACCAGACGGTAAAGCTAACCGGCCACGAAAACCCGTGGTGGCTGCTGGCCTATGTCCTCGCGCTGACGGTCAGTCTTGCCAGCCTGCGTTTCGTCTGGGTCTGGGTGTCGCTGCAACTGACGCTGCTTCGGGACAAGCGGCGACACGATTCGACGAGTTCGCGCATTGTCGCGGCCTTTTCCGTCGCCGGCGTGCGAGGCGCACTGACGCTGGCCGGCGTGCTGACCCTGCCCTTGACCATGAACGACGGATCGATTTTTCCGGGACGCGACCTTGCGATATTCCTCGCCATGGGGGTCATCGTCTTTTCGCTGATCGCCGCCACCGTGTTCCTACCGCCACTACTGCGCAACCTGGAGCTACCGAAGGAAACCAAGCGGGAAGAGGATGAGGACGCAGCCCGGATCGCTGCGGCGCAGGTCGCCATGAAGGAAGTCGAGGAGGTCCAGCACAATCTTGCCAAGGGCAAGGACGACACCGACCTCTATGTCGAGGCCGCAGCGCGGGTCACCGAATTCTATCGGCGGCGGCTGGAAATCCATACGGGTGCCGAAGATGAGGGCTCGACGTCGCGCGAGATCGCCAAGATCGAAATGCAGTTGCGGCTGGCGGCAGTCCGGGCCGAACGCAGCGAGATTTTCCGCAAGGTCCGCGCCCGCGAGCTCGGCAGCGCGACTGGCCGGAAACTGGTCCAGGAGTTGGATCTGCTCGAAGCGCGCTATCTTAGCTAGCAGCACCTCGCAAGGCGGCATCGGCGCTGCAGGCATTGCGAAGCCGGCCACGGCATTGCAAAAGAAGAGAGACAGAATCACCTAGGTCGGACCCAGCTTGGAAAAAACGCTTTATCTTCCCGTGAAGGCCTTTCTGGAAAGTGCCGGTTACCGGGTCAAGGGCGAGATCGGCGGCTGCGATATGGTGGGGCTCAGCGACGACGACCCCGGCATCGTCGTCATCTGCGAACTGAAGCTGACGTTCAACCTCGAACTCGTCCTGCAAGCAGTCGACCGGGCGTCCGTCTGCGACGAGGTGTGGATTGCGGCCCGTATTTCGGCCAGGGGCAAAGGTCGCGAATCCGACAGTCGCTATCGCGATCTCTGCCGGCGACTGGGCTTCGGCATGCTGGGCGTCTCGGATGCAGGCGTGGTCAGCGTCATCGTCCAGTCGGTAACGCCGATGCCTCGAACCAATTCCAAGCGGCGCTCGCGGCTCGTCCGGGAGCACCAGCGGCGGCGCGGCGATCCCATGCTCGGCGGCTCGACCAAAATTCCCGTCATGACCGCCTACCGCCAGCAGGCGCTTGCCATCGCTGCAGCGCTCGAGGCCGGGCCTCTTCGCCCGAAGGATATGAAACTGGTAGCACCGCAGGCAGGAACGATCCTGCCGCGCAACGTCTACGGCTGGTTCGAACGGGTGGAAAAAGGCGTCTACGCCCTGACCGAGGGCGGCAGGCAGGCGCTGAAACAATGGCCGCAAGTCACGGTCGTCGATTAGTTCTGGACAATGCATCCGCCAAAGTGATTGCCCTTTCGGCGACCGGTCTGCTATCAGCGTCCATGCCCGTATCGAAGAGGAGCTGGCCGATGAATGCAACGCCAAGCCCCGGGGGCAACCTGTGACGGATACAGCATCGCTTGCAGCACTCGGCTGGTCTGAGTTTTTCCAATCGCAAATCGAGGATGCCGACGCCGGTCTGGAACCGCGCCGCATTTCCGGCGTTCACCGCACCCGTCTCGCTGGCATATCGGAGCATGGGCCGGAGCAGCTCATTCTTGGGCCGCACGCTAATACCGGCGAGTTCGCCGTCGGCGACTGGGTGCTAGCGGAACGCGAGACCGATCTCGTCGTCCGCCGCCTGGACCGCAAGGCGCTGCTGCAGCGCCGCACGGAAGGCAAGGACAACCAGCTGGCCGCCGCCAATGTCGACACCCTGTTCATCGTCACATCCTGCAATGCCGACTTCAATCCTTCGCGGCTCGAGCGCTACCTGGCGCTTGCCAACCAGGCGGGCACCGAGCCGGTGATCTTGCTCACCAAGGCCGACACCGTCGACGACGCCGAAAGCTACAGGCAGCAGGCGCAGGCGCTGCAGCGCGATCTCGCCGTCGTCGTGCTCAACGGCCGCTCTCCGGATGCAGTGGGTGCACTGGCACCGTGGTGCGGAGCTGGCCGCACGGTGGCGCTGGTTGGTTCTTCAGGCGTTGGCAAGTCGACCCTCGTCAATACGCTGGCGGGGCCTGATCGCGAGCAGACCCAGGAGACCGGCGGTATTCGCGAGCAGGATGCCAAGGGCCGTCACACCACCACTTCTCGCTCGCTGCACGCTATCGCCGGCGGCGGTTGGGTGATCGATACGCCCGGCATGCGGACGCTCTATGTCAGCGACGCCTCATTCGGCATCGAAACGCTGTTCGCCGAGATTACAGATCTGGCACCCTTCTGCCGGTTCCGCGATTGCACCCACGCGCACGAGCCCGGTTGCGCTGTCCAGAAGGCGGTCAAGGAAGGCACGCTTTCGGCCGAACGGCTGGATCGCTGGCGCAAGCTTTCCGAGGAAAATGTCCAGAACACCCCGGTGCAGACGGGGCCGCGCGGCAACAAGGTTCCGGGTCGCAAAAAGAAATACTAGGGCAATTCTGTTTTCACGGAGACGTGAAAGCCTCTATCCCTTTGTTTTTACGCATTCCGGACACCAAATCGCCAGGCACTTTTGCAGGAATTGCGCGGATGCGACGGATAGAAGCCCAACCCGGCTTGAGCCAGTCCCGACCCGGCGCTACTTGATCAACCTCAAGTGGACAAACGGGAGGCTGACATGACCGACACAACCGCGAGCACAGCACCGCCGACTGCCGAGGAAACGGTTTTCGGCATCATCATGGCGGTCAGCTTCTGCCATATGCTCAATGATACCATGCAGTCACTCATCCCGGCACTCTATCCGATGATCAAGGATAGCTACGGGCTCGATTTCACCCAGATCGGCTTCCTCGGCCTGGTCTTCCAGGTAACGGCCTCGCTGCTGCAGCCGCTCATCGGCATCTACACCGACAAGCGGCCGCTGCCATATTCGCTGACGGTCGGCATGGGCTTTACACTGATCGGTCTGCTGCTGCTGGCGTTTGCCCATGCCTACTGGGTACTGCTCGTCGGCGCCGGCGTGGTCGGGCTGGGTTCTGCTGTGTTCCACCCCGAATCCTCGCGCGTCGCGCGGCTTGCCTCCGGCGGACGTCACGGGCTGGCGCAATCGCTGTTTCAGGTCGGCGGAAATTTTGGCTCGGCCATGGGACCGCTGCTGGCAGCCTTCATCGTCCTGCCGCGCGGACAGGTCAGCGTTGCATGGTTTTCGCTGGTCGCCCTGCTCGGCATGATCGTCCTGTGGCGGGTCGGCGTCTGGTATTCCCGCCACCGCATTGCCAACGCCAAGCGAAAGGTGGTCGCGGCCGTCGTGGCCCTGCCGCGCGCAACCATCGTCAAGTCGATTATCGTGCTCGTATTCCTTGTCTTTTCCAAATTCATCTACATGAGCAGTCTGTCGAGCTACTACACTTTCTACATGATCGACCGCTTTGGCGTGTCGGTCCAGCATGCGCAGATTCTGCTGTTCGTGTTCCTCGGGGCTGTTGCGGTCGGCACCGTTGCCGGAGGCCCTGCCGTCGATTGGTTCGGCACCAAGTTCGTGATCTGGTTCTCCATCCTCGGCACCTTGCCGTTCACCCTCGCACTCCCCTATGCCAACTATGAGGTCACGGTGGTGCTCACCGTCATCATCGGCGTCATCCTCGCCTCGGCATTTTCAGCGATCATCGTCTTTGCGCAGGAACTGGTGCCCGGCAGGGTGGGTACGATCGCCGGACTATTTTTCGGCTTTGCCTTCGGCATCGGCGGGATCGGCGCTGCCGGGCTCGGCATTGTCGCCGACCACAAGGGCATCGCCTACGTCTATAGCATCTGCTCCTACCTGCCGCTCCTAGGGCTTCTCACCGTCTTCCTGCCAGATATAGGCAAAGGTCGCCGCCACCGCGCAAGGCAGGCGTAGGAGTTTAGTGCCGGCATTTGACGGATTGGATGAGATTGACCGTCAAACCCGGTTCCCTTATTCGCGCTGTGCGCCCTGTTCAACTTTCCCTATGGCGCTCGCCCGAGCGCCATAGGGCAGCATTCAGTCCGCCAATCACCTTGCCGCCCAATTCATGCCGCGATGGAAAATCGTTCTCATCTGCGACACCGAAAACTCCTTGGCCTGGTGCCCGAGCGACGAATAGAAGACCCGGCCTTTGCCATAGTGGCGTTTCCAGGCGACCGGCATAACGACACCGTTGATCCAGTAGGCATGCTCGCCGGTAAAGGTAGTCGTTGCCAACACCTCGTTCGATGGGTCGACATGCATGTAGTATTGCTCGGAGGTGTAAGGAAAGTCCTCGATCCCCTCCATGATCGGATCGTCCGGCTTGGTGATATTGACGGTGTAATCGATGATGTTACCGGGATGGGCCACCCACTGGCCGCCGATGATGAACTGGTAGTCGACGCTATCGCGAAAGCTGTCGCCCGCACCGCCGTGATAACCGGCGATACCAACACCGCTCTCGACAGCGGCGGCCAGGTTCTTTACCTCCTCCTTCTCGATCTTCGACATCGTGACGATCGGCACGATCAGGCTCAGGTCGTGGATGGATGGATCGGCAAACGCTTCCGTGCTGTTTTCCAGATAGACCTTGAAACCATCCTCTTCGAGAATGTCGCGGACGATATGGGCGCATTCCTGCGGCTCGTGACCGCTCCAGCCGCCCCAGACGATAAGTGCTTCGCGCATTGTACTGTTCTCCTGTTTCATTGCCCGATCAGCCCGTCCACAAGGGATTCGGACAGGGGAGCGGGACGCCCGGTCTCAGTGGCGATGCTGACCGTACGGCCGGTATCGGACGCGGTCTGGAAGGCTTCCATCACCTCCAGCACATGCAGCGCCAGGCTTCCGCTGGCGCGATGCGGTCGGTTCGAGCGAATGGCATGTGCCATGTCAGCAACCCCGAGCGAGCGGTAGTTGCCGTCTGCATAAGGTCCTTTAACCTCGCGGGTCTCGAACTCGCCGCCCTTCTTCAGATATTCCACCGATCCGCCGAAGTGGTTCGGATCGGGCACGAGAAGCGTGCCTTCCGTCCCGTAGATTTCGATCGGAACATGTTTGTGGCCAGCGACATCGAAGCTCATGCCGATCTGTACGATGGCGCCATTTGCGAAAGCCATGACGCCGGCGACATGGGTCGCGACATGAACGGGGATATGCTGGCCGTTGCGCGGCGCGCTGGTGATGATGCGCTCCTTGCGCGGGGTCGTGGCGAAGCCGGCCACCTGCGAGACCGGACCGAGCAGATTGACAAGATCGGTGATATAATAGGGTCCCATATCGAGCATTGGGCCGCCGCCGACCTCGTAATAGAAATCCGGGTTTGGATGCCAGCGCTCGTGGCCGGGGCACATGAAGGTCGCGGTACCACCGACCGGCTGCCCGATGGCGCCCTCATCGATGATGGCACGCGCCGTCTGGTGGCCGCCGCCGAGGAATGTGTCCGGCGCAGCACCGATCCTCAGCCCCTTCGCCGCGGCAGCATTGGCAAGGCGTTTGCCCTCATTGAAGTTGATGCCGAGCGGTTTTTCCGAATAGGTGTGTTTTCCCGCATCGAGCGCTTGCAGGGCGACAGCCACATGGGCCTTCGGGATGGTCAGGTTGACGATGATCTCAACCGCCGGATCGGCGAAAAGCTCTGCGATGTCGACCGCTTTCAGGCCGAATTCCGCAGCCTTTGCCTCCGCCAGGTCGCGATTGAGGTCCGCCACGCCTTTGATATCGAGAATGGGGAACGATCTGATGGCTTTCAGGTAGGCGCCGGATATATTCCCGCAGCCGATAATGCCGATTCCAACTTTTTCCATAACTGCCTCCTCCAAGACCGGTTCGAATTTTTGTGGGTTAGTGCGCCGGCGCGGGCCCTGTCGTGCTCCAGGGCGATTCGTAGAGTTCGCGAAGTGCCACGACCGCTGCTCCCTGTGCCCAGGTCTCATCGGTCGATTGGTCGAAAACAAGTTCGGCGACGCCCCGGATGGAAGGCGGAATAGCCGCCGCATAGGCATGACGCAGGCTATCGAGAAACGGCGCTCCCAGCGCAAGTGTCGATCCGACGACGATGACGCGGGGCGGTGCGAACAACGTGACGATATTGGCGACGGCCATGCCGCAGGCCTCGCCGGCGCGGGTGGCAGCGACGATCAGTCCATTGTCCTCGCCAGCAATGAGTGTTTGCGCGTGCGCCATGCCGCGCCCAAGCCGGACGGCTTCGGCAAAGCGTCCGCCACTCGAATGTGCACCGAAGATGGCGTTTTCCCCCGCCTGGCTGGAGAGACGGATGGCCCCTTCCGATCCCATGCCAATGACGAGATCTCCGAGGTTATGACTAAGACCGCCAGCGCCACGAAACAGCTGGCCACCATGCAGGACGCCGAGACCAAGAGTTTTCTCCAGCGAAACCACGACGACGTCATCGAGCTCGCGGGCGTGTCCAAACCAGTGATGCGCCAGAGTTATCGCATGGGCATCGCTCTCGACGATCGTGGTAATGCCCAGCCGCTCGGACATTTCCCGGGCGAAATCGACGCCGGTTTCGCGAAAAATCGGGCTGGTGCGGACATGCCCGGTGCGGTGTTCGATCAGCCCGGGCAAACCGAGGCAGACGAGATCGATATCATGGATCGACAGATCCGCATCGATAACGCAACGACGGACCCCGTCATCGATAAGGTCGGCAATGACGCTGATCGGCTGCCGATCGACGCGCAGCGCCATCGTCTGTCTCGACAGCACCTCGCCGCAAAAATCAGTCACCACGAAGATCATCCGATCGGCAGCAATCTTTGCGCCCACGACGCGCGCGGCAGCCGGATTGAGCTCCAGCGCCACCCTCGGGCGACCTCGCGCTGCGGGATTGCGAAGATCGCCCTCGTGTCGAGCTAGGATCAGACCATCGTCCAGCAGGGCTGCCGTGATGGCCGACACCGTCGTCGTCGACAATTGCGTGAGTTCGCTGATTTCGATCCGCGCGATTGGCCCCGCGCGCCGGATCGTATCAAGGATACTGAAACGGTTGATCGCCCGCATCAACTCTGGGTCGGCAGTTTTCATTGAGACAAAGCAACCTGTTGGACCAACTATCCCGCCGTAGAATTTAGGCCGGATCATGAATTAAATAGAGACCCCACGTTGAAGACTGTCAAGCCTTGCTGCCTAAAAAACAAGTTTAGCGATTGACAACTGTGCAATTTTCCGATGACTTAATCCGCATAAGGGAAAAATGGTGAGGACTTGTCATTCCCTTGGGAGGAGAAATGATGTTTCAGATCGTCGGGGCGAAAGCCCTTCGCGGTAAGCGGACAGCTATGCTTGTCGCTACCACCGGACTTGCCATGATGCTCGGTGCGGCTAGTGCGATGGCCGATACCACCGTCAAGTGGCTGCACCTTGAGCTTGATCCTGGCTATGTCGCCATCTGGCGCAAGATAGCCGATACCTATGAGACCCAGCATCCCGGCGTCAAAATCCAGATGCAGTTTCTGGAAAACGAAGCATTCAAGGCCAAGCTGCCGACGCTGCTGCAATCGAGCGACGCCCCGGATTTTTTCTATAGCTGGGGTGGCGGCGTCCTGAAGCAGCAGATGGCAACTGGCGCTCTGCTGGATCTGACCACTGCAATGAAGGCCAATGACGGCGCGTGGCTGAAGAGCTTCAATCCTGCTGCCGTCGAGGGCCTGACCTTCGACGGCAAAATCAGCGCCGTACCCTTCAAGCTCGGCACGGTCTCGTTCTATTACAACAAGGCGCTGTTCGCCAAAGCCGGCGTCGACGCGACCGCCATCAAGAGTTGGGAAGACTATCTGGCAGCGGTCAAGAAGATCAAGGCTGCCGGTATCGTGCCGATCGCCGGGGGTGGCGGCGAAAAGTGGCCGATCCACTTCTACTGGAGCTACCTCGTCATGCGCGACGGCGGCCAGAAGGTGTTCGACGCCGCCAAGACCGGACAGGGTGAAGGCTTCAACGATCCCGCCGTCATCAAGGCCGGCGAGCAGCTTGCCGACCTCGGCAAACTCGAACCGTTCCAGCCGGGGTATCTCGGCGCGACATGGCCGCAGACCCTCGGCGTATTTGCCGACGGCAAGGCGGCGATGATCCTTGGCTTCGAGAATACCGAATCCAACCAGCGCACCAATGCCGGCGACGGCAAAGGCCTCGCCAGCGACAATATCGGTCGCTTTGCGTTTCCGGCAGTAACGGGGGGTGCTGGTGCCGCGACGGATACGCTCGGGGGACTGAATGCCTGGGCGGTGTCGAAAAAAGCGCCCCCGGAAGCGCTGGATTTCCTAGCCTATCTCAACAATGCCGACAACCAGCGGGCGATGGCGAAGGCCGGTATGATCATTCCCGTGGCGGTCGGCGCCGAGGATGGGGTCACCAATCCGCTGATGAGGCAGTCCGCCGAACAACTGGCCCATACCACCTGGCACCAGAACTTCTTCGACCAGGATCTGGGACCGTCCGTCGGGCGTGTAGTCAACGATGTTTCCGTTGGCATTGTCTCCGGCCAGCTGACGCCGAAGGATGGAGCTGCGCAGATCCAGGAGGCTTTCGAGCAGGATCAACTCTGAAGCCTGTGTCCGGCGGCAGCACGCGTTGCCCGCCGCCGGCCGCAACCTCGAATCTCGAGACAGGCAATCCCTATGACTGATATCAGCGTCACATCGACCGTCAGTGCGGCGGCACGGCCCAAGCCTGTTGTCCGGCGAAAGAGCTCGGCAAACCACGGCCGCCTGCCGGTGCTGCTCATCTTCCTGCCACCTGCCCTGCTGCTTTTCACGATCTTTGTCATCCTGCCGATGGGAGAAGCGGCTTGGTACAGCCTCTATAAATGGAGTGGCTACGGCGCACCGACGGATTTTGTCGGCCTGCGGAATTTCCAGGTCCTGTTCAACAACCAGGCCTTTCTGACATCTCTGAAAAACAACGCGTTGATCATTGTCGTCTCGATCATCGTGCAGATTCCGTTGGCGATCTGGCTGTCGACGATGCTCGCCAACAGGATTGCCGGCGTGGTGATGTTCCGGCTGATTTTCTTTCTGCCCTACGTGCTCGCCGAGGTGGCCGCCGGCCTGATCTGGCGCTTCGTCTACGATGGCGACTATGGCCTGTTCGCGTCGCTGGCGCATCTGTTCGGCGTTGCGACGCCCTATGTGCTCTCCGACAAGGACCTGGCGATCTACGCCGTCCTGGCGGTCATCGTCTGGAAGTATTTCGGCTTTCACATGATGTTGTTCATCGCCGGGCTGCAATCGCTCGACAAGAGCATTCTGGAAGCTGCCGAGATCGACGGTGCTACGGGCTGGCAGAAATTCCGTTATGTTACGCTACCCCTGCTTGCCTCCACACTGCGTCTTTCCGTCTTCTTCGCGATCGTCGGCTCGCTGCAACTGTTTGACCTGATCATGCCGCTGACCGGTGGCGGACCGTTCAACTCGACCCAGACGATGGTGACTTTCCTCTTCAATTTCGGCGTCACCAGGATGCAGGTCGGCCTCGGCAGCGCCGTCGGGGTGGTGCTGTTCGTGATCTGCGTCACCCTCGCCTTCGGTTACAAACGGATATTTATGCGCAATGACTGATATGGCCACATCCATTCGCGTCAGCCCCGGCACCAGGGCCTACCTGTACCTGTCGCTGACCATCATCGCAGCCATCGTCCTCGTGCCACTGCTGACAACCGCGCTCGGCGGCTTCAAGTCGCTCGGCGATCTCAGGGTCAATCCTTTCGGCCTGCCAGCGGAATGGCATGTCGAAAACTACACCGACATCCTGTTTGGCGATCGCTACTGGCGACAGATGATGAATTCGCTGATCATCGCCCTGCTGACGGTGTTCCTGACCGTCAGCGTCTCGGCGATGGCCGCCTTCACCTTTGCCCACGTGCGCTTCTTCGGCTCGGATTTTCTGCTGAATTACTTCCTGATCGGCCTGATGTTCCCGGCGGCAACAGCCATACTGCCGCTGTTCATCCGCATCCGCGATCTTGGCCTTCTCAATACCTATTGGGGCGTCGTTCTGCCGCAGGTCGCGTTCGGACTTGGAATGAGCATCCTGCTCCTGCGGAATTATTTCAAAAACCTGCCGGAGGAATTGTTCCAGGCAGCGCTGGTCGACGGCTGCGGCTACATGCGCTTCTTCTGGTACATCACCCTTCCGCTTTCGCGACCGATCATCGCCACTGTCAGCATCATTTCCTTCGTCGGCAGCTGGAATAGCTACATCCTGCCGCTGATCATGCTGAACTCGGAATCGATCTATCCCTGGCCACTCGGGATCATGGTCTATCGCGGCGAGTTCGGGACACAGTGGCAGCTGGTGCTGGCCTTCATCACGCTGACCATCCTGCCAACCATCATCGTCTTCTTCCTCGCGCAAAAACACATCATCGCTGGCCTGACAGCCGGTGCGGTGAAGTCCTGACAGGCGCAACTGGAGCATCCAAAGCATGGCATCCGTCGAGCTTCAGAACCTCCGCAAATCCTATGGTGCGCTCGATGTCATTCATGACATCTCGCTCTCGATCAGCGACGGGGAATTCATCGCTCTGGTCGGTCCATCCGGTTGTGGCAAGTCGACATTGCTGAGGATGATCGCCGGGCTGGAGGAGGTTACCGGCGGCGATGTGCTGATCGGTGGCGACATCGTCAACGCGCTGACGCCCCGCGAGCGCAACATTGCCATGGTGTTCCAGTCATACGCGCTCTATCCGCACATGACAGTGGCGCAGAACATGGCATTCAATCTCAAATTGTCAGGGCAGCCGAAGACTGTGATCGACCAGCGCGTCAACGAGGCGGCACGGATGCTGGATCTGACCGCGCTTCTTGAGAGGAAACCGGCCCAGCTCTCCGGAGGCCAGCGCCAGCGGGTGGCCATGGGCAGGGCCGTCGTGCGAAATCCCTCCGTCTTCCTCTTCGACGAGCCCCTGTCCAATCTCGACGCCAAACTCCGTGTCCAGATGCGTGCCGAGATCAAGACGCTCCACCAGAAGGTCCAGACGACGTCCATCTACGTCACCCATGACCAGATCGAAGCCATGACGCTTGCCGACCGGATCGTCGTGCTCAACCAGGGCAGGATAGAGCAGCACGGCACGCCCCTGGAACTTTACCGAACCCCCGCCAACCTGTTCGTCGCGGGCTTTATTGGCTCGCCTGCCATGAATGTGCTCGACGGCGTGGTGGAGGGTCTGGCGGGCGAGCCAGTTGTCCGGCTGAAGGACGGGACTGCGCTGCGCATTGCCGCCGAGAGGCGGGTCACGTCGGGACAGGAGGTTACGATCGGCTTGCGTCCAGAGAACTTGAACCCGGCAGGAAAGGGATCACCACTCAGCGGTCGGACCCTGCTTGTTGAACCAACCGGTGCGCAGACACATGTGTTGTTCGAGATTGCCGGCCAACAAATGACAGCCGTTGTGGATGGCGAGTTCCCTGTCAGCTACGGCGCCGCGCTCAACGTCAACATCAACCCTGACCAGGTTTACGTCTTCGATCGCATCAGCGGGATCGCCCTTTAAGTCGTTGACACAGCAGCGCCTTCTCGGATTCCGGCATAACAGCCGATCAGGTCGCTCTGTTTCCTTCGCCGTCAAACACATGCAGATGCTGGGTCGGGAAGGCGACGGAGACTTTCGGGCCCATCGACATGGTTTCGCGATCGAGTGTGAAGATCTTGAATGGCAGGCCGTGCAGCTTCAGGTGGAGGATAATACCGAAACCGGTCGGCTCTATCAGGTCCACGTCGGCACTGATACCAGATCCATTCCGTGTCACGACCACGTGTTCCGGGCGGATGCCGAGCGTTGCCTTTTCGCCGGTCGTGACGATTGGTGTTGAGGCAAGCGGAACTGGAGTGCCATCCCCGAGGATCATCTGGTGCCCGTCGTAGCTGGCCTCGAGAAAATTCATGCCGGGAGAGCCGATAAAACCCGCGACGAAAAGATTGGCGGGGCGGTCATAGAGTTCGAGCGGGCTTCCGACCTGCTGGACAACGCCTCCATGCATGGCGACGATCCGGTCCGCCAGCGTCATCGCCTCGATCTGGTCATGGGTGACGTAAATCGAAGTCGCTTTCAGATCGGCATGCAGTTTCTTGATTTCGGCACGCATCTGTTCGCGCAGACGCGCATCGAGGTTGGAGAGCGGTTCGTCGAAGAGAAACGCCTTTGGCTCCCGCACGATTGCCCGACCCATGGCGACACGCTGCCTCTGTCCGCCGGACAGTGCCTTGGGGCGCCGCTCGAGGAGCGGATCGAGACCCAGCTTGGAAGACGCCAGCGACACCGCCGCGGCGATCTTCTCCTTGGCGATCTTCCGGATTTTCAGGCTGTAGCTCATGTTGCCGGCGACATTCATGTGCGGGTAGAGAGCATAGGACTGGAACACCATGGCGATGTCGCGGTCCTTCGGGTGCAATTCGTTGACCCGGCGACCGGCGATTCGGATTTCACCACCGGTGACGTCCTCGAGACCGGCGATCATGCGCAGCAGCGTGGACTTTCCGCATCCGGAGGGACCGACCAACACGATGAATTCGCCGTCCTCGATCTGCAGGTCTACGTCGTGTAGCACCTGCACATGGCCGTAGGCCTTCCTGACGTTCTGGATATCGATCGATGCCATGGTGACTATCCCTTGACCGCGCCGGCCGTCAGGCCCTGGACGAGGTAACGTTGAATGAGCAGGAAGAACAGCCCGGCCGGAATGAGTGCCATGACGCCCGCCGCCATCATCTGACCGAAATCGACCGAGAATTTGGAAACGAAGGTCAAGAGCCCGACCGGGAAGGTGGCCGCCTGGTTGCCGTTGATCAGCATCAGGGCAAAGAGCAGCTCGCTCCAGGCTGCGGTGAAAACGAAGCCGAGCGTTGCCGCAATGCCGGGCAAGGTCAGCGGCAGGATGATCTGCCGGAAGGCGATGAATTGCGTTGCGCCGTCGATCATCGCGGCTTCTTCTAGTTCCTTCGGAATGCCGTCGAAGAATGACTGCATCAGGAAGGTCGCGAAGGGCACGTTGAACGCCGTGTAGACAATCACCAGGCCGGTCAGGCTGTTTGTCAGGTGCAGAGGCGAGAGGATCTTGAAGATCGGCGCCACCAGCATGACCAGCGGAAACATCTGCGTCAGCAGCATGAGCGCCACGATCCAGTATTTGCCCCGAAAATCGAAGCGGGACAGCGCATAGCCGGCCAATGACGCGCAGATCGTCACGGCAATGGCGGTAGAGGCCGAGACGATCACGCTGTTTTTGAAGAACGTCGGAAAATCGCTGTGCTCCAGCACGAACGCGTAGTGCTCCCAGGTCGTGCGCGAAGGCCACATCCGCACCCCCTCGGTATAGAGGAGGTCGTTCGGCGTCAGCGAAACTTTCAACAGCCAGAACAGCGGAAACAGGGCGAATACGATGTAGACGAGGATAGCGAGCCGATGGGCGATGATGGGCAGGAAAGATCGTCTCATGGGCCTAGTCCTTGTTCAGCAATGTCTGCCGGAGCAGAATGATCACCATCGAATAGGCGAGCAACAGCACCAGCAGCACCAGCGCGATGGCCGACGCATAACCAAAATCCAGCCGCTTGAAGGCCTGGGTGAAGATGTAGCTGGCGACGATCTGCGTACGATCAGCAGGGCCACCGCCGGTCATGACGACGATGAGGTCAGCGAAATTGGAGACCCAGACCGTTCGCAGCAGGACGGTGATGGCGATGGTCGGTGCCAGGAATGGAAGCGTGATCGATTGGAACCGCTGGAACCAGCTGGCCCCATCGATGGAGGCCGCCTCGTAGAGATCGCGCGGGATTGCCTGCAGCGCGGCCAGAAGCGTGATCGCGAAAAACGGAATCCCCCACCAGACATTGGCAACGATCGGCCCCCACATCGCATAATGCGGGTTGGACAGGATGTTGTCGGGCTGATCCATCAGGCCGAGTGCGAACAGCCAATGCGGGATCGGTCCGATCACCGGATTGAAGAGCCAGGCCCAGTTGAGACCGGCCAGAAAGGAGGGCACGGCCCAGGGCAGGAACACCAGGGCCTGGACGAGGCCACGCCCCCAGAATGGCTTGTCCAGCAGCAGGGCAAGGATCAGCCCGAAGGCAAATTGCAGGACGACCGATGCGCCGGTCCACCACAGGGTGTTTCTCAGCGCGCCGTAAAAGGCTGCATCTTTGGAAAGATCGCGAAAGTGATCGAGGCCGATGAAGCCGCCGGAAAACGGTTTCAGCAGCTGGACATCCCGGAAGGCATAAGAGACGCCAATCACCAGCGGCACCAGCATGACGGCGACGATCAGGATCAGTGCCGGTGCACTGTAGAGATAGGGTTCCGAGGCATCGGCGAGCCGCTTTTTCCAGGGCCTGCGGTCTCGACGCCTGTCATCGGTATAGGCGGTCATGGTCATCGGCCAAAGGTCCGTTCAGGTTTGCAGCGGCAATGCGGCTAGCAACAGTGTGTGCGAAAACGGCGACGGATTGCTCCGTCGCCGCATCAAGCCCTATTTCTTGGAGAGAAATTTCTGCTGCGCCTTGGTCAGATAGTCGGCCCATTGATCGGCAAGATCCTTGGCGGAGATATCGCCCAGCAAAGCCTGCTGCGAGGTCTTGATGGCCAGCGAATCCTTGAAGAAGGCAAATTCCTCCAGATAGGTCGGCATGACAGTCGGCACCGTGTTCTTGTCGGCCAGTTCCTCGAACCAGCCCTTGAACTGGTCACCGGCATAGAACGGATCCTTCTCTGCCGATGTATAGGCCGGCAGCGCACCGATCTTCTTGTTCCATTCGAGGTTGCCTTCCTGGCCCTCGAGGGTGGCGATCAGCTTCCAGGACAGGTCCTTGTTCTGGGTTGTCGCAAACATCGACCAGCCAGCATAGCCGATCGTCGGGAAAGACTTGCCGGACGGTCCCTTCGGCAAGGGCGCGACGCCGAAATCGTCCTTGCTCATGCGCTCGGCAACGGCGATCAGTGCATCCGGATCCTGGTCGAGGAAGGCGCAGGTGCCCGAATAGAAGCCGGCTACGACCTCATTGAAGCCCCAGTTGACGCTATCCTTTGGCGCATATCCCCTTTTGTAGAGATCGACCATCCACTCAATGCCCTTGGCCCAGCCTTCGTCGTTCATGGTCGACGTGCCGTCCGGCTTGAAATACGTGTTGTCGCCCGCCATGGAGGCCGCAAAGATCATCCAGCCATTAAGGCCGCCGGGGCCGCCGCGCATGCAGTAGCCGTATTTTCCGGGGATCTTCGAGACCGCCGCGGAGGCTTTGACGAAATCGTCCATGGTCTTCGGTGGCTCGGAAATGCCGGCCTGTGCCAACAGCTTCTTGTTGTAGAACATCGCGCGCAGGTAGAAGCCGTAGGGTAGCATGTAGGCGGTGTTCTTGACGTCCCGGCCGAGTTCCAGCGCACGTGGCGTCAGTTCCTTGGTGTGCTCCCATTTCGCCAGATAGGGCTCGAGGCTTTCGAGCATACCGTTATTGCCATAGAGCGACAGCCAGGTATCCGGCATCTCCATGACATCGGGCGTATCGCCGGCCGAGACCATCGTTGCGAATTTCTGGAAGGCTTCGTTCCAGGGCAGCGAAATGATATCGACCTTGGTGCCGGGGTTGGCCGCTTCGAACTTGCCAACGAGCGATTTGAGCGTCTCGGTACGCTCGGGGCTGGTGATGACTTCGACGAGCTTGAGTGTCGTATCGGCGAACGCGGTTCCCGCCATCATCGCGGTAAAGAGTGCCGCTGTTATCAGTCTTTTCATGCTATTCCCCCTTTTCGGTTTTTCTTCCTGTTGATGGTTCCTACGAGGCTGCAGCGATTGCTTCCTCGATATCTCTCCACAAGGCCTCGCTTCCTTCGAGACCGACATGCAGGCGGACGGACCGCGCGCTGATCCCGAAGGTGTGCGCGGAATTGGGCTGGGCCTTCTGCTGCAGGACGACTTCGCCGGGCACGATGAGGCTCTCGTGGCCACCCCAGCTCACGCCCAGCTTGAAAAGCCTGAGATGGTCGGAGAAGGCCCGGATATCGACGCCCTCGCGGAAAATGAAAGAGAACAGGCCGGACGTGCCGTTGAGGCCTGCCGGCAATCGGTTGGCAAGGCCGGGATGGCAGACCTCCTCGACGACGTCGAGGTTCTGCAGCCGTCTGGCGATCGTCATGGCTGCGGCTTCGTGCGCCTTCATGCGCAGCGGTAATGTGCGCATGCCGCGGATGAGCAACCAGGCATCGAAAGGCGAAAGCTTGCCGCCGAGATAGGGGTAGGCCTCGGCCTTTATCCTTGCGATCAGCGCCTTCGAGCCCGCGACAACGCCAGCGACGACATCGCTATGGCCGCCGAGATATTTGGAGGCGGAATGAATGACCAGATCGACGCCCAGCGTCAGCGGCTGCTGGAAAAAGGGGCTGGCCCAGCTGTTGTCGATCATCGAAACGACACCGTGCTGCCTGGCGAGCGTTGCAAGGGCGCCGACGTCGTGGGCTTCCATCACCCAGCTGGTCGGGCTTTCCATGTAGAATACCTTGGCGCCCGGAAGCGCCTTTGCGACGGCCTCCTCGTCGCGACCATCGACATAGGTCACCTCGACCTTCATGCGCTTGAGGATCGTGCCGAACAGGCGAAAGGCATCGGGGTAGATATGCTTGACGGCGACGATCCGGTCGCCCGGTTCGACGAATGTGAGCACGGCTGACGAGATCGCCGACATGCCGCTGGCAAATCCGAGCGCATCCTCGGCCGCCTCGAGCTTGGCCAGCATCTCCTCGAACATCCGGACCGTCGGGTTCAGGCCGCGGGTGTAGATGGGCCGGACCTTTTCGCCGCGATAGGAGGCGATCATATCGTCGTAATCGGAGAAGGTGAAAAGCGATGTCTGGAAGATCGGAGGCACCACCGCTTCGGCATAATTGCCTTCGTCATGAGCGGTAATCAGTGATGTGAGATCGAATGGCCCGAGCTCTGCGGTCATTTTGACATTTCCTTGATGTCTTCCTCGACGACGTCGAGAATCTTCAATGTTTCGAGGCGCGCTGCCTCCGGATCCTGTGCCACGATCGTGTTGAACAGGGTGCGGTGGAACGGAAACGACCGACGCGCAAAGTCTTCCCGGTCGAAAGGATGGGTCCAGAAGCGCTCGAAGGTGCCCCGCATCTGCTCCAGCAACTGCTTGAATAGTGGATTGTGGGTGGCGTCATAGACGGCGAGGTGAAACGCCAGGTCTTCGGGGCCGGAGGCGCCCTTGGCGATGTGGACGCGCTCCATCTCGTCGAGCTTTTCCTCGATGATCGCAAGATCTTCCGGAGTGCGCTTCCTGGCAGCCACCATCCCAGCTTCGCATTCGATACCGCGCCGAACCTCGAGTGTCTGCAACAGGACGTCGCGCAAATGCGTGGTGTCCATTGACAGCGGCATATGGATCGTTGCCTTGGAAACCGGCTTCAGCAGGTAGGTGCCACTCCCCTTGCGCGTCTCTACGACCCCAAGCGCCTGGAAGTGGGTCATGACCTCGCGAATGGTCGAGCGACCGACGGACAAGGCACCCATCATCTCGCGCTCGGTCGGCAGTTGGTCGCCGGATTGGAGGTTGGTTTTCTCTATGAAATCGGACAACGCATCGATGACCTGGCGCGTCCGATCCTGAGTAGGCAATGGTGTCAGCAAACGTTCGTTCCCTTGTTGCCGATAGATTGGTCTGACATCTGCTATCAGGTCAATCTTTTTTTCGTGCGACCCGCGGAAAGCCACAGCAATAGAAATTCGTCGTCCGCTGAGAGGCGAACGCGGAAGTATTGCGGGATGAACGGTCGGCGCGATAATCGATCAGACAACGATCACGCCGATTGCCTCAGCTCTCCAGCCAGACGCGTGATGCGATGTATCCGTTGCTGAGATCGTTGCCGACGTCCGGTACGAAGCCCTTCAGGGCGGGGCTCGACGCATTCAGGTAGTTGTTGAACACGGGAATGATCGAACCCGACTCGTCGCGCACGAGGAGTGCCATATCACGGTACATCTCCTTGCGCTTCGCTTCGTCTGCTTCGGCCCGTGCGGCCAGCAGCAGCGTGTCGAATTTCGCATTGTCGAACTTCGACTCGTTGCTTGCTGATTTCGAATAGAATTCGAGCGAATAGATCAGGTCCTGCGTCAGGCGCGTTCCGAAAAACGAGACGCAGAAAGGCTTGTTGCGCCAGACGCCGCTCCAGTAGCCGTCCGTCGGAACGCGGTTGACGGCGACCTTGATGCCGGCCTTCGCCGCGCCATCCCGCAGGATGACCGCCATATCGACGCCGCCCTGCATGACGTCGGCAGCATAGATTGGAACGGCCCCGTCGAAACCGGACTTCTTGTAGTGGAAGGCAGCCTTCTCCGGATCGAATTCACGCTGCGGAATGTCGCCGGGAAACATGTCGAAGGCAGCATTCACAGGAAAGTCGTTGCCGAGCGTCCCGTATCCACCAAGGACCTGCTTCAGCAGAAATTTGCGATCGATGGCGTATTTCAAAGCAAGGCGAAGATCGACGTTGTCGAACGGTTTCTGGTCGACCAGCATGGGCATCGTATAGTGGCTGCGCCCGGGCGTGTTGTGAATGGTGATATTCTTCATTCGCCCCAGCAGTGGGATCGTATTGGGGTTGATTGCATTGATGAAATGAACCTGCCCTGATGCCAGAGCGGCCGTTCGCGCCGATACGTCGGCAATCGCCAGGATCTCGACACTGTCGACCCAGCCACGGTTGGGATGCCAGTCGTCCTTGTTCTTCTCAAGCAGGATTTGGACGCCGGGATTGTTGCGGACGATCTTGAAGGGACCGGTGCCGATACCGGCATTGGGATCGCCCCTGCCACCGTTCGGCTGGATGACGAGGTTGTAGACGCTGAAGATCAGCGGCAGGTCGCGGTTTTGCTCGGTCAGCGTCACGACGACATTCTCGCCCGAAGCCTCTACGGACTTGATGCTGGCGAGGTAGCCGAGCGCGCCTGATTTGGAGGCTTTGTCGCTGTGGCGGCGCAGCGTCTCGACGACGTCCTCGACTTTCAGCGCATCGCCATTATGAAAGCGCACGTTCTTCCGGATCTTGAACGACCAGGTCGTTCCGCCATCGGTCGTCTCCCATGATTCAGCCAGAGCCGGAACCGCCTTGCCGGTCGTCGGGTCGGTCTCGACCAGGGTATCGCCCCAGCTGCGGGCCAGCACAAATTGCAGGGCGCTGATGTAGCTTGCCGGGTCGAGCGCATCGGTCGACGCGCCGCCGTTCATGGCGATCTTCAGATGGCCGCCGCTCTTGGGTGTTGCAGCCTGTGCAAATGCGCCGCTGCCCGTAAACATCAATGCGGCGCCTGCGAGCGAACCCTGCAAGACGGTACGCCTAGTCACGCCTTCGGCAGACTGAACCGTCGAAAGGGGGTCCCGGTTCTCATTTCCAAACTTCGACGTCATTCGGCATCCCCTTTTCGATAAAGTGCACAACGGACGGATCATCTCTAGACGAGCAGTTTCCATAGACACTAATGTCCATTATAACGGCTCGTCAATCCTGCATTTCGCCAGAACTTTATCCGGCGCATGGGCTATTTGATAATGAGCGAAGATGAAACTACGGGTGCAGGCATGAGTAGCAGCAACACCAGGGTAAAGGCCGATGCCCCAGAGAGGGTTGGCCGCACGACGAAGGAGGAATGGCTCGACCTGTCCATCCAGGCGCTGATCAGCGACGGGATAGATCGTGTCAAGGTTCAGATCATTGCCAAGACACTCGGCGTGTCCCGCTCGAGCTTCTATTTCTTCTTCAAGAACACCAAGGACCTTCACGCCCAGATGCTCGATTTGTGGCTCCGCAAGAACACGGGCCCCATCATCGAGCGTGCCATGCGACCGGCAGACACGATAACGCAGGCAATCCTCAACGTCTTCGAATGCTGGGTGGACGCCAGCCTTTTCGACTTCCAGCTCGATATGGCGGTGCGGTTTTGGGCTAAGCGTTCCTCGTCCGTGAACGCCGTGGTGGTACAGGCAGACGATCAGCGCGTAGACGCTTTACAGAAGATGTTCATTCGCCACGGCTACCCCGCCAAGGAAGCTCTTGTTAGGGCACGGGTCCTCTATTTCACGCAGATCGGTCACTATGCGCTCGATGTACCGGAGAGCATGAAGGTCAGGTTTACCTATGTGGAATCCTACGTCCTGGCGTTCAGCGGACAGCATGTGACGGAGGATGAGATGGAGGCCTTCAGGCGGTTCGCTCGTCGCTTTCACCCGGACGTCTGAGCAGCCGAGCGGCTAGGCAGAGAGAAATTCAAGCCTTGAAATTCATAGACATTAGTGTCCATTATTGGCAGGTTGGAAATAGAGAACGTTGCCCGCCAACATGGAAAGGACCGGACCCATGCAAAGCCATTACCGAGTTGCCATTATCGGTGGCGGGGTTGTCGGCGCCTCTGTGGCCTATCATCTGGCGAAGCTCGGCTGGACGGATGTGGCGCTCTTCGAGCGGAACGTACTGACGGCGGGATCGAGCTGGCATGCGGCGGGTGGCTTTCACGCCCTCAATGCCGATCCCAATATCGCTGCGCTGCAATCCTACACGATCGACCTTCTGTCGGAGATAGAGGCTGAATCGGGCCAGAATATCGGCATGCACATGACCGGCGGCATTTCCATTGCGTCCGCTCCCGAACGCTGGGAATGGCTGCAATCCACTTACCGCGTCTTCCAGACCATGGGCATATCCGACGTCCACCTCGTCGGCCCCGAAGAGATCAAGAAGCTTTGCCCGATCGTCAGTATCGAAGGCGTGCTGGGTGGCCTGTATGCCGGGCGCGAGGGGCATATCGACCCGTCGGGCGTTGTGCATGCCTATGCACGCAGCGCCAAAAAACGCGGCGCCACGATCATCGAGCACAACCGGGTGCTGGAACTGACGCAACGTCCCGACAAATCCTGGAACGTCGTGACGGAAAAAGGAACCGTGATCGCCGAGCATGTGGTGAATGCAGGCGGTCTCTGGGCCAAGCAGATCGGCCGCATGGCCGGCATCGACCTGCCGGTGACGCCGATGGAGCATCACTATCTGGTCACGGAGTCTATCCCGGAAATTGCGGCTCTCGACCACGAACTGCCGATGATCGTCGATCTCGAAGGCTTCACCTACATGCGACAGGAGCAGAAAGGCCTGCTACTGGGGATATACGAGACCGACTACCGGCACTGGAACATGGACGGCGCGCCATGGGATTTCGGCATTGAGCTTATTCAGGAGGATACGGACCGCATTGCCAGCGAGCTGACACTCGGCTTCGAGCGTTTCCCGTGCCTGCAGACGGCAGGCATCAAGCGATGGGTCAACGGCGCCTTCACCTTTTCTCCGGACGGCAACCCGCTTGTCGGGCCGGTGCGCGGCGTGCCGAACTACTGGGTTGCCTGCGGTGTGATGGCGGGCTTCCTGCAGGGCGGCGGCGTCGGCAAGTCGCTGGCCGAGTGGATGGTGCACGGCGAGCCCGAGGCGGACATCTTCGGTATGGATATCGCCCGGTACGGCGATTTCGCCTCCAACCGCGAATATATTCGCCAGACGACAGGACAGTTCTACTCGCGCCGCTTCGTCATGAGCTACCCGAACGAGCAATTGCCGGCCGGAAGACCGTTGCGCACGCCACCCGCGTTCGACGCGATGACTGCGGCCGGCGCCCGCTGGGGCACCAGCTGGGGCCTTGAAATCCCGCTTTATTTCGCCGACCCCGACTTCGTCGAAAAGCCAAGCCTCAAGCGCTCCAACGCAGATACTATCATCGGCGCCGAAGTCGCAGCGGTCCGTCAGAAAGCGGGGCTCCTGGATACGTCTGCCTTCTCCCGCTACCGCGTATCGGGTCCGGGCGCGCAGGGCTGGCTCGACAGGACCTTCGCATGTCGCCTGCCCAAACCGGGGCAGGCAAGGCTTGCACCGATGCTCTCGGACAGCGGCAAGCTGAAGGGCGACCTGACGCTGTTCAACTGGGGCGATGGCAGCTGGTGGATCATGGGCTCCTATTACCTCAGGCACTGGCACATGCGCTGGTTCGAGAGCCATCTTTCCTGCGACGTGACCGTAGATGACATCTCGGACGACTTCACCGGTTTCGCGCTATCCGGTCCCGCCTCCCGGGAGATCCTGCAAAGTCTCACCCATCAAAATATAGCGCGCTCCGCGCTGCCTTTCATGGGCTGCGATACAATCGATATCGGCCTTATTCGGGCCCGGGTGGCAAGGCTCTCGATTACCGGCGAACTGGGCTACGAGATCAACTGCCGGGCCTTCGAACACGCCACGCTCCGCCGCATCCTGCTGGACGCTGGCAAAGATGCCGGCCTTCGCGAGATCGGCTATGGCGCGACAAATGCCCTGCGTCTGGAGAAAAGCTTCGGCATCTGGTCGCGCGAATTTACCCAGGCCTACACGCCTTCAATGACCGGGCTGGAACGCTTCATAGCGTTCGACAAGGGTGATTTCGTCGGCCGGGAGGCGGCGCTGGCGGAGCGTAACGCCGGTGGAGCTGCCAGGGTGCTCGTCACGCTCGAAGTCGACGCGACCGATGCCGATGCCAGCGGCTACGAACCGGTCTGGAAGGAAGACAGCCTGATCGGCTACATCACCTCCGGCGGCTACGTCCATACACTTGGAAAGAGCATCGCCCTTGCCCTCGTCGATCGGCAGTTTGCAGCCGAAGGCATGAAGCTTGTGGTCCACGTCGTCGGGCAGCCCCGCGCGGCGCGGATCATTCCCAACTCGCCTTACGATCCAGCCGGGCGCGCGATGCGCAGCTGATGCACACACCCCGGCTAACGAGCGAATGACAGGCATATGTGAAGGTGGAGCAAAAAATGATGGACTGGTCGTCCTACCTCGATCAAGAGCAGTCTCGTTTTATCGACGAACTCACGGAGTTCGTGCGCATTCCGTCCGTTTCGGCCAAGCCGGAAAACAAGGGCGATGTCTATCGCGCCGCCGAATGGGTCGTCTCCCGCCTCAAGGCGGCAGGTGTCGAAAAGGCCGAGGTGATGCCGACCAAAGGGCACCCCGTCGTCTATGGCGAATGGCTGGATGCGGGTCCGGGAAAGCCGACAGTATTGATCTACGGTCATTTCGACGTACAGCCTGCCGAACCGCTGGATCTCTGGGACAACCCTCCCTTCGAGCCGACGCTGAGAGACGGCAAGCTTTGGGGACGTGGCGTATCCGACGACAAGGGTGGCATGCTGACCCCGATCCTCGCGGTCGAAGCCATGCTGAAGACCACCAACACCCTGCCAGTGAATGTGAAATTCCTGTTCGAAGGCGAGGAAGAGGTCGGCTCGGCTTCGCTGCGGGCATTCATCGCGGAGAACGCTGCGCGTCTTGAGGCCGACATGGCGTTTTCGGCCGACGGCCTGCAATGGGCACCGGACCAGCCGCAGATCATGCAGGCGATGAAGGGAACGCTGGCTTTTGAAATTAAGGTCACCGGGCCGAAGGCAGACCAGCACTCCGGCTTGCACGGCGGCGGGATAGCCAACCCGGCCATGGCACTGGCGCAGATCCTGTCAACGATGAAATCACCGGATGGGCTGGTGACGATCGAAGGTTTCTACGATGACGTCGTTCCCCTGACGCAGGAAATGCGGAACGCCATAGCCTTGTTGCCCTACGACGAGCATGACTATCTCGACGCAACGGGCGCCCCTTCGACCCACGGGGAGCCCGGCTACTCCGTGCTGGAGCGCATCGGTGCACGGCCTATGCTGGATGTGAATGGCCTGACATCCGGCTGGCAGGGCGAAGGCGCAAAGACCGTCCTGCCTGCCTCAGCCAGTGCCAAGCTCACCTGCCGGATCGTTCATGCACAATCGTCGGAGAAACTTACGGAGGCGATCCGCAAGCATGTCGAAGCCCATTGCCCGCCGGGGGTTGCCGTGGAGTTCTCCGCGACCGAGCGGGAAGCCCGCGCTTTCAGCATTCCGGACATCCACCCTGCAAGCGGACTAGCAGGGGAGGTGCTCGAGGAAGTCTATGGTAAGGCCCCCTACCGTATCTGGGCCGGTGGCTCGATCCCGGCATTCTCGCCATTTGTCGATATTCTGGGGCTACATGCGGTCATGCTCGGCTTTTCCCACGGCGACGAGAACCTGCATGCCCCTAATGAATTCTTCCGCCTCGACGTTTTTCGCCGAGGCCAGCAAGTCTATGGGCGGCTTTTTGAGAAAGCCCAGAACTGGACCCGATCTTCTTCGTAAAACAGGCAAACGGGGGGCGAACTTGCATCGCCTTTGCCTACATGGCGGCGTCAAGTTTCTGCTTCCATGCTCCGCTCGCCAGTTCCTTGTTTACAAAAGCATCGACAGCCGCCTTCAACTCAGGATCTTTGCGCAACAAATAGGCGTTTTGAAAGTGCGTGAAAGGCTCCTTGACTGCCGCCGGGCAAAGGACGCCGCTGTGTAATTTCGATTGCAGGTCGGCTTCAATTCCGTCCGTTACCATGACATCGGCCTTGCCGGCAGCAATCTCGTCGAAAATCATTTTGTTGTCGGGAAGAACGTCAATCGCGGCTTTGGTAAAGTGCTCATGGGCGAATTTGTCATTGGTGCCGCCGGCATTGACGATCACCCTCACCGAAGGCTGGTCGATGGCTTCGATCGTCGTGTATTTGTCCTTGTCGGCGCAACGAGCGATGGGTCGCTTGCCGTCGCTGACGTTTGGCAATGAAAAGTCGCCCACCTCGGCGCGTGCCGGATTGACGGTAATGCCGCCCACGGCAACGTCGAACTGGCCCGCCTTGAAGTCGTCCAGCATGGTTTTCCAGGTGGTCGTCACGAATTCCACCTTGACGCCGAGGCTTGCCGCCAGGTCCTTTGCCATGGAAATATCGGCACCGACCAGCGCGCCATCCGCACCCTTGTAGCTGAACGGCTTATAGTCGCCCGTCGTACCTACCTTGAGCACACCAGCCTGCTTGATGGCAGCCAATGCACCATCCTGCGCATGGCAAACAGGCGCCGCCGCCATCAGGCCGACAAAAGCCATCGCAATCGAAAACTTCATAAAATATCTCTTCCCATCAATTTTGGTGCTCGAGCAAAGAGGTCGGCACCTGATGACGGATGACGATGCAAGATTCATTCCAATCAATGAAGGGAATGGTCTGTCACCCTGTTGCATCACATGTAGGTAGCCCCCTACCCCACCCTCCTGCGCTATCCCATCAAGACGGCCGCTTGGCGACGAGGTCGATCTCGATGCGGGCGTTGTAGGCGAGGCCCGTCACGCCAACGCATGTTCTGGCGGGAAGGCGGCCTTCTGGAAAATAGCTGCGATAAACCTCGTTCATGGCGGCATAGTCGTCGTCAAAATGCGTCAGGTAGATGCGCGCCATCGCAATGTGCTCCAGACCGAGGCCGAGTCCGGAGAGAACGGTGAGCAAATTTGCCATGACGTTGCGCGTCTGGGCTTCGATGCCCTCCGGTAGCTGGCCGGGCGTTCCCGGCGTGTCGGGCATCTGCCCTGTTACGTATACCGTGCCATCGACTTCGACGGCATGGCTAAACGGTGCAACGGGCTTGGGGCCGCCGGCTATCATGTGGAACTGCATGATCGATTTCCTTTATCCTTGAAGACTTTGAATTTTATACCCTGAAGAGGGATTTCCTGATGATTGCATGGACAGCCCAGTTGCCGTCGACGACCTGTGTCACGCCGAAATCGACCGCTGCAGACATCAGAGCGATCGCCTCGTCTTCCGTAAGTCCCTTGCTTTCCATGAGAAAACGCCGGCTTTTTCGGAACGCGTCCTTCATGGCCAGATCGAGCGAAGAGTTTGCGTAGACCTCTCCCTGTCCCTTCTTGCCGAATTCCGCGAGATAGTTCGGGTGGCTGAAACCGATCAAAATCCATTCCGTCGGCGTTTCGAGCAAGGGATAGCTCAACTCCACAAAGAGCTCGCCCTTCTTGTGCAGGATGACGGTGACGTCGCCGGTCATCGAGCACTCGATGGCTGTCCCGCCGAGTTCGCCATCGCCCTGCGCCGCATGGGGATCGCCGATCGACAACAGCGCACCCGGCACCGATACCGGCAGGTAGACGGCGGATCCTTGGCCGAGCCGCCAATTGTCGAGATTGCCGCCGAAATAGGAGGGTGGCACGGAATCGACCAGCTCCGCTTCGCGTGGTGCCACTGCGATTACGCCGAAATGCGGCCTGAGCGGGATGCGGACGCCCTCCAGAACAGGCGAGCAAATCTCGACCGAGCTTCGATCGACCGGAACGCCCGGATAATCATAGGTTCGGTGAACGACCCCGAAGGGATCGGCCTGCGGCTGCCAGCGATAGGAATACAGCGCCTCGGCATAGCCTTCGTCTGCGAAGACTTCGTAGATCGTGATATTTTCACGCGCTTTGGGCTCCTGAATGAACTCGTTATAATGGTAACCCCACCAGGCAGCGACGCTGCTGCCGAAAGCTCGTCCTTCATAGCCGGGGCTGTTGGACGGTCGTGGCGAAATCGAATTGATGCGGACCTCGATGACGTCGCCCGGCTCCGCGTCCTTCATATAGATCGGCCCCGTGCAGATATGGACCCCGAAGCCTTCGCCCGCACCGCGGCCGTAAATCGAGGCGTCGATCGGACCCGCACCCCGGCGATCTACGGACTTTTTCTGGGCAGTCCAGTAAAACACGTCCTCGGCCCCCGCATCCCCGTGGATCATCAGTTCCGGCGCGTCGGAGGCGTGCTGCGTCAACGTCTGGATTTCAACGGTATCGCCCGAGCGGATCTCGAGGACAGGCGGCAGCGCCCGGCTGAAATAGCCCCAGTGCACGGTCGCAGCAGAGGCGGCGAGAACGTGATGGACCGATGAGCCTGCCTCGGCCTCGCTGCCATCGCTATCGGCAAATGCATCGCCCGTGTCGATAGATCGTTGCTGGAGCCGCTTGGCGACCAGCGCGCTCAACGGCCAGCCACGCTGCTCTGCATTCGTGTTGGCAGCCAGCTTCTCCAGGTGCCGGCTGCGAAATGCGCCCGGCGGCAGGCCGAAGCGCTCCTTGAACAGACGGTTGAAATTGGCTGCATCTCCGAAACCGCAGCTATAGGCGATTTCGGCAATCGGCAGACGGATCTCGCCGGGGGCGACGAGCGCTGCCCTCGCACGCTGGAGACGGCGTTCACGAATATAGTTGCTGACGCTTTCGCCGTTCTGCAAGAACAGCTTTTGCAGGTAGCGTTCCGAAATGCCTTCGAGGCGCGCAATGCGCAGTGCGGTCAATTCCGGCTCGTGAAGATGGCGCTCGATACCCAGCGTGACGCGATGAAATAGCGCCGCTGAACCGGGGCTTGCGGCGGCGTCATGTGTCTCGGCCTGCAGCACGATGGCAACAAACAGATCCGCAAGGGCGCCTTCGAGCGATCGCCATTCCAACTCCGAGACGCTATCCATCTCGCCAGCGGCCGTCTCGACAGTCTTTATGAAGATTGCCGCAATCCCTGTGGCCACGTAATGCCGCGGCGCCTTCAAGGTCTGCAGGCCGGCCTTGTGGCCGGGAAACAGGCTGTCCGCAATGGAAAGAACGATCATCCGGGCGCTCTTGCGAAGGCATAGCTGCCACTCGCCGACAGCCGGCACGATCACCAGACAACCAGCCTCGATCAACAGCGTCTCGCTGCCGAGCCGCATCTCAAGGCTTTCGTCGAGGGAGATCAGTGCAATCGGGCCGCCGGGTCGCCGGACGAGCGGTGACAACGTCTGGTCGCCGGCGGTCAGGCGCGCCAGGAGCAACGACTGACGATCGCCCCTCAGCGAGGCAGTGGCAAAGCTTTCCAGCCCCTGATCGGCAGCATCGGATCTAAGGCCGAACTCGGACAGGATATCCTGCCACGCCCCTTTACGAGAGCGTGTCGGATAGGCTTCGCTGAGAAATTGCCTAATGGTCATCCCTTGATCTGCAGTGGCGGCAGGGTCTGCAACAGCCCCCGCCTGGATCCCTTCGGATCCATATTGCACATGCGAAGAAGAGAATGCCAGCCTGCTCGTCATTTGCTGGCGAACACGCATTTCCGGATCGAACCGGTGACCCCCCAATTGGCATCGACGACCTGCGTCACCGAGAAATCCGCAGCCACCGACATCAGCGAAATTGCCTCGTCCTCCGACAGATTATGCGCCGTCATCAGGAAGCGGCGGAGCTTGCGAAAGGCATCGCGCATGGCGAGATCGAGGCTGGACCGCTTTAAAATTTCCTGTTGGTGATCGGGACCGAGCTCGGACAGATAGTTGGCGTAGCTGAAACCGTAGACCGACCAGACGTCGTCATTCTCCAGCAGCGGATGGTTCAGCCCCTCGAGCACGGTGCCGGGCAGGTCTGCCTTTTTATGCAGGATGAACTCGAACTCTCCCGTCAGCGATATCTCGACCGCGGTGCCGCTCAACTCGCTATCGCCTTGTGAGGCATGGGCATCACCGACGGAGAACAGGCCGCCGGGCACCGCGACCGGATAATACATCCGAGCGCCTGAGGTAATCCGCCAATCGTCCATGTTGCCGCCGGTATAGTTCGGCGGGATCGTGCTGACGAAATCGGCTTCGGCCGGAGCCAGCCCCATCGTGCCGAAATGCAGGCGGGCCGGCACCTTGATACCTGCGAGAACCCCGTCTTTCTTGACAACGGTATTGTGGTCCACCCTGACGCCAGGATAATCGATCGTCGCATGGACAATGCCATCCGGATCGGTCTGCGGCGTCCAAAGGTAGGAGTATACGGCCGAGACGGTGGCGGGCTCCTTCATATCGAGCTCGTAGATCGTCACCACTTCCCGCTGCTTCGGCTCCTCGACTAAATCATTGTACTGAAAGCCCCAGTTTGCCGATGGGTTGGAGCCGAAATAGCGGCCTTCATAGGCGGGGTTGGCGCTGGGTCGTGGATAGGCATTCAGGATCCGGACTTCGATCACATCGCCGGGCTCTGCACCCTCAATGGCAATCGGACCCGTCAGCAGATGCACGCCGAGGCCTTCGCCGGCGCCATGGGTGAACGGACCCTCGGTAGCGCCGGCGCCACGACGGCCCATGGTCTTCTCCTCGCTCGTCCAGCGAAAAATCTCTTCTGCCTCAGCATCTCCGGCAATCATGCGATCATAGTCGTCATTGGCATGGTGGGTGATGGTTTCGATGGTGGCGCGGTCATGGGATTTCAGCGTCAGCACGGGGGCAAGCGTCTTGCTGAAATAGCCCCAGTGGACGGTGGAAGACGTCGCTGGCAAATGATGGTTCGTCATGGAAGACCTCTTTGAGAATACAGACTGGAAGGCAGGAACCGCAGGTTCACTCGCCTTCCATCTTACTAAGGAAGCGCGCCGTCAGCGGATGCCGGGGCCTGTTCAGTATTTCCTCGGCCGGTCCTTCCTCGACGATGGAGCCGCCGGAGAGAAAGACAACGCGATCTGCGACTTCGGCAGCAAAACGGAGCTGATGGGTGGAGATGATCATCGCCAGGCCGTCTTCGACAGCAAGGCGGCGAATGACTTCGAGCACTTCGTTGACCAGTTCCGGATCGAGTGCCGAAGTCGGTTCGTCCAGCAGAAGGACGGTCGGACCGGGAGCAACGGCGCGGGCAATGGCGACACGCTGTTGCTGGCCGCCGGACAGATGGCGCGGCAGGGCATCGGCTCGGTGTGACAGACCCACTCTCTGCAGCAGCGCTTCGGCCCGACGATTTGCGTCGAGGCGTGAAAGCCGCTGAACCCATTGCAGCGGATCGGCAACATTCTCCCTGGCCGTGAGATGGGCGAACAAATTGAACTGCTGGAACACCATGCCGACACCGACACTGGCCCGCATCTGCGCGATTGCCCGTGGCGACAGGGTCCTGCCGCTTTCATTCAACGCCAGAGACCTTCCCCCGACCTCGATGGAGCCCTCCTCCCAGCCTTCGAGACGGTTGATGCAGCGGAGCAAGGTGCTCTTGCCGGAGCCGCTTGGTCCGAGCAGGGCCACGACTTCGCCGGCCTTGACTGTCAGATTGATGCCGTCGAGAACAACATTCGGGCCATAGGCCTTGTGCAGGCCGCGCACGTCCACCGCGACCTGGTTTCCGGCCAGCCGTGCGGCGCGGGCCTGTCGATCGATGCCGCGCGCCGCCGCCGTCACTTTCGGCGAGGCCGGCGGCAGCGGATCGCGTTCCGCTGCCAGAATATCCGTGCCCACAGCAGCCGGCGTCGCGGTGGTGGCTATCACAGCGCGGCCCGGGGATAGCGCGCGGAAAAACCGTGCTATCTGTTCCTTGGGTTTGGGGCGATCGAGATCCAGAAGCATTTCGACGACAATCTGGATGATCGCAATTGCGCCGGTCAGTATGAGGTACATCAGCCCGGAGGCGCAGAAGATCGAAAAGAAGTCGAACGTTGCAGACGCCAGCTGTGTGCTTCGAAGCGTCAGTTCTTGCACGGAGACGACAGAGGCAAGCGACGAATTCTTCAGCGCGCTGACGGCTTCGTTGCCGAGCGCCGGCACCATTGATCGCATCGCCTGCGGCGCAATCACGCGCCACATGATGGCACCTGGCGTCATGCCCAAGGCCTGCGCGGCACTCACCTGGCCGCGATCGACGCCGATGACATTGGCCCTGATGATTTCGGCGATAAACGGCGCTTCATTGAGAGCAAGGGCAAGGCTGGCTGCCTCGATGGCCGTCAGCTTGATGCCGATCATCGGCAAAACGTTGTAGCAGAAGATCATCTGCAGAATGAGCGGCGTGCCGCGGAAAATGATGGCGTAGGTGCGGGAAAGCAGCGAAAGGGCGCGAAACCGGCTCAATTGCATGCCGGCCAGAAGAAGGCCCATGACCAAGCCGCCGGCGAGACCGAAAACCGTGATCAGGAGGGTGTAGACGATCCCGGTCATGAGGTAGGGCTGGCTGAGATAGTGGAGGAAAAGATCCATGATGGCCTTCGCAATGTCCAGGGAAAAGCGGCCGGGCCAATGAGCCCGGCCGGGAGAAGGTGCATTAGTCGGCCAGAATGAGCGAAGGCGCTTCGATCTGGTCTGCCGGCAGGCTCCACTTCTTCATCAGCTCCAGCTGCAGGCCCGACTTCTGGATCTCCGTCACGGCCGCAACGACTGCATCGCGAAATGCGACATTGTTGCGCGGCACAGCGATGCCGACCGAATAGGGCAGCGTCACTGCGGTGGCCTTGCTGAGCTTGTCCGGATAGGCCTTGACCGCGCCATCGACGGTGTTGGCGTCGTTGATGTAAGTATCGGCACGGCCGGCGAGGATCGCCTGGATGCAATTGTCGTTATTGTCGTAGAGCTGGATTTCAGGCGCCGGCTTGCCGGCAGCCTTGCATTCTGCTTCCAGCGCCTGGATGAGCGGCACCTCGACATAACCGGTGTTTTCAGCCGCGACCGCGCCGCACAGCGAGATATTGATGCCGGTGATCTTCTTCGGATTGTCCTTGGCGACGAGCACGCCGTCGACGACCTTCAGGTAAGTCACGAAGTCGGCGGCCTTGGCACGGTCCTTCGTTGCGTAGATGTCGGAGATGACGATATCAGCCTGGCCGGCCTGGACCGTGGTCAGCAACGCGGCAAAGGTCACCGGCTTGTAAGTCAGCTTGAAGCCGAGGCAATCACCGATGGCTTCGCCAAAATCGACGTCGAAGCCGATATAGGCGTCCGGATTGTTCGGGTCGATCGTCTCGTAGCCGGGCGTATGCGGATTGATGGCATTGACGAGCGTCTTGCCTTTCAGGGCCGGGTATTTGGCTTGCAGATCGGCGCAGGCGGCAGGCGTCGCGGAAGCCGCCTCGGCACCTCCCATTGAAACCAGCGTTGCGCCGGTCACCGTCGCTACAAACAACTGCGCCATGATGCACAGGCCCAGCCATGGCTTCAGTGCCTTGCGGCTCCCATTTTTCAGCTTCATCATTTCCCGCTCCGTTCTTGTGAGTGGTGCAGTGTTCTGCACTCGACGGAGGGAAGCTTAGCGATGTTGCCGATGGGAGCGATTGTCGCAAGCCACACGATTTATTGTAGATTTATGCCTAAAAAATCGCGCCTCTCATGTTGCGCATATTATTTAGGCGATGCATGGCCGCTAATTAGCCGTCCTGACGCCGTTTTACGCTCTTCGAATTTGCGGCTTCAAATCAGCGGGCAGGATGTGCGGGACAGGAGTGAGACCTGCCCCGCGTCTTCACTGGAGGGACGAATGAGCAGCTAAGCGACCTGCTGCGGCTGTGACCTCTGCTCGGCAAGCTTCCGCGCGGACACGAAATCGACTTTTCCGGAGCCCAGCACCGGGACCACGCCGATGGTGACTTCGGCCGGAACCATCATGTCCATTGCTCCTTTGGACTTCGCGAACGCCGAGAAGGCCGATCGGCTGGCGGCAGGCGCATCTGTCAGCAAGACCAGCCGTTCTCCTTTCTTCTCGTCCGGCAGCGCCGAGACAACGGAAAGCGCGGTGGGCCACAATTCTCCGGCCAGTGCTTCGACAGCCGCCAGGGAAACCATTTCGCCGGCGATCTTTGCAAAGCGCTTGGCGCGGCCGCGGATCCTGACGAAACCGTCGTCGTCGATGGTGACGATATCGCCGGTATCGTGCCAGCCGTCCTTCAGGGGCTCGAGGACACCGGGGTTTTCAGCCCTGAGATAGCCGGCCATGACATTGGCGCCGCGCACGTGAAGACGGCCTCCCTCGTCGATGCCGGGAACAGGCTCCAGTTTCCATTCCATGCCGGGGAGGATTTTACCGACCGTTCCGGAGCGATTGTACATCGGGGTGTTCAGCGAAATCACCGGTGCAGTCTCGGTGACGCCGTAGCCTTCGAGAATCCGGAGCCCGAACTTCTCGGTATACGTCTCGCGGGTCGAAGGCTTCACCGGTTCTGCCCCGGAGAAGATATAGCGAATGGACCGGAAATCGTAGGGATGCGCCGTTCTGGCATAGCCGTTGAGAAAGGTATCGGTGCCGAAGATGATCGTGGCGTTGGAGACGTAGACCAGTTCCGGCACGATCCTGTAGTGCAGCGGCGACGGGTAGAAGAACACCGGTACGCCGGAAATCAGCGGCAGCACGGTTCCCGCCGTCAGCCCGAACGAGTGGAACATAGGCAAGACATTGAAAACCTTGTCGCCCGGGTGGAAGTCGATGCGCGCTGCTGCCTGTGCTGCGTTCGACAGGATATTGCGGTGAGTGAGGACCACGCCCTTCGGCGAGCCCTCAGAGCCCGACGTGAACAGGATAACGGCGTGGTCTTCTGGCGAACGACGGACGAGCGGGCGATATTTGTTGAACAGCCCACGGATTTTTTCGAAGGTTGAAATCGTCGTGCGGAGTTCGTCCAGCCAGACGAACTTCACCTCGCGCTGCATTTCCTCGACGAGGGCGCCGAGCTTGCCCTGGGTTACGAAGGCCCGCGAACAGAGCACGTGCTTGACCTCCGCAGCCTTGCAGGCGGACAAGACATTAGCCGCACCCGCTGTAAAGTTCAGCATGGCCGGAACCTTGCCCGCTGACATGACGCCGAGCAGGGTGGCTGCCGTGCCGTTGGCGTTGGGCAGCATGATGCCCAGCGTAGTTTCATTCGGAAACATGGTCTTGAAGCGCGCACCGAGAACGGCAGCCCCCGTCAAAAGCTTGGAATAGGAAAGCTTTCCAGCTATCGGATCCTCGACCGCCAGCGTCTTTCCGCCCATGGTGATTGCTGTCTGGATGACGCGTTCGATAAGCGTAGCATCCGTATTCGTCGTGCGAAAAATCAGCGTCGACATGATCTGATAGAGCGCCGCACCAGCAGCAACGCGGCGTTTCTTGCCTTTGAGATCAGCGGCGACTTCAAGCTTCACCGGCTCCAGAATGGTCACCTTGACCTTCGGGAAGAGACGGCGGCGGACGTGGTTGTCCTTCATGTAGGAGGCGTAGCTTTTTTCGAGGCCATCGATGCGCACGGGCACGATCATCGCCCCGGTCTTGTCGGCCACCATGGCGGCGCCGTCATAGACCTTCATCAGGCTACCGGTAACGGTCAGCCGACCTTCGGGGAAAATGCCGATCGGGTTGCCGTCCTGAACGACCTTGATGAGCGACCGCGTCGCCATTGGCTTGGTCGGGTCGAGCGGCAGGAACTTGCACATTTTGAGGAATGGCTTCACCCACCACACTTGGGCAATATTGGTATCGATAGCAAAGACAGGTTCCTCCTCGGTGATGGCAAGCGCCAGGGCGCCGTCGAGCAGGCTAACATGGTTCAAGGCGATGATCGGCGCGGGTCCAGCCTTCTTGATGTTCTCCAGCCCTTCGACCTCAAGGCGCATGAAGGCACGGAAGAGGATTGAGATCAAATCCCGAAAAGCGTTGGTGGGCAGCGTTCTAAGCATCACCCAGGCAACGCCGGCGTTGATGATCGACAGCGTCAGGATGATGGCCGGGATCGACATGCCGACCACCTGCAGGAGGGCAACGAGTCCAAGCCCGACGACGATGAACAGCGCGGACAGCACATTTGCAGCCCCTATGACGCGGGCACGGCGATGTTCGTCTGCCCAGCTCTGCATGGCGGCAAAGGTCGGAACAGCGAGGAAGGCACCGCCGATTGCCATGCCGGCAAGATCGATGGCCACGCGGATGGTGTTCGGCCCGGCGAAGAATGCGGAAATCGTCTCGGCCTGGGTTATGGAGGTGAGGCCCCAGAGGTTCCATGCGAGATCGAGGCCGAACAGAGCGATGATCAGCGTGCCGATCGGAGCCGGCAAAAGGACCACGCGGCCGGCCGACATCCAGCCGGCAATAGCGGAGCCGATGGCAATGGAGATTGCAAAGACGCCGAGATAGACCGGAACGATAATTTCCGACCCGCCGAGGATCTCCTTGATCATGACCGGCAGCATCGACATGACGAAGGCGCCGACAAACCAGAACCAGCAGTTCATCAGGGCGGAGCGCCAGATCCGTGTATCGGCGCGCAGTTCGTTGATCAGGCGGATGCTCGAGCGCAGGACATTCCGGTCGACAACCAGATCCGGCGCCTTTGCCCCTGTTGGCGGGATGAGGCGGGCGCAAAACCAGCAAAGCAACGACAGGCCCATCATCATCGGCCCGAACACCCAGACATTATCGCCCTTGGTAAAGGCGAGCGCCGCAACGATGGTGCCGGTCAGGATGGCGATAAAGGTGCCGCCCTCGATCCAGGCGTTGGCCTTGGGCAAATCGTTGCGATGAAGATGATCGGGCAGAATGCCGTACTTGATGGGCCCGAACAGAGCTGAGATGATGCCGAAGCCGAGAAGGGCGATCATCAGGATCGAGATCGAGGAGAACGCAATGCCGACGACCGAGATGGCAGCGACGGCAATCTCCCAGCGTTTCAGAAGCTCCGCCATTTTCGCCTTGTCGTATTTATCCGCCAGTTCGCCGGCAATGGCGGAAAGCAGCAGGAACGGCACGATGAAGATGCCGCCGGCCAAGGTGACCAGCGAGGCCCCCTCTGCCGCCATCTGCACGAGGATCACGAAAACCAGCGTCTGCTTGAGAAAATTGTCGTTGAACGCGGTCAGGAATTGCGTCCAGAAAAGTGGCGCGAATTTCCTTGAGGTCATCAGATTGCGTTGCATGTCGGTACTCCTGGAGATGAGTGGAGAGAGGGCCACAGAGTTGTTACGCAACGGTTTCCGCACCTAACAACTCTGTCGTGTAGTTAACGAAACTAGTTCTCGCCAGACCGGTTGAAATTGACCAGGAGCTTCTCGGTGCGGGCATCCTCGACCTTGCGGATCAGCTTTTCAGCTTCGGAATTGTCGCGGAGGGTCTTGGTGATGTTGACGGTTGTCTGGACCAGCATGACGATACCCATCGTCAGGTATCCCTTCCCCCAGAGATCGAGGGGCATCATGTAAAGCCCGACCGCCAGCATGATGGCAGCAGAAGCGAATGAGACATAAGAAAAGCTGATCCAGCTTGACGAGTGCTTCTGGAAACTGTCGTTCATTGTCGTCGTCCTTTGTCAGTTGATGTTGATTTAAGCGGCGGAGTTCATGCGAGTGCGCAGGCGGCCCAGTACCTCGTCAGCGGAAACACGCAGCGGCGCGCCGCAACCCGCATCCGCGAGTTTTTCGAGGACAGAAGCGGTGTTTCTCGTGCCATCCAATTCCCGCAGGACCGAGGTGGCCATGTCATTCCGCATCTGGCGCTCGCTGAGCCGGGCCAGCGTCTGTTCGGCCTCGTCGAGCGAGGCTGAGCCGACACCATGGATCAGGCTATTGAGTTTTTGCACTTGGCCTGTCGCACGTGTGATGCGCTGGCCGCGCTGCAGTTCCTGCAACCTCGCTTCTGCCGCCCGGACCAGGCTCTTTAATTTGCCGATAGAAGCTGTGAACTGGGCTTCGGCCTTTTCTGATGTATCCCTGTCCGCTTCCAGCTGGATGATCGCCTCGGCCGCTTCCCGGGCCAGCACATCATGCCCCGTTTCAAGAGCCGCCATGGTCCGCGCCTCGAGATCGGCGATCCGCGAGACGACAAGTGCGCGCCGGCTCTTCTCCTGCTCGTTCTGGGCGGTGGCAACCGCCACGGCCCGCCGTGCTGACTGTATGTCGCCTGCCGCATCCCGTATCTGCTGGTCCAGCAACACCGCTGCATTCCGGTCGACGACAGCCTCTTGTGCTTCGAAAAGCCTGCCGCGGATCAAGGTACGAATTTGTTTGATCATTTTCACTCTCCCGTTTATGAACAATGTTCATGAATATCTATGTGACACATACATGAACATTGTTCAAGAATAAAAATGAACGTCGTTCACTTTTAGAGAGAGATAGTCGCTTGGCCGGCAAAAGAGAGATGAAGCGCGAGGATTTGAAGGTGCGGCTGATAGAGGCCGCAAGGCGCCGGATCGAAGCGGAAGGGCTTTCAAACCTGAGGGCCCGCGATGTCGCTCTCGATGCAGGCTGCGCGCTCGGTGGTTTATATACGGTCTTCAAGGATCTGGACGACCTGGTCATCCACGTGAACTCCGCGACCTTGCGGATGCTTGAGCAGACTTTGGTCCTTGGCGAAGTCGGGGATCGCTCTCCGACGGACCGGCTGCGCAACTTGGCGCGAGGCTATCTGAAGTTTGCCGTCGCCCATCGCAATCTCTGGAGCGCGCTCTTCGACCATGTTTTTGCCGATGGACGCCTTGCCCCGCAATGGCATCTCGACGAGCACCTGGCCCTGATGGAAGTCATCGCCGAACCGGTTGCCGGACTCCAGACCGGTTTGTCGGCGGAAGAAAGATCGATCCGGGCGAGGACACTCTTCGGCGCCGTTCACGGCGTCATCAGCATCAGCCTGGCAGGCCGCTTCGTCGGCCTCCCACTCGAACGCCTCGAACGCGAGGTCGACCAGTTCGTGCTTACCATCGCAGCGGGAACAATACGGACGAGTTGAATTTCCGAGCAACCCTGCAACTTCGCCGGCAGGCTTCCCACTGTTTGAACACGAGAACAGACGGGCCCGTAGTTTACAACGCTATCCGCCATCGCCCACGCGATTGCCTTTTTGGGGTCGAGCGAAATTGCTAGGATTTCGAGCGACGGGGCGGGCGTAGAGCGTCTATCAGGCGGTGGACCTTGTCAGTCGCGTAGACAATGTCTTCCTGCGGCAGGTGGACTGTGATCTCGACTTCGTTCCAGCGGCCGGCATTTTCCTTGGCATACCTGACGGCCGCCTTCAGGCCACGGAATTGCACGGCCGTCGCGCCCGGAACCCAGAACTGCACGGAGCAATCGGCCATGGCGTAGTCGTTCAGAACTTTGATCGGGTCCAGAGCCATCGCGGCCTCCTTGTTTTGGCGCCATGATATCGCACGGCTGACCGGCGGCATCCAGCGTGGCGAACGGCATGACTGATCGGCGTCCCGACTTCAAGCTGCGATACACATCTGCGTGGCGCCCGAGATGCTATTTCGCATCCGCAAAGATAGCGCTGACCTTCCAGGGAAACTGCGCCCCCTTGTCCTCGATGTCGTCGACCTTCCAGCCGTCAGCCTGATGAACGAGGCTGTAGTGCAAGGTCACCGGCACACCGTTGATGAACTTGACCTCGACCATCGCCCTGTCGCCCTTGATGTCCGGCTTGCCGATCTTCAGGTGCTCGGCCTCCCCGTCCTGACCCGCAATGACGGGATCGAAGTCTAGAGACAGCGAATCCCCGGGGTCGGTCTTTGCCGCATCGGCCTTGAACAGACCGTTCAGATGATCCGAAAAGTAGTCCTGGTACCGGGTCACGGAGGCGGGATCGGACGAGCCGACCTTGTCGTCATAGAGCGCCTTCAAAAGCGCCTGCGGTGTTTCGAAACTGCTAGCAAAGGCTGGACCGGCGGCGACGGCAGCAAGAACGGCGAAAACGAAGGCAGGCAGGCGCATGAAGGACTCCTCTCGAGACAGGGAGCAGGCTAACGGAAGAGAAATCCGATATCCAGAGTTCATTCCTGGGCTGCTAACCTGCCGGCGATTGTCGCCCCCCCCAAGCCGCGCGGAGTAAAATTCGGACCTTGCTGCATCGCACCCCATACAGGAAGTAAAAATTTACTGATGGAAAAGGCTTCCCATTGCGGTGCCGCAAGCGCAAATATGAATATAATCTTGGGGCAGACTCGGCACTGCGGCGATGCAGTGATAGGCAATCAGTAGAATGGTGACGATCAAGGAAATAGCAAATGCGGTCGGCGTCTCCTCGGCTACGGTTTCCCGCGTCCTGAACTACGATGCGACCTTGTCGATTTCCGCGTCCAAGCGCCAGGCCGTCATCGAAACCGCCGAGGCATTGAACTACGCGACGCCGCGCAGCCGCAACCGGGCAAACGGCCTCAATGGCGCGCAAGCACTGGTCTCCGGTGCGGGGCGGATTGCCCTCGTCCACTTCCTGCGGCCGCCGCAGGAGCTGACAGATCCCTACTATATCGGCGTTCGCCTCGGCATCGAGAACCGCTGTCGCGCGCTGCAGATCGATGTGGTCAAGGTCTACCACGCCGACAGCCTGCCGGATGCCACACTCCTGCGCGAGGCCTCGGGCGTCATCGCCATCGGCCGCCACACCGACGAGGAGGTGGAATGGCTGCGCGAACACAGCCGTACGGTGGTTTTTGCGGACTTTTCACCGCAGATCGACCTCGAGGACAGTGTCGAGAGCAACATCCAGCTGGCCATGCGCAAGCTGCTTTCGGCACTCCGCGACCGCGGCTACCGGCGCATCGGCTTCATTGGCTGGCTCGAACATATCAACCAGGTCCCCAATCATTTCACCGAGCGGCGCTGCAGGACCTATATCGAGTGGATGAAGCAGCACGACCTTTTCGACCCGGAGCTTTGCGTTACCGAACACCTCACCCCCAACAGTGGCTACACCCTTGCGAAATCCCTGATGCAGATCGCGTCGCCGCCAGACATCATCGTCGCCTGTAACGACAACATGGCCATCGGCGCATACCGGGCAATGCTGGAACTCGGCCTCAAGATCCCGGACGATGTGGCTATTGCCAGCTTCAACGACATTCCGGTGGCGCAGCTGCTCAATCCGCCGCTGTCGACCGTGCGTATCCCGGCCGAACTGATCGGCGAGACCGCTGTCGACCTGCTGCTGGAGCGGTTTGCCGGCCGCGATATCGTCAAGACGGTGATCTTATCCACAGACATTATCTGGCGGGAAAGCACGCGTTGACGGGCCAAAACGGTGCCGACAAAGGGGCTCTTTGTGCGGCGCAGTAAAAATTTACTGAAAATATTGCTTCTTTTTCTTTTATGAGGAATACTGCGTTTCGGAGACAGGAGGCTTGTCTCGTCAACGTGACTTCTGGGAGGAAGCAATGGATAATTTTCTGCGCGCCCGCGCGCCGCGCATCATCGCTCTGGCTCTGGCCGGCGTCAGCCTTTTGGCGGTTACAGCCGCCGAGGCAAAAGAAATCACCGTCTGGTGCTGGGATCCGAACTTCAACGTCGCAATCATGAAGGAAGCCGGCGCCCGCTACACCAAGACACACCCGGACACCACCTTCAACGTCGTCGACTTTGCCAAGGCTGACGTCGAGCAGAAGCTGCAGACCGGCCTGTCGTCGGGTGCTGGCGGCGGCCTGCCGGATATCGTCCTCATAGAGGACTACGGCGCACAGAAATATCTCCAGTCCTTCCCGGGTGCATTTGCGCCGATGTCTGACAAGGTCGACTACAAGGCGTTCGCCCCTTACAAGGTCGAACTGATGACGGTCGACGGCAAGGTCTACGGCATGCCGTTCGATTCCGGCGTCACCGGCCTCTACTATCGCAAGGACTATCTGGAAGCCGCTGGCTTCAAGGCAGAAGATCTCAACAACATCACCTGGGACCGTTTCATCGAGATCGGCAAGCAGGTCGAAGCCAAGACCGGCAAGAAAATGATGGGCACCGACCCGAACGACGCCGGTCTCGTCCGCATCCTGATGCAGTCGGCTGGTGGCTGGTATTTCGACAAGGATGGCAACCCCAACATCCTCAACAATCCGGCGCTCAAGGCATCGCTTGAAACCTTCGGCAAGATCATGGCCTCGGGCATTGCCAAGCAGGCTGTCGGCTGGTCGAACTACGTCAACACGTTCACCTCGGGCGATGTTGCCTCGACAGTGACCGGGGTGTGGATTACCGGCACAATCAAGGCCCAGAAGGACCAGTCCGGCAAATGGGGTGTTGCCCCGATCCCGGCATTGAACGTCGAGGGCGCAACGCATGCATCGAACCTCGGTGGTTCCAGCTGGTACGTTCTGTCTGCGTCCAAGCAGAAGGACGAGGCGATCGACTTCCTCAATGCGGAATACGCAAAGGACATCGATTTCTACCAGAAGATCCTGACCGATCGTGGCGCTGTCGGCTCACTGACGGCCGCCCGCACCGGTGCTGCCTATGAACAGGCCGACGCGTTCTTCGGCGGCCAGAAGGTGTGGCAGAGCTTTGCCGATTGGCTGGCCAAGGTTCCCCCGGTCAATTACGGCATCTACACAAACGAAGTCGATGCGGCTGTAACGGCGCAGATCCCGGCGATTGCCAAGGGCGGTTCCGTCGACGAAGCGCTGAAGGCCATCGACGCCCAGGCAAAGACCCAGATCCAGTAGGACTTCCTCCCCGAAGGGGCGGCTTTCGAGCCGCCCCCATCTCTTTCTGCAGCTTCGAGGGCGATCGATGGCTTCTGCGCGTCCCAGCGGCGTTCGCCGCTTCTATAATGTCAACGGATGGCTCTTCATTGCCCCGGCGCTGGTGCTGATCGGCCTGTTCATGGTCTATCCGATCCTCTGGTCGCTGTTCATGTCGTCCCAGTCCGGCCGCGGAGCGATGGTAAAATTCGTCGGTTTCGGCAATATCGTCCGCCTCGCCAACGATCCGGTCTTCCTGCACGCGCTGACCAATACGGTGACGTTCTTCATCATCCAGGTTCCCATCATGATCCTGCTGGCCCTGTCGCTGGCGGCCGTGCTGAACATGCCGAAGCTCGTCGGACGGGGCCTGTTCCGTACCGCGATCTTCTTGCCGTGCGTCACCTCGCTGGTGGCCTATTCCGCGCTTTTCAAAGGGATGTTCGCCGAGCAGGGCGTGGTCAACAGCACGCTGGAGGCCATCGGCATCATCGCGTCGCCGATCCCGTGGCTGACCGACGGTTTCTGGGCCAAGGTGCTGATCATTCTTGCCATCACCTGGCGGTGGACCGGCTACAATATGATTTTCTACCTCTCCGCCATGCAGAACATCGACAAGTCAATCTATGAGGCGGCGCGCATCGACGGAATCAATGCCTGGGGACGGTTCGTCTACATCACCATCCCGCTGCTGAAGCCGGTTATCCTGTTCACCTCAGTAATCTCGACCATCGGCACGCTGCAGCTGTTCGATGAGGTGATGAACATCACCCAGGGCGGTCCTTCGGATTCGACGCTGACCCTGTCGCTCTACATCTACAACCTGACCTTCAAGTTCATACCGAACCTCGGCTATGCCGCGACGGTCTCCTACGTCATCGTCGTGCTGGTGGCGATGCTGGCCTTCGTGCAGTTCTACGCGGCACGGGAGAAAGACCAATGAGCGGCGATCGTTTCAAGGCACTCGCCATCCAGGTTTTCACCTATGGCTTCATCGGCGTCATGTCGTTCATCTCGGTCTTCCCGTTTCTCTGGATGATCATTAGCACCAGCAATTCTTCGATCGACATCGTCAAGGGTAGCGTGACCATTGGTTCGGCTTTCTGGATCAACGTGCAGGGCTTCTTCTCGCAAGTCGACGTGCCGTTGATCTTCTGGAACTCGGCCAAGATCGCCATTCTCAGCACCGTGCTGACGCTCGCCATCTCTTCCTTTGCCGGCTATGGCTTCGAGATGTTCAAGTCAAAGGCTCGCGAGCGGGTCTACAGCGCCATCCTCCTGACGCTGATGATCCCGTTTGCCGCCCTTATGATCCCGCTCTTCGTGCTGATGGGCCATGCCGGTCTTATCAACAGCCATATCGCTGTTCTTCTGCCGACAATCAGCTCAGCCTTCATCATCTTCTATTTCCGCCAGAGCACGAAAGCCTTTCCGTCCGAACTGCGCGATGCCGCCAAGGTCGACGGGTTGAAGGAATGGCAGATCTTCCTGTTCATCTACGTGCCGGTGATGCGCTCGACCTATGCGGCCGCCTTCATCATCGTCTTCATGACGGCGTGGAACAACTATCTCTGGCCGCTGATCGTGCTGCAGTCGAACGACACCAAGACCATCACGCTGGTCGTCTCGTCACTGGCTTCCGCCTACTACCCCGATTTCGGTGTCGTCATGGTCGGCACCGTGCTTGCGACGCTGCCCACGCTCGTCGTCTTCTTTCTCATGCAACGTCAATTCGTCCAGGGCATGCTGGGCTCCGTCAAATAGGAATGAAAATGCGCTCTGTTGTTTCCTTCAACGATACCTGGACCTTTCACGAGGGTTTCGCCCCTGGTCTCACCGAGGCCCTGACCGCCGGCCAAATGGTCACCCTGCCGCACAATGCGGTAGACCTGCCGTTCAACTATTTCGACGAGAAATCCTATCAGCGCGCCTTCACCTACCAGGCCGTCCTGAAGTGGCAGCCGGAGTTCGACGGTCGCGAAGTGTCGCTGGTATTCGACGGCGCCATGGCCGACTCCGTCGTTTATCTCAATGGCAAGGAGATTGTCGCCCACAAGGATGGCTACACGCCCTTCGAGGCGCGCCTGACCGACGGTCTGCATCAGGGCGACAACCTGATCACCGTCAAGATCGACGGCAGCGAAAACCCGGAAATCCCGCCCTTCGGTGGCCGGATCGATTATCTCACCTATGCCGGCATCTATCGCGATGTCTGGCTGAAGGTCACCGATACGGTGTCGATCGGCAACATCAAGATCGAGACCGGCCATGTGCTCAGCGAGGCAAAGTCGGCGACGGTGCGTTGCGACTTCTCCAATCCACAGGGTGTGGCGTTCAACGGCACCGTGACCGCCGCCATCACCGACGCCGCAGGCAAGGAAATTGCCACGGCCTCGTCCGAAACGACAGGCACAAGCGTGACGCTGGCCTTCGCCAACCTCACAGGCCTGTCGCTCTGGGATATCGACGACCCTGTCCTCTATACCGTCGCCGTCTCGCTCGAGAGCGACCAGGGCTCGGACCAGGTCGGCACGCATTTCGGCTTCCGCACGGCCGAGTTCACGACCGAAGGCTTCAAGCTCAATGGTCGCAAGCTAAAGATCCGCGGCCTCAACCGTCACCAGTCCTACCCCTATGTCGGCTATGCCGCCGGCCGCTCCGCCCAGGAGCTGGACGCCGACATCATGAAGAACACGCTGAAGTGCAATCTCGTCCGCACCTCACACTATCCGCAGTCCAAATGGTTTCTCGATCGGTGCGATCGCATTGGCCTCTTGGTGTTCGAGGAAATCCCCGGCTGGCAGCATATCGGCGGCGAGGAGTGGAAGCAGGAATCGATCCAGAACGTCCGCCGCATGATCGAGCGCGACTGGAACCATCCGTCGATCATCATCTGGGGCGTGCGCATCAACGAATCCAAGGATAGCCACGACTTCTATCTCGAGACCAACCGGCTCGCCCATGAGTTAGACAGCACGCGCCAGACCGGCGGCGTCCGATTCATCCTCGATAGCGAATTCCTCGAAGACGTCTTCACGATGAACGACTTTATCCTCGGCAACGAGGAACTGCCGGGCAGCAACCGCCCGCGCACGGCGCTGAGAAGCCAGCAGGAATGCACGGGCCTGCAGAAGGTCGTGCCATACCTGATCACCGAATTCGGCGGCCATATGTATCCGACGAAAATCTACGACCAGGAACAGCGGCAGGCCGAGCATGTGCGGCGCCATCTGGAAGTGCTGAACGCTGCCTATGGTGATCCCAACATTTCCGGTGCCATCGGCTGGTGCATGTTCGACTACAACACCCACAAGGACTTCGGCTCCGGCGACCGGATCTGCTACCATGGCGTCATGGACATGTTCCGCGAACCGAAATTTGCAGCCTATGTCTATGCCAGCCAGTGCGAGCCATCAGAAGAAGTGGTGATGAAACCAGTCACCTTCTGGGCGCGTGGGGAGCGCAACATCGGCGGCGTGCTGCCACTGATCATCCTCAGCAACTGCGACGAGATCGAATTGCGTTACGGCTCGCTGGTCAAGCGCGTCGGTCCTGACCGCGAGACGTTTCCACACCTGCCGCACCCGCCCATCGTCGTCGACCATCGTCATTTCACCAAGGACGAACTCGGCGTCTGGGGCATGCAGTGGGAAGACGCCCATTTCACTGGATTTGTCGCCGGCGAAGCCGTCGCAAAACTGCACATGGTCGCCGATCCGCTGCCGACGACACTGCAGGTCGAAGCGGACAGCAAGACGATCCGTGCCGAAGGGCGCGACAGCACCCGCGTTATCGTCCGCGCGCTCGATCAGGTCGGCTCGCGCCTCCCGTTCATCAACGATGTCGTGACACTAAAGGTGTCTGGTCCGGCAAAGATCGTCGGCCCCCACGTCATTCCGTTCCAGGGCGGCACGACCGGCTTCTGGCTGGAATCGACAGGCAAGAGCGGCGATATTACCATAGAGGTCACCTCGCCCCGCTTTACCGGCACCACGGTAGAACTCACGGCGGTCAACTCGACCCAGCAGGAAGCGGTAACCCCATGAGCGAAGTCTCTCTCCGCAATATCCGCAAATCCTTCGGCAGCCTCGACGTCATCAAGGGCGTTGACCTTGACGTCCAGTCCGGCGAATTTGTCGTCTTCGTCGGGCCGTCGGGCTGCGGGAAGTCGACCCTGCTGCGGATGATCGCCGGCCTCGAGGATATCACCTCGGGGACGCTGTCGATTGCCGGCAAGGAAGTCAACGATGTCGATCCGTCAAAGCGCGGCATCGCCATGGTGTTTCAGTCCTACGCGCTTTATCCCCATATGACAGTGCGCGAAAACATGGGTTTTGCGCTGCGCTTCGCCGGCGTCGCCAAGGCCGAGGTTGCGCGTCAGGTGGAGGAAGCAGCCCGCATTCTCGAACTGGAGCCGTTGCTCGACCGCAAGCCGAAGCAGCTTTCGGGCGGCCAGCGCCAGCGCGTCGCCATCGGCCGTGCCATCGTCCGCCATCCCAAGGTGTTCCTGTTCGATGAACCGCTGTCGAACCTCGATGCAGAATTGCGCGTGCATATGCGCATCGAGATCGCCCGGCTGCACAAGAAGCTGGCGACGACCATCATCTATGTGACGCACGATCAGGTCGAGGCGATGACGCTGGCCGACAAGATCGTCGTCTTGCGCAGCGGCACGGTCGAGCAGGTCGGCGCGCCGCTCGATCTCTACGACGATCCGGCCAACCTGTTCGTCGCCGGCTTCATTGGCTCGCCAAAGATGAATTTTTTCAAGGGCGTGCTGGCTCGAAACGCCGATGGCCGCTGGTCTGCAAAGCTACCGGAGCTTGGCGACACCACCATTCCGCTGGTGATCGGCGCCGACAAGGCAGCAGAGGGAACACCGGTGACGATCGGCGTCCGGCCTGAACATTTTGACGAGGTCGGGGATGCGTCACTCGATATGGTCGTCGACATGCTGGAACATCTGGGCGGCGAAACATACGCCTTTGCCCGCTATGGCGAAGGCGAACTCGTCACAGTGCTGACCCGCAACGGCCGCGGCCTGAAATCAGGCCAGACCATCACCGCCCGCTTCGATCCGGCTAAGGCATTGGTGTTCGACGCTGCCGGCGAGCGGTTGCGCTAGCCCCGCGCTATCGTCCGATTGGCATTGGCGCCCTGCCGTGCTATCTTACCTCCGTCTTACAAGGAGCTTGTGATGGCCGTGCCGGAAAAACTGACAACCGTCGTGTCCACCAAAGGGCAGGTCATCCTGCCCAAGGCGGTGCGTCTGCACCAGCAGTGGGAGCCGGGCACGCGCCTGGTGGTCGAGGAAACCGCCGACGGTGTGCTTTTACGCGCGGCACCGCATTTCGCAGCCACCGAGCCAGACGAGGTTTTCGGATCGCTTGCCTATGCCGGCACCTCGAAATCGATAGAGGATATGGACGCGGGCATCATCGCCGAGGCAAGGCGTCGCCATGCTGGCGATTGATACCAATATCATCATTCGCTACCTCACCGGCGATCATCCAGAGCAATCGACGAAAGCACGCAGCCTTGTCGAGAATAAGGATGTGTTCGTGGCAACAACTGTCATGCTCGAATGCGAATGGGTCCTGCGGAGCGTCTACAGTTATCAGCCGCAGCAGGTTTGTGCGGCGCTCCGGGCCTTCGCCGGCCTGCGTCGGGTGACGCTAGAAAGTCCAGCGCTGGTGGCGCGGGCGCTCGATCGCACCGAGCAAGGCATGGATTTCGCCGATGCCCTCCATCTGGGCAGCATCGGCAGCTGTGAAGCCATGATGACGTTCGACCGCAGGTTTATCAAGGCGGCCCAAGCTGCCGGCTCCCACAACGTCCGCGAACCCTGATCAGCCGTGCAGGCCGGGGGCCTCGTGGCCGGTGCGCGCCACATATTCCGTGTAGCCACCGCCATATTGCTGCACGCCATCGGGCGTGACTTCCAGCACGCGGTTCGACAGGGCGCCGAGGAAATGGCGGTCGTGCGAGACGAACAGCATCGTGCCCTCGTACTCGGACAATGCCTTGATCAGCATTTCCTTCGTGTCGAGGTCCAGATGGTTGGTGGGCTCGTCCAGCACCAGCAGGTTTGGCGGGTCGAACAGCATCGCTGCCATGACAAGGCGGGCCTTCTCGCCGCCTGACAGCACCCGGCATTTCTTTTCGACATCGTCGCCGGAAAAGCCGAAGCAGCCGGCCAGCGCCCGCAAAGGCCCCTGCCCCGCCTGCGGGAAGGAATCCTCGAGCCACTGGAACACGGTACGCTCGCCATCGAGCAGGTCCATGGCGTGCTGGGCGAAATAGCCCATCTTGACGCTGGCGCCGAGTGCAACCGCACCCTCGTCCGGATCGGTAGAGCCGGTAACCAGCTTCAGCAATGTCGATTTACCGGCACCGTTGATGCCCATGACACACCAGCGCTCGCGCCTGCGGACCATGAAATCGAGGCCGGCATAGATGCTGCGGCTACCGTAGCTCTTGTAGACGTTTTTCAGGTTCACCACGTCTTCACCGGAGCGGGGCGCCGGCGCGAAATCGAAGGAGACGACCTGCCGGCGCTTCGGCGGCTCGACACGGTCGATCTTTTCCAACTTTTTCACCCGGCTCTGCACCTGCGAAGCATGGGAAGCGCGCGCCTTGAAGCGTTCGATGAACTTGATTTCCTTGGCAAGCATCGCCTGCTGGCGTTCGAACTGCGCCATCTGGTGCTTTTCATTGAGCGCCCGCTGCTGCTCGTAGAAGGCATAGTCGCCGGAGAACGTCGTCAGCGTGCCGCCGTCGATCTCGATCAGCTTGGTGACGATGCGGTTCATGAACTCGCGGTCGTGCGAGGTCATCAACAATGCGCCCTCGTAGTTCTTGAGGAACTCCTCCAGCCAGATCAGGCTTTCCAAATCCAGATGGTTGCTCGGCTCGTCGAGCAGCATCACGTCGGGGCGCATCAGCAGGATGCGACCGAGCGCCACGCGCATCTTCCAGCCGCCCGACAGCCCGCCGACATCGCCGTCCATCATTTCCTGGCTGAAGCTGAGGCCAGCCAGCACTTCCCGGGCGCGACCTTCCAGCGCATAGCCGTCCAGCTCTTCGTAGCGCGCCTGGACTTCTCCGTAGCGTTCGATGATTTCATCCATCTCGTCGAGACGATCGGGATCGAACATGGCAGATTCGAGTTCGCGCAGTTCGCCGGCGACGATGCTGACCGGGCCGGCACCTTCCATAACTTCGGCAACGGCACTGCGACCGTGCATCTCGCCGACATCTTGGTTGAAATAGCCGATGGTCACGCCCTTATCGACGGCGACCTGACCTTCGTCGGGATGTTCCTCGCCGGTGATCATACGGAAGACCGTGGTCTTGCCGGCGCCGTTCGGCCCAACCAGCCCAACCTTCTCACCCTTGTTGAGGGCGGCAGATGCCTCGATGAACAGGATGCGATGGCTGAGCTGCTTGCTGATATTCTCGATACGTATCATCGTCGGGCAAAGTCCAGAGAGTGCTGCGCCGGATGGCACGGTTGTGAAGAGGCTGTTGCAGGTTTTCAGTTTCCGCGTCAACCGGGAAGGTTGAGGCACACCATCCAGAAAACGCCGAGGCCACCGGCGCTGCATATGAACTATGCTTTGCCGGTGGCCTCTTCGATGGTCATATATGAGATGCTCAGGCGATCGGATCCTTGTCCGACGGCTTGACGGTTTTGGCTTCGATACCGCCATTGCCAAACAGCGGCGTCACGTTTGAGCGCCCGGTCGAGGCATTCTTCTGCGACTTGCGACGGCGATCCGTGAAGTCCACGGCCAGTGCGACACCTTCCTCGAAGGTCGCGCGCGGATCGTAGTAGAGAGGACGCTCAGGCGCCTCGATGCCATATTCGGCACAGAGGGTGTCGATGATATCCATCGCACGCAGGCCGAGCTTCGAAAAATCCGCTTGCCGATGCAGGAAAAAGTCGTCGAATTCGGGCGCGTTGACGTCGAGCGATTCCAGCGCGTCGAGTATGTTGCGCAGGCGGTTCGGCATCCAGAGGACCTCCTCAGCCAGCTCTGGAGAAAGGAGGCTCCAGTCAACATCCTTCGGCAAGATCAGGCGTGGATCCTCCGTGTGCAGGACGAAATCGCCGGCATCGGACGGGTTGAATTCAGGTGCGTCTATTGCTGCACTGTGGCAGCCGCCGACCAGATCGTCCAATGCGAGCACGACCCGCATGGCCAGCATACGTTCCTCCCGCCTGCGGTTGACCCGCTGCGGGCGTCGGATACCCGCCCATAAGAGAGATCTGGAAAGCATGACGCCTGTTGCAATACTACCGGCGCCCAAGAGGACACCGAGGATGATGCTGCCCTGCGTAGTCTGAAAGAACTGCCACAAATCAAACCTCATTCATTTCTTCCACCATATTACAACGAAGAACGACCGTTGGGTGACAATTTTTGTTTCAGCGCAGCCGTCAACAGGAAAGATTGAAAATCGTCTTCCGGAAGGCTCTGCTATTTATATAGTGCAATGCACCGCTGTCACAATATTCCCACTGAAGTCATCATATTCACTGCGAGCCTGTGCCGAGCTGTTCCTCTGCCTCCAGTGCGGCGCGCAAGGTTCGAACCTGCCGGTTCAGAGCGTGCACCTGCTCAAGCGTCATGCCCGACTTCCGCAGGAGCGTCTCCGCCAGACAGCTGCATCTTTTCAGCAGCGCCTGCCCCGCATGGGTGAACCAGACATGGACCTGACGCTCGTCAACCTTGCTGCGCCGGCGCTCCACAAGGCCTGCCGCCTCGAGGCGCTTGACGGGCGGGGTGATTGTGCTGGAATCCAGCCCCAACCGCTCGGCGATCGCGCCCACCGTCAGGCCATCCTCCTGGCCGAGCGCGCTCAGCACCAGATATTGCGGGTATGTAATGCCCATGGAATCGAGCATCGGCTTGTAAGTGCGGTTGACAGCAATACTTGCCGCATACAGCGAGAAACACAGCTGGTCATCCAATGGCAGGAGCGCTTGGCTCAAAATCGTCATCTCCCGTTTATAAGCAAATATCGATATCATTAAAAATAATGTCGCGATATCGATTTTGACTGGACTAGCCAAAATTTTTTATCTACAAATTCGTTATCGCGATAAATATTCTTGCGATCTCACTTATCAGGAGAGCAGAACGATGGCTTCGAATAATCACACGACACGCCGTGGCGTGATGACCGCCGGGTTGGGCCTTGCCGCTGCAGCAGCGACCATGCCATTGGTTGCAACTGCAGACGCAGCAACACCCAAAGCTTCACAACCGAAGGGAACGACCATGAGCAGCAGCATCTTCACGACCAAGGACGGCACGCAGATCTACTACAAGGACTGGGGCACGGGTCAGCCGATCGTGTTCCACCATGGTTGGCCCCTCAGCGCAGACGACTGGGATGCCCAGATGCTCTACTTCCTCGGCCAGGGCTACCGGGTCGTCGCCCATGATCGCCGCGGCCACGGCCGTTCCAGCCAGACGGATCACGGCAACGAAATGGACACCTACGCTGCCGACGTCGCAGCGCTGGTTGCACATCTCGACCTGAAGAACGCCATTCACATCGGTCACTCCACCGGCGGTGGCGAAGTCGCCCGCTATGTAGCAAAGCATGGCGGAAACGGCAGGGTCGCTAAGGCAGTGCTCGTCGGTGCCGTACCGCCGATCATGCTCAAGACCGAGAACAATCCCGGCGGCCTGCCGATGGAGGTCTTCGACGGCTTCCGCTCGGCACTCGTTGCCAACCGGGCCCAGTTTTACCGGGATGTTCCGACCGGCCCGTTCTACGGCTTCAATCGCGATGGCGCCAAGACCTATCCCGGCGTGATCGACAACTGGTGGCGTCAGGGCATGATGGGCGGGGCAAAGGCCCATTATGATTGCATCAAGGCCTTCTCCGAGACGGACTTCACCGATGACCTGAAGAATATCGACGTTCCCGTCCTCGTCATGCATGGTGACGACGACCAGATCGTGCCGATCGCCGATTCCGCCATGCTGTCGGTCAAGCTCCTGAAGAACGGTACGCTGAAGGTCTACAAGGGCTTTCCGCACGGCATGCTGACGACGCACGCCGACGTTCTCAACCCCGACCTGCTGGCCTTCTTCAAGGCCTGAGCCACCCCCAAAACGGCCAGAAACGCCCACTGTCCGTGGGCGTTTCTCTCTGTGCTTTGCCTGCCACTGAGCTCTCATCCAGCGCTGGCGAGCGCGCCGGCGGGCCGGCGGCATTGGGAAAAAACATCCATCTTCGCATTGTAGACCTTGGTGGAGACATCCATAAGGCCGAGGATCGAATGGAAGAAATTGTCGTGCGAATACTGCCCGTCGGCGTGCTGCCCGAGGCATTTCATATCGAAGCCGGCAGATTTCGACAGGTCGTCCGATACCCAGGCCAGGAACGGCACGTGCGTCTGCTGCGTCGGCGCGATGAAGTAGGGCGTGCCGTGCAGGTAGATACCATTCTCGCCGAGTGACTCTCCGTGATCGGAGACATAGACGACGGCACCATCCAGCTTGGCAGCGCGCTGCTTAATCTTGTCGATGACGACCGAGACGACGTGGTCCGTATAGAGGATCGTATTGTCGTAGGCGTTGGTGATCTCCTCCGGCGTACAGGCACCGAAATCGTTGGCGCGGCAATCCGGTGTGAAGCGTCGGAACTCCTCGGGATAGCGCTGGAAATAGGCAGGTCCGTGGCTGCCGAGCTGGTGGAGAACCAGCACGCTGTCACCTTTGACGTGATCGAGCCAGGCATCGACCTTGTCCAGAAGGATCGCATCCAGGCATTCGCCATCCTTGCAGAAGCGCGGATCCTTGGAATTCGGCAGGTATTCGTAGGCCACCCTGTCGGTGACGTTGTAGCTGCCGGTGTCGTTGTCCAGCCAGGAGACGTCCACCTTGGCATGACTGAGGACATCCAGAAGATTCTGGGTCTGCAGCCCCTTGCGATGGGTGTAGTCGGCGCGCGGGTAGATCGAGTACATGCAGGGAATTGACGTCGCCGTCGCCGTGCCGCAGCTGGTCGTGTTGGGGAAATAGACGACGTCCTGCTTCTTCATCTCGGGATTGGTATCGCGGTTATATCCACCGAGCGAGAAATCCGAGGCGCGCGCGGTTTCGCCGGCAACGATGATCGTCACCCGAGGCTTGCCGGAGGGATCGATGTTGACCCGGTGGGCGTCCGTCCCCAGGGGCTCGGCGACGACATGCGCATCCTTCTGTGCCGACACGACGTAGCTGACGGCATTATTGATCGGCATGAACGGGTTGAGGGTAGCCAGGATATCGCGGTGGGCGCGCCCGACGCCGGCAAAGACCTTGTAATAGCTGATGCCGGCGCCGGCAAAGATAGCAAGGCAGCCGAGGATGATCGCCGTGTTCTGCGCCAGCTTCGGCAGGATTGTCCGGTGGCGGATACGCACCCAGATTATCAGCAGCGACGGCAGCAAGGCTGTCAGCAGTAGATGAAGGGCAAATCGGAAGGTAATGAGGTGCCCGGCCTCGGCGCCGGTCGAAACGGCCGCGTTGCGGATCATGTCCTTGTCGATGACGACCCCGAACTGGTCGTTGAACCAGGAACAGGCGGACGATACCAGGACAAAGAAGATCAGGATCGGCTTCGTGACATATTTCGCCGAGAACAATGTGACGACGGCCATGAAAAGCGCGGAGATGCCGATGACAAATGCGGTGAAGGCAAGCGCATTTCCGGTCAGGTAGCCATGGGCCTTTTGCCAGAACGTCCAGTTTGTGACGACCAGCAGATAGAGCGTCGTCAGGAAGCAAAGCGTCACGCTTCCCAGCACGGGCCGACCGAAGGGCCGCGCGTTTTCGGTGTTACGATCGTTCAAAGAAGGTCTCCAAAATGGCATGCCCGGGCGTGCGGTACGAGGCCGGCTGCACCCTGGCAATGCAGCAGAAAACAATGTGCGATTTTCCTGACATCTACCTGAACGAAGGCATTCTTGGGACGAGCGCCAGGGTCCTATATACCTCGGAGCAGACGATGAAAACCGATGGGCACTGGTACGCCTGCCGAACGGTCAAGATGGCCGGAACGCTTGCCCCCGTGTTGCGGATCGCTCCAGGCTTCCTACATAGGGACTACCCTGATCCGGGCCCCTCTGGTGCAAGCTTTTGGCTGCTTGTGCGATGTCGGATCGCACGTCACGGCCAACTGGAAACCAAAATGCTCAGCGCCCTCGTTTTTTATTTCGTGCAGCTCCTTATCCTCGACCCGTTTCAAACCGAGATTACCAGCCGCCTTGCAAAGGCCAACGTGCCTTACGAGGTCGTTGCCAATGTCAGGGCCTGCACGACCAGCGCCGGTCAGGTGATCACCGACCACGCCACCACAAATCCTTTGCCGCTCGTATCCATGGCATTCGACATCTGGGTCCTCGGCACCGCACCCGATCGCATCCTGTCGAACGCAGTGCCAAGCTGCCGCCCGGCAATCGAAACTGCAAAATCCTTCCTGGCGCAGCAGTCGGCATAAGGCCTTCCAGCCTTAAGACCGGCGTGCGAAACGCCTGCTTCGGCATGCATTGACATACCTCGCGAAAAATGAGAACATAAAGAGAACAAATGGAGACGTGCAGATGGACAGTGCCAACCTCGTCATTCAGAAGACTCTCGAAATCGTCGCAAAATCAAGAGCTGCGCGCGAGCATGCCGAACGACAGCGCAAGGAAACCTACTCCCGCCTGCAATTCGGTCGTTCGCTCGAGCACTATCTTGAAAAGCCGGGACAGCAACTGAAGCTCCGGCTCGACTCCTGAAGCTGGAATGTCAGCCGGCGGCCAGCAGCTCCGGTTTGGCGCTACCCGGCATACTGTCGGCCAGTATGGCAGCGGAGACCACGCCACCGATATCGTTTGCGCTGGTAATGCCCTGGACGAAGGGTAGCTTGTGCAGCAGGAACGAGATTGCGGCGCAATAGAGCTTGTTCGACACCGGGCTTTCGAATTTCGGCCGGAAAGCATCATCCAGGTCGATGCCGCCGGTCCGCACCACGGCCTGGTGACCGTCCGGCATGATGATCGATGACGCGGCACTGGTGGCTGCCTTGCGAATGACGCCCTGCTTCAGGAGGGTTGGAAACGGAATGTCCCGTACCGACAGCGGATGCTGCCCCGTCGCGTCGATGAAGGCGCCGAAGGTTAGTGTCTTGCCGTCGTAGGTGACCTCTGCTCCGCGCTCGACCCGCTCGTTGTCGATTTCGTAGTCGTCGCCAAGGGCAACGATATCCAGCTTTCCCGCGCGCCGCAGCGCCAATATCCTCTTGATGGATTCATGCGGCACGGTGGCATAGTCATCGATAAAAATGCTTTTAAAGTGCTTGTGAAACCGCTTCAGGTCCTCGCTGTCCAGCTGCGGTACCGCGCGGGCAATCGCCTCGTGCATGCGCAGGATCGCATAGCGCCATGGCACGGTATGGCGCTGCTGCTTGTTGCGCGCCGCTTCGGCAAGGTTCAGTGCCGCCCAGGCGAAAGGATCGCGGGATTCGCGCTCTGCGAAATAAGCGGGTCCGATGGTCTCGATCGTCCGCAGCGACAGGCCGATACTCGCCGAATACTCCGGATCGTTGGCGAGCAGTTCGGCCTTGAACAGGTCGAAGATATCGTCGAGCAAGTTGCCACGGCTCGTCGCCAGCAAGGCGTCGATCGCTTCATTCGTGCAGAACTGCAAGGGAAGGTAGGGGATCTCGTGATAGAAGTCGGCTTCCGGCAGAAGCCCCTTGCGGGACATCATGGTGATGCTGAAGCCCTCTGAATCGGAGGCCTGCTGGTATTCGAGCAAACCGCTGGCATCGACATAGAATGCGCCATGTGCCGTCGCCACGGTCACCATTGCGTCGATTGCACTCAGCGATGTCCCGAGGATGCCAACGGCGCAATTGCCGATCGACTTCAGATTGACTGCCGGCCAGGGCGACATGAAATATCCCGGCTTGATCTCGATGTTGTCAGGCCAGTCGTGGCCGGTCGCCATGACGACGTGGTCGAACCCGTAATCGGCCTGCGTCCCATCCGGCCGCTGAGCCACGAGGGCAATGTCGTCAACCTGCAACGCGATGTCGATGACGCGGTGGCGCGGCTTGATGTCGATCCTATGCCCCCGCTCCTTCCCCGCCTGCACGAGCTGCGAGAACTGAGCCTGCAGATACTCACCAAGAACCACGCGCGGATAGAACTCGCGCTCGTCAATTGCGTCTCGCGACACGTGCAGTCTCTCCAGCCCAGCGTCGCTCTGACGCCGAAGCCAGGCAACCAGCGTCTCGCAGATCGGCGGCAGCTCGATGCTGGCGATATTCGACAGCATCGCTTGGTCGTTCAATGCCGGATGATAGGGCGTTCCCTTGCCCGGATCCGGCTCGATCTCGAAGATGGTGATGGACAGCGGCTCGGGCGAGCCTACCAGACCCTTCAGCGTATAGATGCCGGTCGGGCCGGAGCCGATAATAGCGATGCGCGTCATGGAAGCTTTCAACGGCGAACGCTGATAAAATGGTTCGCGAACTTGACGATATGGAACGACGACCGCCGTTAGCAAGATTGAAAATCAAATCCGTCCGCCACCGGACGTAGCCGTAAGATAGCCCGGACCCCGTTGACGCGTCAGATCGCCATCGCCGCCCCTCCATTGCCAACGGCCATGATCCGACCATATCAATCATCGCGCACGAACGGCGTGCGGAGGATCGAAAGTGAGCCAATCTCAAGTGACTGCAACCGGCACGGCCACCTGGCTGGGCTTTATCGTCATGTGTGTCGGCATGTTCATGGCGATCCTCGATGTCCAGGTGGTGGCGACATCCCTGCCGACCATCCAGAGCGCACTCGATATTCCTCAGGATCAGATGAGCTGGGTGCAGACCGCCTATCTCATCGCGGAGGTGATTGCGATCCCGTTGACCGGCGTGTTGACGCGTACCCTGACGATGCGCTGGCTGTTCGTGCTTGCCGTCACGGTGTTCACGCTCTCCTCGGCCGGTTGTGCCGCCAGCGACAGCTTTTCGGAGTTGATAGCCTGGCGGGTGCTGCAGGGTTTTTCCGGAGGCACGCTGATTCCGGCTGTTTTTTCTGCCGTCTTCATCCTGTTCCCGGTAGCGCGGCAGGGTATAGCCACCACCATCGCCGGCGTTCTTGCCGTTCTCGCCCCGACGGTCGGCCCGGTCGTCGGCGGCTGGATCACCGAAACATATTCCTGGCACTGGCTGTTTCTGATCAACATCATTCCAGGCATCCTGTCGGCCGGTATCGCCGGCTTCCTGCTGCCGAAGTCGACGATGCGCTTGGGCACGTTGAGACCTCTGGACCTCGTGTCGCTGCTCGCGATGGCCGTGGCACTCGCGGCCCTCGAAATTGCCCTCAAAGAAGCCCCGCAGCGCGGATGGCTGTCCGGCCTCGTGCTGGGCCTGCTGGTGATCAGCCTCGCCAGCCTTTCGATGTTCGTGCGCCGGACATTGAAAGCCGGGGTGTCCATCGTCGACCTCGGAAGCTTCGCCGACCGGTCGTTCCTGGTCGGCTGCATCCTGAGCTTCGTGCTCGGCATCGGACTGTTTGGATCGGTTTATCTGATGCCGGTTTTCCTGGCGTTCGTGCGCGGTCACAATGCGCTCGAAATCGGCACGATCATGCTGGTCACGGGCGTGGCCCAACTGCTGACAGCGCCGATCGCCGTCTTTCTCGAGCAGCGCGTCGGGGCGCGACTTCTCTCCGCAGCAGGGTTCACACTGTTTGCCGTCGGCCTCGGGATGAGCGCGTTCCAGACACCCGACAGCGATTCCGCCGCGATGTTCTGGCCCCAGGTCATCCGTGGCGTGGCGATCATGTTCTGCCTGCTGCCACCGACGCGCCTTGCCCTCGGCAACCTGCCCGAAAGCCGCGTTCCCGACGCCAGCGGTCTTTTCAATCTGATGCGCAACCTCGGCGGCGCTATCGGCCTCGCTTTGATCGACACGGTGATCTACGGCCGCTCGCCGGGCCACGGTACGGCATTGATGGAAAAGCTTGCCGCCGGAGACGTAGCCACGGCGACCTATGTCGGCATACCGCTCGACATGTTCACCTCTCGCCCGTCAGGACCTATCGACGACGCCACCCGATCCATGCTGCAGCCATTGGTCGAGAAGGCAGCCCTCACCCAGTCCATCAATGAGGCATGGACAATGGTGGCGATCCTGACCCTCGCCGCCCTGGCCTGCGTGCCCTTTGCCATCAGGGTTCGCTCGGAGACAAAACGGAACTAGGAGCATGACCCCGTCGTGCCCGTGAGATCGTATCTCAGAAGTCAGCGGGAAGACGATGTCTCCTGCCGCTCGTTCGCGAGGATGGGCTGGGCTATCGCTTGCGGCTTGCCAAGCAGGTAGCCTTGGCCGATGTCACAGCCCAGGACCTGCAGCCGCTGGAGCTGGCTCTCCTGCTCGATGCCTTCCGCCGTGATCTTGACGCCGAGCCCGCTTCCCAGCGAGATGATTGCCCTGACGACCTTGTCCTGCTTGTCGCTGTTTTCGAAGGTCGCGACGAAGCTCCTGTCGATCTTGATCTTGTCGAACTGAAATGCGGACAGTTGGGATAGGCTGGAATAGCCGGTGCCGAAATCATCCAGCGCGATTTTGATGCCGGCCTTGGTGAACTGATCGAGGACATAGCGGGCCGCCTCGGGATCCTGGATGAGCGCGCTTTCCGTCACCTCCAGTTCCAGCCGGTGGACGGGAAGGCCGACCTCTCCTAGAACTTGCATCAGGCGAAGCCCCAGCAGCCTGTCGCTGAGCTGGACGGGAGAGATGTTGAACGACAGCACGGTATCAACGGGCCAGGACAGAGCATCCCGGCAGGCCGTTCGAAAGAGACTGTCGGTCAGTTCGACAATCAGGCCGCTATCCTCGGCGAGCGGAATGAAGTCGCTGGGCGGAATGAATTGACCCGGCGAGACCTCCCATCGCGCAAGCGCCTCGTAACCGACGATCTCCCGGGTCTTGAGATCGACCAGCGGCTGGTAATGCGGACGGATTTTCCCGCCTTCATGGCGCGCTTCAGATCGGCTTCCATCTGGACGCGCTTTTCAAGCTCCGTCTGCATGGCGGGTACGAAGGTCCTGACGCCGTTGCGGCCTGCTTTCTTCGCGGCATACATCGCGCAGTCGGATTGCTGGATAGCCTCCGCCAAGGTGGCGCTATCCTCGGGGATCCGCGCGATGCCGACGCTGGCACCCACGTCGACGTTTGCAGCGTTGATTGATATCGGCTTCGAGATATTGCTGACGATGCGGTTTCCCACCGCGATAAGATCGGGATTTCCCATCCTCTCCGTGATGACAAGGAACTCGTCGCCGCCCAGGCGATAGACGTTGGCATCCGGAAAAATGTAGCGAAGCCGCTCCGCCACGATCTTCAGTACCTGATCGCCGTAATCGTGGCCGAGAAGGTCGTTGATCTTCTTGAAGCCATCTAGGTCGATGCTGAAGACTGCGTATCCATCCTTGCAGGCAAGGTTTTCTCGTGTCGCCGCATCCGCGCCGAGAAAACGCCTGTTGGGGAGCTCGGTCAGGGGATCGTGGCAGGCAATCCAGTCGACATTTTTCTCGGCGGCATGTCTCCGGCGAATTTCTTCCGCCATGTCCTTTATGCGGACCAGCGAATAGATCAGACCCAGGGCGCCGCCGATATTCAGGGCCGTAAAGACCTCATCGAAATCGTATTTCTCGTTTTCGCGGAAAAATGTATCGAGGGCCTCGTGCCCGTTGTAATGAACGGCCAGCCCGTAGATCACCAGGAATGTCGCAATCCAGAGGATTGCTTCGACTTTGGCGCGATTTCGGCGCAGTGATTGCACAGAGCTACTCCCGGAGACGGAAAATGGCTTCATGCCGATCGTCGGAATACATCTCCCGCCGCTGTTTATGCATTTTGCCGAATATATATTGCAGCGGGGTTAAAGTGTTTCGTCGGAGAAAGATGGTCATTTCCGGCGCAAGCTGGTCGCCGATAGCCAACATACCGTTGGAGGCAGCTTTGCAGAAGGCCCGAGGTTCACCCGGATCTAGCGGGGAGAAAGAGGCCTGGCCAGGGAGACCAGGCCTCCGCCATTGGAGGTCAATCCAATTGGTGTGCTACGTTGAGCGGCAGGGAATGTCGCGCGTAGCATCGTTACTGTTAGCCTAGCATAAGTTTTCGGCAACGCATTCCTGCGCTAGCAGCACGACCAGGATCACATCTTCTGCGAGACGTGGCTGCTTGTGCACATTAATAAAACGGCGTGCGTCATGGCGTTCAGCAAAGCCGCCGCGGTGGCACGCCGGTCATGCGTTGTGAACCACAAAAAACATGGCCCGACAAAAGCCGGGCCATGCTCAGACTGCTTTAAAGAAGCTGTCTATTAGAAGCTGCGCTGGAAACGCAGGATACCAGCCCAGGAGTGTTCGTTTGTCGAATCCCAGTTGGTGTATTCGACTTCAGGCTCGACGGTCAGGCCCTTGACTGGCTGGAACTTGACGTTTGCAGCAGCGGCAAAGATCTTCGAGTCTGTGTAGGCGACCTGAACGTTGGCCTTGAGCTTGTCGTTGATGGTTGCAGAACCACCGCCCCAGACTGCCCAGTCACCCCAGCCGCAAAGCTCTTCCTTGTTCGCAGGGCAAGCACCGTCGGTAACATAGCCCGAAGCGTACTTGTTGAGCTTGTCGCCGTCTGTGTTCCAGCCGCCCATCAGGAATGCCGAGAAGGTGCCGAAATCGGCATCGACGCGAGCCTTGATGGCGCCTTCTTTGACGATCGAGTCGTAGCCGCCGACAACCTTGATGCCCCATGCGCCCGACTTGAAGCCGAAGCCCAGAACGCCGTCTGGAACGTACTGGTCGTTCTTGGAGATCTGCCAGCTTTTGCCGTTGCTCTGGGTGAAGCTGGAGTCGTAGTAGGTGTCGCCGCTCGAATTGCTGTCTTCGATCGAAGCGAGAGCCGTGAAGCCATTGCCCGGATCAAACGTGTAGGTCAGCTGGTTGAGTTCGGTGTTCGTCGGTCCAGGGCCGTAGGAAACCACGTCGTCCTGGATGATGTCGCCAGCATAGCCCGGATAGGACGAGAACTGCGAGTCGGCCTTGCCGACGAGGAAGCCGCCGAGGCTGATGTTGGCAAACAGCAGCTTTGTGGAGTTGTCGCCTTCCTGCGAATCCCAACGCATGACCATGTCGGTCTTCAGCGCGCCGTATTCGGTGTCGCTGGCAGTGTCGAGGCTGAGTTCAGCGCGGGTGTGCCAAAGCGTGCCGATCTTGTGATCAGGCTGGTAGGCATCTTTCCACTCGCCTTCAGTACGAACCATGCCACCGATCTTCAGGCAGGTTTCCGTGCCTGGAATGTAGAAGTAACCGGCGCCGTAGGCATCGCAAATGCGAACATATTCGAGCGGTTCCGGCTCAGCTGCAACAATTGCGTCCGCTGCATTGGCAGCCGAGAATGCCGAGAGGGCGGCAGCCGATGCAAGGAGAAGACCCTTAATCATCATCTTTAAAATCCATTTCTTCGGTGCAGGTCGCTTGTATCGAGAGGGTCGATACGGTCTGAAGCCTGCTAGGTGGGAGCCTGTTTTATCCGGAGCTTTCGCCCGTGGACCAAGGCTATGGCGAAAGGGTGCGGCCGCACAACTTCCGTCTCGCCAAACGGGGCCGCTGGAAGAGCCGATTTCCAGCGACGCGGCTGTGAAAACACATTTAGAAAACGGCTAGCACGACTACGTTTTGTAATAGTCACCCGGAAGACGCATTTCGGGCCCTTGAGCCCTCCGACCGGACATGGGGGGAAGGCCGTCCTTGCGAATCGCGAACGAGCAGAGCGCGCGCTTTGAAACGCGGCGATCCGATCGTTCGTCAGCTCAGGCAGCCCGGACAAGGCTCGCGCAAGCGCTGGGAGCGAATATCGTGACAACATGTATCTGAAAGCGGAACCACGCCGGGCAAGGCGGGGCGCGCCGCATAGTGGAAGGCTTGAGAGTTTGATTGGTGCAGCGGCCCAGATCCAGACATTTGCGGACCCCAACCTGATCATCGGCAAGGCGCCGATCGTGCGGGCGATCTATGAACAGAGAGACATCACGCCCCTCTGGAACCAGCTGCTGGAGCGGGCTTCTGCCGATCTCGGCGACGCTGCCGCCTTCATGGATGCCTCGATCGTCCTGCATACGGTGGGCGAGAAGGAAAAGGCCGTCATCAGCCAGAAGGCTGCCCTCGATATCAGCCGCCAGTACCGGATCCAGAATGGCAAGGGCACAGGCCTGGACATTCTGGTGTTCATGACGGCTGGCGATTTCATGGCAAATACGCCGATCGAGTTTCTGCTCGAGCATTCGGATACCAACCTCCTGCTCTATTACGTCGACGCGGAAACCCGGGATCTCTCCGATATCCCGGCACATGACGTCGCCTTCGTCGCGGTTGGTGAATCCACGGACAATCTCCCGGTCCTCGAAAACCTCAAGCGGCTTTTGCGCGACTGGTCGGGACCGATCCTGAACAATGCGCCGCAGTCCATCATGGATCTTTCCAGGGATGGCGTTTCCAATGCCTTCAGGGACGAGCGCTGGGTTCTCGCGCCTGCAACCGTTCGCGTCGATCGTCAAAAGCTTCAGCGGCTCGCTGCTGGCGAGATCGAACTGGGCTCCATCCTCGACGCAACGAGCTTTCCGATCATCGTCCGGCCACACGGCACGCATGCGGGCAAGGGCATGGAGAAAATCTCGGCCCGCTGGGAGCTTTCGGGCTATCTCGCCGCGCACGCCGACACCGAATTCTACCTGACGCCCTTCATCGACTACAGCGACGAGGACGGAAAGTTCCGCAAACAGCGCATCGCGTTCATCAATGGCAAGGCCTATGCCAGCCACCTGGCGATTTCCGACCACTGGATGGTCCATTACCTCAGCGCCGGCATGGCTGAGCATGCGGAGCGTCGCGAGGAAGAAGGCCGCTGGATGGCCAATTTCGACACCGACTTCGCCGTCCGCCACGCAGCAGCCTTCGACGCCCTGCATCGCCGCTTCGGGCTTGACTACTTCGCCATCGATTGCGCCGAGTTGTCGGACGGACGTCTGCTGATGTTCGAAGCCGACGTCGCCATGATCGTCCACTCGATGGATTCCGAAAAGGTCTTCCCCTACAAGAAGCAGGCGACGACCAAGCTATTCGCAGCCTTCGAAGGCGCCCTGAGAGATCGCATGCTGCGCGCGACCTCCGCCTCCGACGTCACCTGTGCCCATACGGGAAAACCGGCTGTCTACCAAAGGACTGACGACGACTGCCTGATCTGCGCGCTGGCGATGTTTACCGGCAGGACCTACGAAGACATCCAGGACATGGCGATAAAAAGCGACCCCCGGTTCCCTCTGGGCGGGCCTATGAGCCACTCCATCATGCGCGGCGTCGCCAACGCATGCGGCCTCGTGCTGCTCAGTGGTATCTACATGCTGTGGGACAAGCCCGGGATCATCGGCGTCGTCTCACCGACGGTCCCCGACACCGGGCATGCGGTCTTCTGGGACGGCGAGAAGATCATCGACCCCGGCTCGAGCGCACGCGTCGACCGCGCATATGTCGACCGTTGCGGGCTGGAGTTCACCCAGCGCGCCCGTGATCTTGCGCCGCTGATCCAGCACGAAATGCAAATCTCCTATATCGCCGGCGCCGTGGCGGTCGACGAGCCGATCCTCTGAAGCCGTCGTTCGCAGCCAAATTACGGAGACCATCATGGCTGCAAGTCAGCGTCTAATCCTACCGATGCCAGTCGACCCGTCATCGAGGCCGGCTAAAACAGCGCTTCTCGGGCAGTCGCTCGCCTCCGTTCCGCTGCTACTCGGGGCTGGCGGCGACCAACGCATTTCGCCCGATCCCGTCCATCGACGGAACCGCTACGGCACACTGACGACGCCCGCCGAGCACGAAATTTCGTTCTCGTCGACGACGGCCAGCAACGTATCAGGCGACGGGTTCCGCGCGGCCGGGATCGCTCTCGAGCGGCTCGTCGATCGCCAGTCAGCAGATCCGGTTGCGATCGACCGATGGTTTGCCGATATCCGTAAGGGCATCGCCACCAGCCTTGGCTGTACCGACGCCACGATCATTCTGGCAGCCTCCGGGACAGACGCGGAGTTGATGGCCCTTTGCCTGTTTGCAGGGCTTTCCGCGCGGCCCCTCACCAATATTCTCGTTGCGCCGGAAGAGACCGGCAGCGGCGTGCCCCGGGCTGCATCCGGATGCCACTATTCGGATCTTGCTGCCCTCGGCAGCACCGTCGAAGCCGGAAAGCCGCTGGAAGGCCTGGATCCCGAGCGGATCGAGGTGTGCACCGTGGCCATCCGCAACGGCGAAGGCGAACCGCGTCGTCAGGAGGAGATCGACGATGCCATGATCGCCGCCGTCGAACGGGAGCTGAAACGCGACCGCGACGTGCTCGTCCATGTGCTCGATACATCGAAGACAGGCCTGTCCGGCGTGACGCGGCAGGCAGCCCGGCATGCGGCTTTGCTTGCCCCCGGCCGCGTGCATGTGATCGTCGATGCCTGCCAGTTCCGCTGCTCGGCGTCCGATATCCGGCAGGATCTTGCCGACGGTTTTCTCGTCGTACTGACTGGCTCGAAATTTGTCGGGGGCCCACCCTTTTCCGGCGCTCTCCTCGTGCCGACGTCTCTCGGGGAGGCCCTCGCCACCAGAAGCGCTATTCCTTCCGGCCTCTCGGCCTACACGGCAGCCCATGACTGGCCATCGGCACTTCGGGAAAAGATGGATTTCACATTCGGCTCGCACTTCAATCTCGGTCTCGGCCTTCGATGGGTGGCGGCCTCTGCCGCCCTCGATCGCTACGCCGTCATCCAGGACGACGAGCAGGCGCTCATCAAGGCCCATTTCGTGAAACTGGTGCGCGCCCGTATCGACAGCGTCGCCGGTATCCGCCTGCATGCCAACGATGAGGGCGCCCATCTCGACGCAAGAACGATCGTGCCCTTCACGATCTCCAACCGCACCGGCGGCTTTGCCTCCTTCGAGCACTCGCAGATGATCCACCTGCTCATGCGCGAGCGCGACGACGGTCCGGTTTGCCATCTTGGCCAAGCCGTCCGGCTTGGATCTCGCACGGTCCTCAGGGTCGCGGCTTCAGCGGCCGACGTGCTTGATGTCTCGGCCCGCATGGCAGCTGCTCTGCCGTTGCACCAGGCATTCCATCCGGTGGAATCGCGGCTCGATGCGGTGTTCGACAAGCTGGCGGCCGTCCTTCACCATGTCCGGGCTCTCTGATGCCGGAAGCGGATACGCGCGGCGATAGAACGGCTGAGCGCTCCAGCCTCGACCCGCTGGACTGGAGTGAATTTCGCGCGCTCGCCCACGGCATGCTGGACGACATGATCAGCCATATCGAGACCGTCCGGCAGCGACCGGTTTGGCAACCGCCGGCAGCCGAAACGCGCGCCCGGTTTGCCCGTCCGTTGCCTGCAGACCCTCGCGAACTCGGCGACATCCTCGATGACGTGCGCACCCACATCCTTCCCTTCGCCACCGGCAACCTGCATCCGCTGTTCATGGGCTGGGTCCATGGCGCGGGTACGCCCGTCGGTATGGTGGCCGAGATCGTCGCCGCCGGAATGAACCTTAATTGTGGCGGCCGCGACCATATCGGACTGGAGGTCGAGCACCAGATCGTCCGCTGGATGAGCGAGGCCCTCGGCTATCCCCAAGGCGCCAGCGGCCTGTTTCTCACCGGCTCTTCCATGGCCAACTTCCTGGCTGTGATCATCGCCAGAACGGAGGCGCTCGGCCATTCCGTCCGCCAAAACGGCTTGCGGAATCGGGACCGACAACTCGTCGCCTATACCTCGAGCGAAGCCCATGGCTGCATTGCCCAGGCGATGGAGCTTTCCGGCATAGGCTCGGCCAATTTGCGAACGGTGACTGTCGACGCTGACGGACGAATGCAGACCAGCGTTTTGCGCACCATGATCGACGCCGACCGGGCCGCCGGACACCTGCCGTTTCTCGTCGTCGGCACCGCCGGCACCGTCAATACCGGGGCCATCGATCCGCTTTCTGCCATAGCCGACATCGCTGTCCAGGAAAATCTATGGTTCCACGTCGACGGCGCTATCGGCGCTTTGGCAGTGCTTTCGCACGATCTGCGAGAGCTGTTTGCGGGCATCGAGAAATCAGCCTCTGTGGCGCTGGACTTTCACAAATGGGGCCATGTTCCCTATGATGCCGGGTTTCTGCTGGTCAGGGACGGCGCCGCCCACAAGCGGGCCTTCGCCCAGCCGGCGGCCTATCTCCAGCGCGCCGATCGCGGCCTTGCGGCCGGTGAGACCTGGCCCTGCGATCTCGGCCCCGATCTGTCGCGCGGCTTTCGAGCGCTCAAGACCTGGATGACGATCGAAACGCTCGGCACGGAGCGCATCGGCAGTTCCATTGCGCATACCTGCGAACTGGCATCCCATCTTGCCCACCATATCGAGCGGCACACGCTGCTGGAACTCAGGGCACCGGTCGCCTTGAACATCGTCTGCTTCGGTGTTCGCGGGGCAGGTTCCGATTTTGTCCGGGATCTGGTGCTCGACCTCCAGCAATCCGGCCTGGCTGCCCCGTCCTGGACGACGGTCGGCGGCGAGCTGGCAGTGCGCTGCGCAATCGTCAACCACAGGACGACATCCGCCGATATCGACGCCTTCATCGACATCATCGACAGATACCTGGCCGGCAAAGGCTACTGAAACGGCTGTCTGAGCGAGGTGGAATGCAGGAAAGTACCCGCATTCCAGACCACGCCGCCTCGGCTTTTGGTAAACCTAGGCGTGGAGCCGGCTAAACATGTTTACTTTTGCGGCTTCCAGGCGAAGTGATCGCCTACCGCCACGATGTGGCCGACACCGGGAAACGGAAAGTGGGGTGCAAAGATCAGCTCGTCATCCTTGGCGAGTTGCGACAGGATTTCCCGGCGGCTGACCTTGCCCTCGACTGCATCGTTGTCAAAGCCCATCGCCCAATCGGGCTCGGCTAGCGATACAATGGAGCTATGGGCTGTGTCACCGATGTCCAGAAGCCGTTTATTGCCGGAGACGATCTGATAGCCGACATGACCCGGGGTGTGTCCCTTGATCGGCACGGAGGTGATGCCCTCGGCAACGCTGTCTCCCGGTGCGAAGGTCTTCACCTTGGGCGTGATGGCGGTCACCAGCGCAGCCATCTTCGGCTGGGTCTGCAGCCACGTCCAGTCGGGCGCTGAAATGCGGATCGTCGCGTTGGCGAATGCAAGAGAACCGTCTGCCTTTACCAGTCCGCCGATGTGATCGCCGTGAACGTGGGTGATCAGCACGTCGGAAATATCCTCCGGCTTGCTCCCGGCCTTGGCGAGGCTTTCCAGCAGAACACCGTGCGCCGATGGCCCAAGGCCGGTATCGATCAGGATTTTCTGGCTGCCGGACTGCACAAGAAGCCCGTCGACACTGAGCGTAACGCGGTCCGTCGGCTGTCCGGCTGCCTTCAGCACCTTGGAAACGGCCTCCGGTCCGATCCCGACGCCAAAAAGCTTGCCGTCATTGGCTGCAACGAACTGAGCATCCCGCAGCGCGGTCACCTTGATGCTGCCGATGGTGAATGTCTTGGCCGCAGGTTCGGCCGAAACCGGCCCGGTCTCTATCGCAAAGGCTTGTCCGGCAACGGAGGCGCTCAACATTGCCAGGAGTGAAAGTGCTTTCATCGGTGTTCTCCTCTTCACGAATGGCCTTCAAGGCTTGCAGCGTGTGATTGCCCGACTGTGGTAGCCTCTGCCACCTCGCCGCGCAACCCGGGAAACGAGGCCCTAGCCGTCGAGGAAACCGGAGGCCACGTCGGCCGTGCTGCTGACGGCAACAGCCAGATCGACCTCTTTTACGACCGTTGCGCCGGCCGTCCTTAGATCGTTCGCTTGCTTGAGCGCTCCGGAAGTCGGTGCGGCAAGAGCGGTCACTGTCCCCGCAGCAAGATCCGCGATCCACAAGCCGTCTTCCCCTGGCAGTCCGAATACGACCACTTTCGCCATCGATGTTCCCTCTCGTGTCTGCCTAAAATCCAGCTTTTCGCAGGCCTTCGCGATACAGATCTTTCTGCCACTGTTCTTTCATGGCGATGACTGAAAGCCACTTATCCACATCGAAATCAGGATTGCTCTGCCGCGCCTTGCGCACGAAGGAACGCGCCTTCCTGATGTCGCCGAGCATCGCCCAGCAGGCCGCAGAGAGCCTATTGGTAAGGCTCTTGTCGTGCGTCATGGCGATATAGGCCAGGGCAGCCTCGAAATTCAAGAGGCAGTAGCTGGCACCGGCGGCAGTCCAAAGGTAGGTGTCAGGTGTCAGCGGGTTGAGGTCGATGGCATTGACTATTTTTTCCATCGCCGCCGCCGGCTGCGAATAATGAACCAGCGTATCGGCATGGTCGGCGATAATATCGGCATTGTGCGGGCTGAGCTTCTCGGCAAGCTTCATCGCCTCGACGCTCTCGTCGAGGTCCCCCTGCAGCAGCCTGACCACTCCCAACTCGCGATACCCTCCGCCGAGATCTGCACCGGCAGCAATCGCCTTGGTGGAAAACTCCGCAGCCGAGGCCAGCAATTCCTGGTCGCCGCGCGCCGTGAGCAACCATTCCTTGGAATAGGTGCGCGCGATACCGCTCAGCGCCGGAGCAAAATGCGGGTTGGTTTGCAGCGCGGACCGGAATTCCCGACGGGCCCGGCGCAGATTCGGCAATGTCAGATCCTTGAGATGACGCTGCCCAACCAGATAGCTGTGATAGGCCTCCGGGCTGGCCTCGAAATAAGCCCGTGACAGCTCGTCCCGCTCAATCTGCGAGGCAACGGTCACCGCGATACGCTTGGAAATTTCCCGCCTTTGCCGCGTCAGGTTGGAGGCATCGAGGCTGAAACGTTCAGCCCAGACGATCTCGTCATTGGCAAAGGAGATCAGCTGGGCAAAGAGCGAAACCTCCTCGTCGTAGCTGATCCGGGTATCGAGGATATAGGAAATGGAATGGCGGGCGAATGTCGCAGCCTTGTCCGGATCGCGGGAAAACTGGCTGGCCGTGTGGGGGGCGATCACGCGCACGCTTTTCAGGGCGCCGAAACCGATCGTGATGTCCTCGACAAGGGAGGCCGCAAGCAGCGTCGCGACAATATTTCCGCCGTCGAGTTGCGGCGGCAGAAGTGCCAGACGCGGCAGCTTGAGATGGCCGCCGCCGTAGGGAGACAGGAACGGCGACGGGCGAGCCAGCAGCAACGCGCGGGCCTCCGCAAACTGCTTGTTGAACATCCGGCCCGCCAGATCCAGCGAAAGCAGGTCTTGTCCCGCATCCGCAGAGCCGGATGGCGTCTCCTCCTTCAGGCTCGCGCCGGATGACAAACCCTCCAGGCTACCCTCGCTCCCCGAGCATTCGAGAAGGAAGCGCTGGACCTCTTCGTCCTGAGGGTAGAGCGTGAATAGGCGGAGCGCGGCTGTCCGCATCACGTCGTCGCAGCCCCGGGCCGAGAGCATCGGCAAGGCGCGTTTGAACGCCCGCAGCAACCGGTCTGAACAGCCCTTGCGTTTTTCCTCGACCCAGGCGTCGAGCAGCGTATCCATGGGCACGAAGTCCTGGAGAAACTCCGGACCAATGACATTCAACATCCGGTGCAGGGAGCGGACCGCGTCCTCGTCTTCCAGAGTGTCGATGGATGTGAGGTCGAAATCGAGCGAGCCGATCTCCACGCGAATTGTCTTGTCGGTAAACGTCAGGAATTCGACACCGAGTTCGAGCTGCCTGTCCTTGATCCGGGAGATGAGCTTGCGCATGTTGGCGAGCAGGCCGGATTGACTTGAGCCACTCCACAGTAACGCGGCCACATCTTCGCGCTTTGCTTCCATCTGCTTGGTATCAAGAAGATAACAGAGCGCTAAAAGAGCTTTTTCAGGAAAAGAAACATCACCGACGCGATCAACAAGTCTTAAGCGACCGAAGGTATGCAGTTTGAACTTCATGGTTGCTTTCCACAAGTCTCTGTCTGTCAGGATATATAACCTGTTCACACGATACGGCTTTCAAGGCAAGGTAATGATCGATCTCTTTTGTTTTAAATTATTGACGATAGAGATCGCTGCTACGGCAAAACCGCTGCAGCGACCTGCTAGGCGATGTCGGCAGTGAGCCTTACTGGATAGTCCTGATGGGATTCTTCGGCGCTGGATCGAAGCCGACGAGATCTGTCGTCAGCTTGGCATAGGTGCCGTCGGCAACCATCTCGGCCAGAGCCTTGTTGACGGCCTTGACGAGTTCAGGCTTGCCTTTCTTGACCGCAAAACCCTTCTGGATATGGCTGATGGCTTCCGGAAGCACCTCGAGCGGCATCTTCGCCGACTTGATCATGTAGCCGGCCCCGATGGCGTCGGTGATCTCGGCGTCGATGTTGCCGTTGAGGAGATCCTGGATGCCGTCCGTCTCGGCCTTATAGGCCTTGACCGTGGCGCCCTTGTCTTCTGCCAGCTTGGCGAAGGTCGAGGATGCCAGCGCCCCGACGGATTTGCCCTTGAGATCGGCAGGCGTCTTGATGGCGGAGCCCTTCGGAACGACCACAGCCGCGCCGGATTCGAGCCAGCCATCGGCAAAGACGACCTGCTTCTGGCGCTCGGGCGTGATATCCATGGCGTCGCTGGTGATATCATACTGGTCGGCCTGCAACCCGATCAACAGCGATTCCCACTTGATGATGACCGGTGTGTATTCGAGACCGAGACGTTTGGAAATCTCCTTCATGACGCGGATTTCCAGGCCGTCGAGGCTGCCATCGGCACCACGCATGCTGAACGGCGGAAAGGTGCCCTCGGTAGCCACCAGCAATTTGCCGGGTTGCAGCAGTTCGAGATCGGCGGCCGAAGCCGGAGCGTGAGTGGAAAAGGCGGCCGCTGCGGCAAGCGCAAGGGCGATAAGCTGGCGTTTCATGACTGTTCCCTTCATTTTTCTTGATCGATATCCCCTGTCGTTTGCAACCGGGGTCAGTTTCTTCGGGCATGGCGCACGAGGAATAGGCAGGGTGCCTCAGCTGTTCACCGCGTAGCGGCGCTCCAGCCAGGCGGCAAGCTGGGTCAGGATCGTCGTCAGCAGCAGGTAGATGACCGCAACCGCAATGTAGAAATCGAACGGGCGGAAGGTCATCGCGATCAGCGTCTGGGCGTAGAGCGTCAATTCCACAACCGTAATTGTCGACAGCAACGAGGTATTCTTCAGCGTCGAGATCGCCTCGTTGGTGAGCGACGGCAGAACGATGCGGAAGACCTGCGGCAAGACGATCGTCCGCATCGTGGCAGCCTGGCTGAAGCCGATCGCCAGTGCGGATTCGGTCTGCCCGCGCGGGATCGCCATGAGGCCGCTGCGGATGATTTCAGCCACATACGCGCCGCTGTTTATGCCGAGCGCCAGCACGCCGGCGGTAAACGGCGACAACCGGATCCCGACCTGCGGAAAGCCGAAATAGACGATGAATATCTGGATGATCGTCGGCGTGCCGCGAATGAACCAGATGTAGAAGGCCGTGACCGAGCGAACGGCACGCCATTTCGACCGCTGGCCGAGGGCTGCGAGCAGACCGCAAATCCAGCTGACGACAATGGTGAGGATCGTCAGCCAGAAGACGGTCCAGGATGCCATCAGGAAGCCGGATCCGTAAAGACGGACATCCCCCAGGAAATCAGCCAGCATCATCATGCTCCCTCGATAGTTTCAGCAGGCGCGGAGCCATAGGCCAGGCCATCGTGAAGGATGCGATGGAGGAACTGCCGCAGCCGGTCGCTGCCGGGGTTGCGCAGAATATCGCGCGACCCCGTTTCGGCGATAACGCCCTTGTCGAAAAACAGGACGCGGGACGACACGTCGCGCGCAAAGGCAATCTCGTGGGTCACCAGGAGCATCGTCATGCCCTCGGCGGCAAGCGAGGCCATCAGCACGAGAACCTCGTGCACCAGTTCGGGATCGAGGGCCGAGGTCACCTCGTCGAACAGCATCAGACGCGGTTTCATCGCCAGCGCCCGGACGATGGCGACGCGCTGCTGCTGGCCGCCGGAAAGCCGGGACGGATAGCTGTGGCGCTTGTCGTAGAGACCGATGCGCGACAGCAGTGCCTCCGCCTCTTCGACGGCCTGTGCCTTGGGAAGCTTCAACAGTTTCATCGGCGCATGGATGACGTTTTCGAGCACCGTCATGTGCGGCCAGAGATTGTAGCTCTGGAAGACCATGCCGACGCGGGTCCGCAGCGACTGCATCTGCGCCGGAGTCGGAAGAAAACGCGATTCCGTGCGGAAATCGAAAGACAGTTCCTCGAACTTCAGGAAGCCGGATTGCGGCATCTCGAGGCCGTTGATCGAGCGCAGGAAAGTGCTTTTGCCGGAGCCGCTGGCGCCAATGATCGAAACCACCTCGCCGGGCTCGACCGCAAGCGAAACACCCTTCAGGACCTCGTTGTCGCCAAAGCTCTTTCGGATGTCCTTGAGGACCAGAAGCGGTGTCGTGGGGGGCGGTGTAGCTTGGCCAGCAATTGCCGTCTCGGAAATGTCTGTCATCGTTCGGTTACCCAATACTCTCACCCCGGGAATGGCTCTAAGCCTGTTGCCGGGATTGCCTTTGCCTTACCGCCCACAGGAAGGGTATTCAGTATACCGCTGGAATTCAAGAACTGATTTCATACATTTACCAGCCGGCCCGTCATCAGACTGTTCTGATTGATTAAAATTTCACCCGGCCCATTAAATAATCAATTGAAGAAGCTCCGAGGTTTGACTTGGGAACACAATTGGTGTACCCAATTTCCGTGCCGGTGAAGTTTCGACGTTTTGCCAATCCGCCGCCGCCCTGAATGCGTAGGATCTGCGAACGCAGCCACTGGCGCCATGGTCCGCCGACAGGAGTTTGACGATGAGCCGCTATTTCCCGCTGCACGAATATCAAAGCCGGTGGGACAGGGTGCTGGAGGTCATGCGGGCGCACGACTTCGAGACGGCGGTCGTCTTCGGACGTGGCGGCGGGACCACCGATAATTGCGGCGACATCCTCTATCTTTCGAACCACTACGCTATCAGCGGCGGCACGGATTCGCTGATCTGGTCGGCGCGTTCGTTCTCGGGCATCATTCTTCAACAGGGCAAGGAGCCGCAGCTCCACATCGACGAACCCGAGGTTCGAACCGATCTCGTCTCCATCTCCGACGCGCATTGTTCGAACCATCCCTTCCGCAGCGTGGCGAAGGCGTTGAACGACAGGGGCATCACGGGCCGCGTGGCGCTGGTCGGTACACAGTTCATCCCGATGAAATTCTACCAGCAACTGCTCGAGGTAGCGCCCGGTATCGACTGGGTGCCCGCAGACGACCTGGTGCGCGCCGCGCGGCGGATCAAGAGCCCGCTTGAGCTGGAGTGCTATCGCATCGGCGGCGAGACGGCCACGGCCGGGCTCAATCGCCTGATGGAGGGTCTGACGTCGGGCCTTTCAGAGCGGGAAGCGGCCGGCGAGGCAGCCCGCGAAGTGGTGCGGCGAGGCGGCCGGCTGCAGATGATCGGCACCAACCACGGCGAAACCCTCGGCTTCGACCAGCGCTTTCCGTTAACAGGCTACAGCGCCGATACGCCGAAGCCGGGCGATATCGTAACCGGCACGCTGCACGGCGCCTTTTACCAGGGTTACTATCTCGACCCCGGCCGTACTGGCGTGCGCGGCAGGCCGACCGCCGACCAGCGGAGGCTGATCGAGGCAGCGGCAAACATCGTCCATCGCCTGTCCGACATGATGCGCCCCGGAACGAAGCTTCTGGACGTCGCTGCCGAAGGCGACCGCCTGACAGCTGCCTTTGGCGGATCGGTCTCGCCGATCATGAAGAATTTCCCGTTCTACGGGCACGGGATAGGCCTCGGCTTCGAACAGCCGCGGATCTCGACTGTCATGTCGCAGCCGGACGATGTCGTCGACGAAAACATGGTGTTCGGTGTCGAAGCATTCCTATCACTCGATGGGGTCGGGGCCGCGTTCTTCGAAGACATCCTGATTATCGGCGGACATGAAAACGAACTGCTGACCCGCTCGCCCGCATATTGGTGGTGAGCGCCTAATGCAATGACGGAAGAGCCGGCGGCCGGAGCCGCCGGTGGCTTGGCCTCAATGGGCGAAAACGCCGTCGAAATCCTTGAACCCCTTGACCTCGATCGGATTGCCGCTCGGATCGAAGAAGAACATCGTGCGCTGCTCGCCCGGCTCGCCTTCAAACCGTATGACCGGCGGTATGTCGAAAGCAATGCCCGCATGCTGCAGCCGTTCGGACAGCGCAAGCCAGGCATCGAGCGGCAGGACGACGCCGAGATGCGGCATCATTACCATGTGATCGCCCACCTTGCCGGTGCGGGTGACCTCGAACGGCTTGCCGAGATGCAGTGAAATCTGGTGTCCGAAAAAGTTGAAATCCACCCAGGTGTCGGTGGACCGGCCCTCTTCGCAGCCAAGCACGCCGCCATAGAACTGACGCGCCTCATCGAGATCGGTGACATGGTAGGCGAGATGGAAAAGCGAACGCATGGAGATGTCCTTTTCAGTGGTGCAACGGGGAGGAACCGGCTTTACCGGATGGTTAGATCGCGTGACAGGGTAGACAGAGGTTCGCAGCCTTCTTCGGTGACGATGACGGTTTCGGAAGCGCCGACCGTCCAGACGCCGTAGCTGCGCAAGGTCGCCGGCAGGTGAAACACCATGCCGGGCTCGATTATCCTATCCACGCCGGAAAACAGACTGAGCATGCCGCCCTCCCCCCAATCCGGAGCAAAGGCGACGCCCATGGAATAGCCGATCCGCTTACGGAATGCCGCGGTGTAGCCGCCATCGTCGATGACCCGCTGGGCTGCCTCGTGCGCCGCCGAGCACGGCACACCCGGCCTGACTTCATGCAGCGCAGCCTCGAGCGCATGAAGCGAGCAATCCATCATCCGCCGTGCTTCGACGGGTGGCCCGCCGATCCACACCATTCGCATCAGCGCGGCATGATAGCGGGCATGGCTGCCGGCTAGTTCGAGGAACACCGGATCGCCGACCTCGAGACGGCGGCGGCGCCACGTCATGTGCGGCAGGCCGCTGCGGGGCCCTGACGACACCAGCGGCTCCATCGCCATTGCCTCGGACCCTGCGCGCGTGGCCGCATCGAGCATGGCAGCGGCGATGGCATTTTCGTCAGTCCCGGCGCCGCAGGCCGCAATCCCGGCCGCAATCCCTGCCTGCGCGTAGGTGGCTGCCAGCCGGATGGCGGCAAGTTCCGCAGGCGACTTCACCGCCCGGAGAGGGGCAATGATGCCGGAACCGTCGATGAGCGCGTTCCCCCCCGTCCGGAGCGAGATCTCGTCTGCCAGGACCGGCGGCAGAAACCAGCCGCCGAGCTCGATAGCAGGCCGGTGAATGCCACGTTCGCGCAGGACCTCGGCCAGGACCGCCGCCGGCGCCTCGCCGTCCTGATAGACGACGATGTCGTTGAGCCAGGTATTGGCGATCGAGCCCACCAGTTCAAGCTGGCGAACCAGCAGTGTCGCCTCCCCCTCGACCGGCATGACCAGCGCCTGGAAGGCAAAATAGCCCGCAGTCTGGCGGCCGGTCAGCCAGAAGATGTTTTCGGGCGTCGTGACGATCAGCGCCCGGTGGCCGGCAGCAGCGATGGCCACCCGGGCGCGGTCCTGCCGCGCCTTGAACTCGCTCTCGGGGAACGAGGCCTCGCAACCTCGGAATTCGGCATAGTCAGGCATGTCACGGTACTCGGTTCAGGCATGTCGTCCCGGGATCGGGACGGAAGAACGGATGGTCAGACAGTGATGAACGCTCAGCGCGCGAGCCATTTCAGAAACCGGCTGCGGACGCTGTCGAAATGCGCCTCCATGGCAGCAGCGGCGGCATCCGCATCCTGCGCCTCGATGGCGTCGATGACGGCGATGTGCTCGGCAGCCTGTTCAGCGAACCGGTCATGGGTGCGCGTGATCGTGCAGCGGCGCGCGATGCTGCGCATTTCCTGCAGCATGCCGGGCAGAAGACGCAGACCGGCAGCTTCGGCGACGGCCTCGTGGAATGCGTCGTCGTCCATCCAGAAACGATCGAAGGCGACATCCTCGGCCTCGACATAGGCGCGCATGACCCGGCGCGCCTCGACAAGTGCCGCCGTCATCGGCCGCCCCGCCGCACGGGCTGCCGCCGCCCCTTCGAGGAGACGGCGGATCTGGATGATCTCCAGCAACTGCTCGACGGTGACCGGCAGGATCATCAGGGTGCCGTTGGTCAGGCGAGAGACCACGCCTTCCTTCTGGAGCCTCGAGATCGCGGCCCTGAGCGGCGTGCGGGAAATGCCGGATTCGACTGCCAGTGTCCGCTCGGTCAGCAGGTCGCCGGCCTTGATGGCACCTTCGAGGATGCGCTGCTTGATGTCCCGGTAGGCCTGCTGCGCCAGTGTTTCCTTGTCGCTCATCGGGATATCCTCAAGGGATCGTTGAGGGCGGTCGCCGGCCGCTCGCCGGAGAGAGCAGTCAACACGTTGCGGGCGGACCCGACGGCCACGCGGCGCAAGGCTTCTTGCGTCGCGCCACCGAGATGCGGCGTGAAAATCACTCGGCCGGTCGAGGCTAGCGGCCCAATCGGCGCGTCATGGCTATAGACATCGAGACCGGCTGCCGACACGCGTCCGGTATCGATGGCAGCGGCCAATGCTTCTTCGTCGACCAGTCCGGCGCGTGCGGTGTTGACCAGAATTGCACCATGCCTGATGAGCGAAAGCGCCCGTTCGCCGATGAGGTGCTTCGTCTCCGGGCGCAGCGGCGTATGGAGCGACACAAGGTCCGCCTGCTGCAATCCCGCCTCCAGCGTCGTCACGCGCTCGAAACCATCGATATCGGCGACGCGTGGCGAATAGACCAGCACCCGCATATCGAGTGCCGCCTTGAGCATATGTCCAAGACCGGCGCCGGTGGCGCCCCAGCCGACGATCAGCGCGGTCTTGCCGGAAAGTTCGGTGAACGTCTCGCGCTCGCGAAAACCATGGGCGCCGCCGCGTTCGCTACGGTCGGCGGCTGGAATACGCCGGGCGACAGCCAGCGCCAGCGCCAATGCCAGTTCGGACACCGACCGCGCATTGGCGCCCGGTGTGTTGCAGACAAGGATGCCCTTCTCGGAGGCTGCATCCTTATCGACCGCATCGTGGCCGGCGCCGTGCACGACGATGACGCGCAGGATGTCGCTGGCACCGATGGCCTCAGCCGAAAGGCCGGCGTCACGCGTGATCGCCGCATCGCAGCCGGAGATCATCCGTGCGACCGTTTCCATGTCCGGCTTCGGGCAGAGCACGGGTTCGACGCCGGCGCGGCGCAACAAATCCAGTCCATCGGCATGGACCGGCTGAACGACAAGGCATCTCATGCGCCGGTTCCTCCGGGGGGTAGCGCGAGCTTCTCGAGAACCGCGTCGCGTGCGTGGGTGACATGCTCGGCCATCAGCAGAGCTGCACGGTCGCCATCGCCGCTGCGCAAGGCTGCAAGAATTCCCAGATGCTCCTCGCAGCTTTTCAGGAAGCGGTCCGGCAGATGGGTGTGGTCGAACATGCAGGTCCGGCGGCGCAGGTCGGCAATTGTGGACACCATCATCTCGCTGCGGCTGGCCTCGGCGATAACCCGGTGGAGGTCGTCATCCACCCGTCTCTGCTCGTCTTCTTCGCCGGGACCTTCGTCGTGCAGGCGGCGGACCCGCAATTCGAGCGCCTCCAGCACCGCCGGTGGCAACGCGACCGCCTGCTGGGCACAATGGGATTCCAGCACCCGGCGCAGGAAGAAGATTTCCTCCACTTCGGCCGCCGTCAGCCTTCGCACCTTGAGGAAGCGACCATCCTGCACAGCCAGACCTTCGGCCTCGATACGCTTGATCGCTTCCCGCACCGGCGTCCGCGACATGTCGAGCGTTTCGCCCAGCTTCGCCTCCTGCAGCGCATCTCCCGGCGTCAGCGCGCCGGACAGGATCATTTCGATGATTTTGCCATAGGCCCGTTGGGCAAGCGGCTGGCTCATGACACTCTGCCTCCTGATCGATCGCTGCTTTCGGGCTTGACGGTGAGGTTGTCGAGGATGCCGCCTAGAAGATGTCTCTCGGCGACCAGCAATTCCTCGGCCTGTTCCTGCGCGATGCGGGCAAAGCGGATGGACCGGCCGCTGACCGCCTGCGCCAGGCGAGGCAGGTCGACGGAGGCCACCGTGGCAATCTTCGGATAGCCGCCGGTCGTCTGTCGCTCCGCCATCAGCACGATCAGCCTGCCGGACGACGGCACCTGGATCGAGCCGGCCGAGGTACCGTCCGAAACGATGTCATGCCCGCCGTCTGCTGCAATTGGCGGCCCGTCGAGCATCTGGGCCATGCGATCCCGCGCGGCCGACACCACGAACGATGCCTCGAGAAATGTCTCCACTGCAGCATTGGAAAAATAATCGTCCTGCGGCCCGCAGATGACGCGGATCGGGCCGCCACTGCGCCGAAAGGGCTGCCGAAGGGCAAGGTTGGGCAACGGGGCAGCGTCGCCGAGGGGCAACCGGTCGCCAATCTCCAGCCGCCGGCCTTCGTAGCCACCGAGCCCGGTGCGCAAATGGGTGGAACGCGATCCGAGAACCGGAACAGTATCGATGCCGCCCGAGATCGCCAGATATCCCCAGACGCAGTCGCGGAGCGCGTCGATGGCGAGCGTTATGCCGGGCAACAGGTGATGGCTTTCCCACGGGTGGACCTTGCTTCCATCGATGCTGACATCGACATCGCCACCGGTGACGGCAAAGCGAACAGGCCGGGTGACTGTAAAACGACCGCCGACGGCAGCAAACTCGAGCGCAGCCGATGTTGCGGGGTTGCCGACAAGGGCATTGGCGATACGAAACGACGGCCCGTCCATAGGGCCGGCACCGGAGACGCCGGCATGCTGCAGGCCTTTCCGCCCGAGATCCTGGACGGTCGTCATCGGTCCCGTGCCATGGATTTCGAGGAAGCTCATGACGTCGCCCCCTCCCCAGCAGCCGAGGTACGCTCGAACTGCGATGCCTCGTCTTCGCTGACGGGCCGGAAGCGGACCCGATCACCGGCACCGAGCAGGAAGGGCGTGGCGCGGGAGGGGTCGAACAGGCGAAGCAGCGTCCGGCCGATAAAGCGCCAGCCGCTCGGCCCGGGAACGGAATTGATGCTTGCCTGCTTGCCTCCGATACCGATGGCGCCGGCCTCGATCCTCTGGCGGGGCGTGGGCAGTCGCGGGGTGTGCAAAATCTCCGGCAGGCCGCCGAGATAGGCAAACCCTGGCGCAAAGCCTATCATGTAGACCCGGTATTCGACGGAGGAATGGAGCTCTATAAGCTGGGACACCGTCATCCCCTTCATGCCGGCAAGTTCCTGCAAATCCAGTCCCACCGCGCCGCCATAGACAACGGGGACGTCGAAGCGCTGCGGGTGGACGCTGCCAACTTCCAGCGCATCCAGCCGCTGCTGCAACGTCAGCGCCAGGCTGCGGCCTCGAACGACGGCGGGATCGTAGACCACCATCAGCGAGCGGTAGGTCGGCACCAGTTCCTCGACGCCATCCACCGGGCTGTCGGCCATGCTCGCGGCAAGCGCGATCACCCGTTCGCTGACGGCTTCGTTGATGGTATCCGCGAGCTCAACCGACAAGGCGCTATCGCCGCAAGCAAGAATGCGGGGAAACGTCTTCACCATTGTCTGCGGTCCCCTTCCGTCCATCCGAGTAAGGTGCGATTATCGGTTGTCATATTATATTGCTATTTCAGTATACCAACTGTATGTCAACCGAAAGTGCTTTTTCGCGCGACCGCCCGGTCGTAAACTGCGCATGACATCAGTCTGCTGGCCTGACGCCTATCCTGCAAGGAGATCCCAGCCATGGCAACCGTAGACCTCAATTGCGACATGGGCGAAAGTTTCGGCGCCTACAAGATCGGCGACGACAGCGCTATGCTGGAGGTGATTTCGACCGCCAACATTGCCTGCGGCTTTCACGCCGGCGATCCCGTAGTGATGCGCGATACGATCCTTGCCGCCAAGGCGCGGGGCGTGGCCATCGGCGCCCATCCGTCCTTCATGGATCTCTACGGCTTCGGCCGCCGTCGCATCTCGGGCGAACGGCCGGAAGATCTGGAAGCCCAGATCATCTACCAGATCGCCGCGATGCAGGGGATGGCAAGAGCGCTCGGCTGGCCGATGACCCACGTCAAGACCCATGGCTCGCTCGGCAACATGGCGGCGGACGATGCGGAGCTTGCGGACGTCTGCGTTCGCGCCATCAAGGCCGTCGACCCGTCTCTGGTGTTCGTCACCCTCCCCTATTCCGAGACGATGAAGGCGGCGGAATCCGTCGGCCTGCGGGTTGCCTGCGAGGTCTACGCGGACCGGACCTACGACGATACCGGCATGCTGACATCGCGGCAGAAGGAGGGCTCGGTCATCCACGACCTGCAACAGAGCGTCGACCAGGTCCTGTCTATGGTCCGGGATGGATTGATCCCCACCATCGGCGGCAGGATGCTGCCGGTCGAGGCTGCAACGATCTGCGTCCATGGCGACAATCCCAGCGCCGTCGCCATGGCCCGTGCCCTGCGTGCATCGCTTTCGGCACACGGCATCGATATCGCCCCTTTCGCAAAACCCGCTCTTTGACCGAGGACCCAAACTTGACCCGCATTGTTTATCTGAATGGCGACTGGCTTGCTGAAACCGACGCGAAAGTCTCCGTGTTCGACCGCGGCTTTCTGTTCGCCGATGCCATCTACGAAGTGACTGCCGTGATCGGTGGCAAGCTGATCGACTACCAGGGCCACTCCGCCCGCCTGCAGCGCTCGCTGTCCGAACTCGATATCGCCTGCCCGCTGTCCGAGACCGCACTGCTTTCCGTGCATCGGGAACTCGTCAGCCGGAATGGGCTCGACGAGGGGCTGATCTATCTGCAGATCAGCCGCGGTCCTGCCGACCGCGATTTCGCCTTTCCGGCAAAACCGGAGCCGACCATCGTGCTCTTTACCCAGGCAAAACCGGTGCTCGCCAATCCCCGCAACGAGACGGGGATCGCGGTTGCCACCGTTCCGGACTGGCGGTGGGAGCGCCGCGATATCAAGACCGTCCAGCTGCTTTACCCTTCAATGGCAAAGATGGAAGCGATGCGGCGCGGCGCCGACGATGCCTGGCTGGTGGAGGACGGGCTCGTCACCGAGGCCAGCTCTGCAACGGCGCATATCGTCAAGACCGATGGCACGCTGGTAACTCGTGGCCTCTCCCACGCGATCCTGCACGGAATTACCCGGGCAAGCATCATCGACCTTGCGCGTGGCGCGGGCATTGCCGTCGAGGAGCGTGGGTTCAGCGTCGAGGAAGCCAAGCAGGCTGCAGAGGCTTTCGTGACGTCCGCGACCAATTTCGCAACGCCGGTGGTCAGGATCGACGACACGACGATCGGCGATGGCAGGCCCGGCCCGATTTGCCGGCAGCTGCGCGACCTCTACACGGCAAGCCGCCTTTCCACGGCGATCTGACCGTCATTCAACCGAAAAGGCTGTCGCGATTGCTCGCGGCAGCCTTTTTCGTTTTCGAAGGGCTCAGTTCTTGACGGTGTCTTCCAGGAAGAAGCGTCCGAGCGGGTTCTGGTAGAAGTTGTCGATATTCTTGCGCGAGACGTTGATGTAGGGGCTGTAGTAAAGGTCGATCCAGTTGACATCGTCCTTGGCGATCTTCTGGAGATCGACATACATCTGCTCACGTTTTACCGGATCGAGTTCCAGGCGAGCGGCAGCCACCAACGCCTTCACCTTCTCATTCTTGTAATGGGTCGAATAGTTGTTGTTCGAGTCGTGGCCGAGCACGAATGTCGTCTTCTGGTCCGGATCAAGGATGTCGTTTGTCCAATAATTGACCGACACATCGTAGTCGCCGGCAACGATCATGTCCCACTCCTGGCTGGCATCGACTTTCTGTAGGGTCGCGGTGATACCGGCCTTCTGCAACTGCTGCTGCAAGAGCACGGCAATCTGCTCGTCGACCTCGTCGCCGGCACGCACGAGATAATTGAGTTTCAGGTCCGAGGCTCCCGCAGCAGCCAGCATCTGCTTTGCCTTTTCCGGATCGTAAGGGCGCTGCATGTTGTCGGCGTAATAATAGAGTGCGCCCTTCGGAATGTACGAATTGGCGACGGTTCCCAGGCCGAAGGTCACAGCATCGACGATTGCCTTCTTGTCGATGGCCAGATCCAGCGCCTGCCGGACCTCCTTCTTGGCAAGGGCGCCATGCTCGTGGTTGATCAGCAAGTGGTCTTCACGGGTGGACGGGTCGATATCGACGTTGAGGTTGGCATCCTTCTTCAATTCGGCGACGCGGGAGAAGGGAACGAAGATCGCAGTATCGAGCTGGCCGGCCTGCACGTTCAGCATGCGGGTGTTGTCGTCGGGAACCGAAATCCATTCCACGCCATCGAGCTTGACGCGATCGGCCTGCCAGAAATACGGGTTCTTCTTCAGGATGACGCGGTCGCCGCGACGCCATTCGTCGACGACGAAGGCACCGGAAGCAATTGGCTTCTCGCTGTAGCCATCCGATCCGAGCGCCTCCATGCCCTTCTTCGAAATCACGGAGGCGTTGGGCAGAGCCAGCGTCGACAGGAAGGGCGCGGACGGGTTCTTGAGCTTGATCGTCATGGTGCGGGGGTCGGTCGCGACTGCGGTGTCGATCACCTTGAACGAGTCGCCCCAGAGCGATGCCTTGTCGTCGCGGATACGCAACAGGCTGTAGGCAGCATCTTCAGCCGTCAGCGGCGAGCCGTCTGAGAACTTGGCGTCGCGGATCTTGAAGACGTAGGTCAGTCCGTCCTCTGAGATCGTCCAGCTTTCGGCCAGTCCCGGCTCCAGTTTCGTGCCGGTCTTGTCGACGCGGACAAGAACGTCGTAGACGTTGGAGAACACCCAGTTGTCGATATTCTGGGCCGTCTTGATCGGGTCGAAGGTGGTCGAGTCCTCGCGGCGGCCGATGGTCAGAACGCCGGCCGCTTCTGCAAAGCTGGCGCTGAGGGTGAGGCCCGCGACGATGAGCGCGAGGCCAGCAGTCTTCCATTTCCTGGTCATGATGTCGTTCCCTTTTTTGTTATGACAGTCGTTCGAGTGAAGGTGGTAGCGTCAATCGCTGCTCGCAGGCGATGTCGGCAAGCAAGGGCTTGTCCGGATCGATATCGGGAATCGCCGCGATCAGGGCTGCGGTGTAGGGATGCTTCGGCCGGGCGAAAACCTCTGCGCAGAGCCCCTCCTCGACGATCTCGCCGCGATACATGACGACGACCCGGTCGCAAAGATTGCGCACGATGGCGAGGTCATGGGCGATGAAGATCAGCGTCAGGTTCATCTTCCGCTTCAGATCCCGGAACAGTTCGATGATCTGCGCCTGGATCGTCACGTCGAGGGCGGCGACGCATTCGTCTGCGATGATCAGTTTCGGATCGACGGCCAGCGCCCGGGCGATCCCCGCCCTCTGGCATTGCCCGCCGCTCATGCTGCGCGGCCGGCGGTTGGCAAACTCACGCTCCAAGCCGACAAGGTCCAGAAGCTCGCCGATCCGCGCCGGAATATCGGTGGCAGAGGTCTTGCCCTGCACGCGCAGCACTTCGGCAAGCATGTCGCCGATGCGCAGCCGGGGATTGAGTGCGTTGTAGGGATCCTGAAACACCATCGCCGCCTCATGGCGCAACTTGTCGAGGGCGGCGCGCCTCTGCTGGGCAAGATCGATACCCTCGAACGAGACATGGCCGGAGGAGATCGGTGTCAGGCCGAGAATGGCGTGGGCGAGCGTGCTCTTGCCGCTGCCGGATTCGCCGACCACCCCGACACTTTCGCCGGGCATGATCCGCAGGCTCACGCCGGAAACCGCAGTGACAGTTTTCGCGCCAGCCTTGAACAGCCCACCGCCCAAGGCAAAGCGCACATAGAGGTCGTCCACCTCGAGAAGCGGCCGCTCAACCGGCTTTGCGGCGCTGACGCATCCGACGGAGAACGGCGCCTCTTCGACGATAGAAGGATGGCTGGCGATCAGGCTGACAGTATAGGGATCGCGCGGCGCGGACAGGACCTGGCGCTTCGACCCCGTCTCGAGCAATCGTCCGCCACGCAGCACGGCGATCCGGTCGCAGGTCTGGGCAACGATGCCGAGGTCATGGGTGATGAGAATGATCGAAAGGCCGCGTTTGTCGCGGATGTCCATCAGTAGCCGCAGGATCTGCGCCTGAATGGTGACATCGAGGGCAGTCGTCGGCTCGTCGGCAATCAGGATCTTGGGATTGCAGGACAGCGCAACCCCGATCATTGCGCGCTGCCGCATTCCGCCGGAAAATTCGTGGGCATAGCTGTCGTACTGGCGGACCGGGTCGGGCAGCCCGACCTGGCCCAGAATGTCGATGGCTGCGGCCTTCGCGTCACGCGGGCTCGCACCCTGATGATAGCAGATACCTTCGGCGATCTGATCACCAATCCGCATGACGGGGTCGAGGTGGCTCGTCGGGTTCTGGAAGATCATGCCGATCTCGGCCCCGCGGACCTTCAGCATCTCGGCGTCGCTGATTTCAGTCAGATCGCGCCCCTCAAGCATCACGGAGCCGCTGTCGATCTTCAGGCGCGACGACGGCATCAGCCGCACTAGCGACCGGCAGAACAGGCTCTTGCCGGAGCCGCTTTCGCCGACGAGCCCGACAATCTCGGCCTTGCCGACGTCGAGCGAGACACCATCGATGAGCGTCCTCTCCTCGCCGAGGCCATGCAGCCTGACGGTCAGATCCCGGACAGAGAGAAGGGGACTGATCATTCCTGTACTCCGAAGAGTTCGCCAAGCGCATCGCCGAGCATGCTGAAACCGAAAGCCAGGAGGACGATGGACAAGCCGGGAAACAGCGTGATCCACCAGGCCGTCGTCAGGAAGCTCTGTCCCTCGGCCACCATGACACCCCATTCGGCCAGCGGCGGCTGCACGCCGAGGCCGAGATAGCTGACTGCGGCGCCGCTGAGGAGAACCAGCACTGCATCCGACATCGAAAACACCAGCGATCCGGCGATAGCATTGGGCAGCAGATGCCGGAACATGATGCGCGGGCGGCTGAAACCGAGGCTGACGGCCGCGACCGCGTAGTCGCTGCTTTTCAGCACCAGCATCTGCGCACGGATGAGCCGCGCATAGGACACCCATCCCACCAGCGCCATGGCGATATAGAAGCTGCCCAGCCCCGGCCCGAGGATGGCGATAATCGACAGCATCAGCACCAGAAAAGGGAAGGCAAGGATGATATCGACGAGCCGCATGAAAACCGCGTCGACCGGCCCACCGAAGAAACCGGCGATAGTGCCGACCGTCGTGCCGATCATGAAGGGAAAGAGAACCCCGATCACCGCAATCTGTAGATCGATCCGAGTACCCCAGATGACGCGGGACAGGATATCCCGCCCGAAATTGTCGGTGCCGAAGGGATGCAGCAACGTCGGTGCCTGCAGACGCACATCGCCGGCCTGGAGGACCGGGTCGTAGGGCGCAATCAACGGTGCGCCGACTGCCACGAGCACGAAGAAAAGCAGGATGCCCGCGCCGATGGCCAGGGTCAACCGGCCCCCGAAGACGCGGCGCCAGCCGAGCGCAGTGGAAAACGCCAATGACACACTCATAGCTGCACCCTCGGATCGACCATCACCGTCGCGATATCGGCAATGAAGTTGATGAACACCGTGGCGCAGGCAAAGACCATGGCGACACCCTGGACCACCATGTAGTCGCGGGAGAAAATGGCGCGGACCAGCAGTTGCCCCATGCCGGGCAAGGCAAAGACGGTTTCGACGACCACGGTCCCGCCGATGAGCCATCCGATGTTGACGGCAAGCAGGTTGATGGTCGGCAAAAGAGAGTTGGGCAGGACGTGGCGCCAGAAGACGGTGCTTTCCGGCATGCCCCTCGCCCGCACCGCAGTTGCGACGTCGGATTTCAGGCCTTCGATCATCGCGGTGCGCAGGCTGCGGGTGAGAACGGTGGAGAGCGACAAGGCAATGGTCAGGCTCGGTAACAGCAGATGGGCGGCCTTATCGCCGAGCGTATTGCCGTAGCCGGAGACCGGCAGCCAACCGAGATCGACGCTGAAGAGGATGATTAGCATCAGCCCCAGCCAGAACGGCGGGAAGCCGATGCCGAACGTCGAGACGACGCGAATGATGTGGTCGGGCGCGCGCCCATTGCTGCGCGCCGCAATCGCTGCCAGCGGCACGGCAATCAGCACCGACAGGACGACGCTTGTCGCGACCAGTGCCAGCGTCGGCTCTATACGGGTGAGGATGAGCTTGAGCACGTCGATCTTGTAGAGGATGGATTTGCCCATTTCGCCATTGGCGAGATTGCGCAGGAAATAGAAGTACTGCACCCACATCGGCTCATCCAGGCCGTACTGGGCGCGGATATTGGCGATGGCACTTGGCGTCGCGCGGGTACCGAGAATATTGCGCACTGGATCGCCGGGAATGAGACGGACGAGGATGAAGGTGATGACACTGATGCCGAACAACACGGGCACGAACTGCAGCGGCCGGGTCAGGATGAACTTATAGCGATGCATCGTGGCGCACTCCCCCTCGCTCCAGCCGGACCTCTTTGCACTCACATGGCATCAGGCAGCCTTTTGCCGGGTCAGGAAATCGAGAAGCGCCGGGTAGTAGTCGCCAGGATTTTCGTAGAACGGCATGTGGCTGGCGTTGGAGAAAACCTTCAGCTCGGCATTCGGCAGGGCCAGCTTCATGCGCAGGGCACAGGCCGGCGTCAGTTCGTCGTGCTCGCCTACCGTGATCAGCACCGGCAGCGTCAGGCGCCCCAGATCCGGGATGCGGTTCCAATCCTTGAGATTGCCGATATAGAGGAACTCGTTCGGCCCCTGCATCGCCAAGTAGGGTGCCATGTTCCAGTCATCGAGCGAGCGGCGGACAGGCGCCGGCCATTCGGCAAGCCGGCAGACATGGCGGTAGCTGAGGATGGTCAGCACCGCCTGGTATTCGGGATGGTCGTAGGTCCCTTGCGCCTCGTGCTTCTGCATCATCGCCACGGTCTCGGGCCCGAGCGCCGCCCGCAACCGGTCCAGTTCCTGGATCAGATGCGGCATGTCAGCGACAGTGTCTTCGAGAATGAGGCTAAGGAGATTGTCCGGGTAGCGCAATGCATAATCGATGGCGAGCCAGCCGCCCCAGGAGTGACCGAGCAAATGCACCTTGCCGAGGCCCAGCGCCTGGCGGACCGTCTCTGTCTCCTCGACAAAGCGCTCGATTGTCCATAGCGCGGCGTCGTCCGGCCGATCCGATGCCCCCGTCCCCAGCTGGTCGAAAGTAACGACCCTATAGCCCTTTGCGGCAAGGCAGCTGTGCGCTTCACGAAGATAGTCGCAGGCAAGCCCCGGTCCGCCATTCAGGCAAAACACCGTTTCACTGCCGCTGCCGAAGCTGTAAGCCACGACCTTGAAGCCGTCGACTTCGACCTCGTAGCGGGCGTCCGGCTGCATTTCATGCCACATCGATGGCGCTCCAGTAAGATTTCTCTTGCTCAACTTTTGGGCATGACTAAATTTTTACCGGAAACCGGCTGCGTTACCAGCTATAAGAAGTGATAGGTCGCGGTTCGACGACCGGGGAACAGCGATGCTCGATGAGATTGGGACGATCCGACGGCAGTTCACTGCCCACAACACCCTTGACGGGCGAATCGACCACGCGTTCGAGGCGATCAAGAGGCTCGGCTTTGAGGCGCTGATCTACGACTACACGCCGGTGCCCTACGACCTCGACGGCGGCATCATGCTTCCCTCGTTGCTGAAGCTGCGCAATATCTCCGACGACATGCACGAATACTGGTTCGACCGCGGTTATTTCCGGCTCGACCCGGTACAGCAGGTAGCATTGCGCACCTCGACGCCGTTCTTTTGGGACTACGACCGGCGCGCCGGTACGGTCATCAACAGGTTCATGAGCGAAGCCAGCGAACCCGTTGCCCGCTATCTCAGCGAGCACGACATGTCGACGGGCGTCACCGTGCCGGTTCACATGCCGCGCGGCGACTATGCAACTGTTACCGGCATCAGGTTGGGGCAGAACGGCGACTTCAAGAAACATGCCCTGCGTTACATCGCCGACTTCGGGCTGCTTGCCCATGTCTTCCACGAGGCGGCCTTTTGCCTGTTCGACAATTCTGCCCTGACGGTCGCCAAGATGCGGTTGACAGAGCGGGAGCGGGAATGCCTGCGCTATTCCGCCGAGGGACTTTCGGCCAAGGAAATCTCGCGGATCATCGAGCGCTCCGTGCCGACCGTCGTCATGCACCTGAATGCCGCTGCCCGGAAGCTCGGCGCCAGGAACCGCACCCAGGCCGTCGTCCGCGCCACCCATTACCGGCTGCTGGAAACCCCGCCATCCTATAACTTGTGATAGCTGCCAGTGGCACACCTCCGCCTCTATGCTGCTCCCGATAGTTCATCGAGATGGAGACACAGGTGGCCGACGTGACCTCGAAAGAAGATTATCTGCCGTTCCGGACCTACCGGACCTGGTTCCGCATCACCGGATCGCTCGACAGCGACCGGCTACCGCTGGTGGTGGCCCATGGCGGTCCCGGCTGCACCCATGACTATGTCGACGCATTCAAGGAGATCGCGGCCCTGGATGGCCGGGCCGTCATCCACTACGACCAGCTTGGCAACGGCAACTCGACCCGCCTGCCGGACAAGGGCCCGGACTTCTGGACGCCCGCCTTGTTCCTTGAGGAACTCGACGCTCTTCTCACCCATCTCGGCATCCAGCACCGCTATGCCTTTCTCGGGCAGTCCTGGGGCGGGATGCTCGGCGCGGAACACGCGGTGCGGCAACCAGACGGTCTGACGGCGCTCGTCATCGCCAATTCCCCGGCCAACATGCACACCTGGGTAACGGAGGCCAACCGCTTGCGCGAAGCATTGCCACAGGACGTCCAAGACACCCTGCTCCGCCACGAACGAGCAGGCACGCTTACCGACCCCGACTATATCGCCGCCTCACGCGTCTTCTACGACCGCCACGTCTGTCGGGTCACCCCCTGGCCTCCCGAAGTGGCCCGGACCTTCGAGATCATGGAAGAAGACAACACAGTCTACCGCAACATGAACGGACCGACCGAATTCCACGTCATCGGCACCATGAAAGACTGGACGATCGAGGAGCGGCTGGGCCGGATCACCGCCCCGACGCTGCTGATCTCCGGAAAATACGACGAAGCGACGCCGCTCGTGGTCAAGCCTTATGTCGACCGGGTGCCTGATTGCCGATGGGTGCTTTTCGAACATTCCAGCCATATGCCGCATGTCGAGGAAAAGAATCTCTGCATGCAGACGGTCTCCGCATTTCTCTGCGCGCACGATTGATCCCAAATTACAGGGCTTACGGCATCTGTCGTCAAGACAAGCCGCCAGCCAGCGATGAACAAGGGGCAGTACGGGCCGCAATTTGTGGGCCGCAGAGGAAAATCGGCCTGCAACGGCAATGCCGGCATATTTACTGTTGCAGGCGGGGAGTGAATTGTGTATCCCCGCCTCACCAACGGTTCGGAGTGTAGCGCAGCCTGGTAGCGCATCTGGTTTGGGACCAGAGGGTCGGGAGTTCGAATCTCTCCACTCCGACCAATTTCAGCTTTTAAAGCTGACCTTTCCCCTTTTATAATTTGTGATGTTGTGGTGCGGCCCTTGCCGTAGGTGCTTTTGCGTTGTTGGCGCGAACCGCGAACCCTTCGTCGCTTGCCCGGCGTCTTGGGTGACGTTCCCACGTCTTTTGTTACCCCCTTCCCCATTCCGTTTTCCGACCAAGGCATACGGTCGACAATCCACATGCCGCCGCAAATTCGGCATCGACATTAAAATACAAACTGTATACAACGAAGCATCGCCGCGAGACCGCTGCTGACCGACACCATGATGGAGAGTGCAATGACTTCCAATATTTTCACCGGCTGCATTCCGGCCCTGATGACGCCATGCAATGCCGACCGCAGCCCCGACTTCGACGGTCTCGTGCGCAAGGGCAAGGAACTGGTCGCGGCCGGCATGTCTGCCGTGGTCTATTGTGGATCGATGGGCGACTGGCCACTGCTGACGGACGAGCAGCGGATGGAAGGCGTCGAGCGCCTGGTGAAGGCCGGTCTTCGCGTCATCGTCGGTACCGGCGCCGTCAACACCCGGATGGCAGCCGCTCACGCAGCCCACGCCCAGCGCGTCGGCGCCCACGGCCTGATGGTCATACCGCGCGTGCTGTCGCGCGGCACATCGGTTTCGGCCCAGCGCGCTCATTTCAAGACGGTTCTCTCGTCTGCCCCAGAACTTCCGGCTGTCATCTACAACAGCCCCTATTACGGCTTTGCCACACGCGCGGACCTGTTTTTCGAACTCCGCAACGAACACAAGAACCTCATCGGTTTCAAGGAATTCGGCGGTCCGTCCGACCTTCGCTATGCGGCTGAACACATCACCAGCCGCGACGACGGCGTCACATTGATGGTCGGCGTCGATACCGCGGTCTTCCACGGTTTCGTCAATTGCGGCGCGGCTGGCGCCATCACCGGGATCGGCAATGTCCTGCCCCGCGAAGTCCTGCATCTTGTTTCCCTGTCCGAGGCCGCAGCCGCCGGCGATGCAAAGGCCCGCGCCCACGCCCTGGAACTCGAAGCGGCGCTTGGCGTCCTGTCCTCCTTCGACGAAGGCCCGGATTTGGTTCTCTACTACAAGCACATGCTCGTGCTCACCGGCCATCCCGAATTCACGCTGCACTTCAACGAAACGGACAGCCTGTCCGACAGCCAGCGCGGTTTCGTCGAAAAGCAGTTTGCTCTGTTCCAGACCTGGTATGCCGATTGGTCGAAGCAGTTTGCCGCAGTCGGCGAAAGCAAGGCCGCCTAAGGCTATAGAACTTCAAAACTCGTTGCCAAGGCTTAGCAAAAATTGCCGCGAGCCTTGGCGACCTCTTGACCGATGCCCGAACTATTTACCTCGAAAAAACCATTTTTACGAACGTTCAGCCATTTGCAGTAATGAGCAGTCGGTAGCTTATCGGTAGTAAAAAGGCACAACGCTTCCATTGCTCAGAACTTAGCGTGGCCGAATTGACAACGCGGATATCCTGTCTAGCAAATCGCCATCTATCATTCTCTCACCCTGTCTGCTCGCGTCTACCGGCATTGGCCCTTGCGAGCGACATCAGCATCGGGCCGATGGCGAACTCGCCGCGCTCCGTCCTGCAGGTGAGGTCGCGCAGATATCTGACGGCCGACGTGATGCTGCCGGCCCGTTCCAGCACGCAGGCCGTGACGGTCGCCGCATTCTCGGGCCCCATGATGGCGCAAGCCTCCTCGTAGGCGCTGGGGCTGACCCACATCAGGTCTCGCCAATTGCCGATACTGCCGCCCGGGCCGCAGGACAGGATTTCCGGGCAGGCCTGCAACACAAGCCCGAGCGGAAACGCCTTTAGGCCCGGTTGATCTCTGCTCGCCGTCGTGGTTTCACCAAACGGCCATCCGTTAGGCTTATGCGCTCGAAAGCCTCATCCGCCGCAGGGGCCTCATCGATCTCTTCGACAATAGGCGTGATGTCATGGATGTCGGGCGAGCGTGGGATCCGGGCTATGAGATCGCGGAAATGCCCATGCACCATAGGCCAGTCACCCGGCACGCCCTCTTCCAGCGCCGTCGCGATCAGCTTGGCAATGTCACGCCGGCAGAGCGACAGGCGCTCGCGCATCGCCCTGAACAGGACGCGATCGACGGTGACGTGCGCCACCAGTGTCTGGATTTCATCAGAGCGGGCAATTAGCGGGGCGATATTGAAGCCATAGGCCTGGTCGACCTCCCCCTCCCCGTCCCGGCGCGCAAAGCGCTTGCCGTTCGGGCTATCCTTGCGCACCAGCAATCCGGCGTCCATCAGCGCTGCCAGATGGCGGCGCAGCGTCGCTGGCGCAATGCCGTGGGCGCGGATCGACAGCTGGGCGTTGGAGGGAAAGACAGCGAGGCCGTGCTTTGCACTGAGCTCATTGCCCGGATAGAAGCTCAGCAGCGCGTTCAGCACCGCCAGCGCCCTGTCGGAAAGACCGAGCATTGGCTTGCCAGCAGGCCAAGCGTCATCTCCCGCCGACCAAAGGGCGTCGTCACACTTCCTGTCTGCATTTTCTCGTCACCTTCAATAGGGCAATAGAAATCTGCTCACCAAACGGAGCCAACATTCTTGATGGTGTTTCCGGAAAATGCGATTCGCAAGCTGCGAGACTTAGAGAAAGCGTCCGTGACGGCAACGTTCGGGGGCTTTTTTCTTTTGCGGTACAGTCCTCTTTTGCTTCGTTAAAACGGGTTCACGATGCTGGGGCTTAATCTGCCTGTCGCTCCGCGAGATAGGATTGATGCAGCTGCGCTAGTCGTGCGGCGACGTAATCGGCAAAAGCCGGTGCCGTCTTTTCGTCGAACACCATATTGATCTTTGAACCTCCGCGCTCGAGCGTCGCCAGCTGGACACCGACACTGCTTTTCACAGCTTCGGGCTTCTTGCGCGTCTTCTGGACAGCCAGACATTCCATCACCTGACCGAAACGGCTGTCGCTGTCGGCATCCTTGAATGCCCGGCTATCGAGCAGGCTTTGAAGCGCGGAACCCTGTTTTGCATCGGCGAGACGTTCTGCAAGAGCCACCCATCGCGGACGGCCGGCCTTCGGTGCCGAGCCTATCGCTTCGATAAGCGACCGCGGCACTGAATGGGCGACGCTCATCAGCCTCGACAGCTGCGTCTTCTCCATGCCGAGCGACGACATGATGACGCGACGGTCGAAGCCGCGTTCTTCCAGCGCAAGAGCAAACAGTCCGCGCTCGATATAGCTGAGGTCGGCACGTGCCGAATTTTCCTGCCCCTGGATAACCACCAGCTCTTCATCGCTGAGGTTCTGCACCACGGCCTTCACCGGCCGCTTGAGGGCCGCCATGACGCGTACGCGGCGATGACCGAAGGCGATCTGGTAGCTGTCCGGCTTGTCAGGGTGAGGGCGAACGAGGATGGGACTTTTCTGGCCGGATTCACGAATTGCATCGGTGAGACGGGCCAGATCGACACCATCGTCAGCGAGGCGATCCGAAATGAAGGAGGCTTCTATTTTATCCGTCGGTATTTCGACAACAGCAGCGCCAGCTGCGATCAGCGCTCTCGCCTGATCGGCAGCGCTGGCGATATTGCCGAGGGAGCGACCCATCGCACCAACGGCACCGGAACGGATGTGATGAAGCTTCTTTTCCGCTGGCAGTTCGACCTGCGGGGCAGGGTCACCAGCTGTGGAGTTGCCAGTTGGCAACTCCTGTTCACGGCGCGAAAGCATGGCCTTGAGAGTGTCTTTTCTGCTCATGTTGCCCTCCGCCAGGCCTGCCTGATCAGGCTCTCGATTTCACCGTTGACTGCATCCAGAGATTCGATGGCGCGGTCATAGGTGTTCTTGGAAAAGTTCTCCCGGCCTACCTCGTAGAGCGTCTGCTTGGAGAGACCGGCATCCGACACCGCCGTCGACTTCAACATGACATTCGTAAGCACGCGTTCACGGAACAGCGACCGCATGAATCCGACCATCTGCGCCTGCGGCGCATCGGAGGGCTCATAGCGCGTCACCACATAGCGGATGAAATCATAGTCGAGATCCCCGCCGGACTCTTGCACGACACCGAGAAGATCGGATGCCATCAGCAGGAACTGGCACATGGACATCACATCGAGCATCTGCGGATGGGCCGTGATCAGCAGGCCGGTCGACGCACACAAGGCTCCGAGCGTCAAGAAACCGAGTTGGGGTGGGCAGTCGAGGACCATGACGTCGTAGTTGTCCGCGACTGTCCCCAGAGCCGATGCAACGCGCCCGAAAAACGGTTCTGCAGATCGCTCGGCAAGAGCGCGCGGTGTATCGTGTTCGAACTCCATCAGCTCCAAGTTACCCGGCACCAGATCGAGACCCGGTATATAGCTGCGGCGGATGATGTCGGTGAGCGGGCGCCGATCGCCATCGTAGCGGACGGCGCCGTACATCGTCTCGTTAGGGCCGATATCGTATTCCGGCTGATAGCCATGCAAGGCAGTCAGAGACGCTTGCGGATCGAGGTCGACAGCAAGGACACGGTATCCCTGCAGGGCGAGATATTGCCCAAGGTGCGCCCCAGTCGTTGTCTTGCCGCTGCCGCCCTTGAAATTGACCACTGCCATGACCTGGCAATGCTCGCCCTCGCGACGACGAGGCACGTAGTGCTTGCCCTTGGAGTTCTCATCCAGCACAACGCGAATCTCGTTGATCTGATCGAGCGTATAGGAGCGACGACCGCCGGCGGTTATTGTCGGCTGCGGGCCCTTGCCATTCAGCGAAAGCTGGCGAAGATAGGCGTCGGTAATGCCGATAAGCTTTGCCGACTCGACGGACGAAAATGACCGCAAGGTTTTCTGCGATACCGGCGGGAAAAGCGCCTGACGCATCGCCAGCAGCTCCTGCGACAAAGCAGCGCCATCGGCCGCAATGACTTCCGTCATTGGACGCCTCGGCATCATGGTATCCCCAAGCTGACTACGGGCCTTCGTCATAACTACGCATTTTCTCCAAGGTACGAGGATTATCCGTAGGCGAGGATGCTCCGAGTCGCAATGCTTGGCAAGAAAATAAGGGTTAATGAGCAGTTAGCGCCGGAAAGGGTGTTGCTCTGCTCTTAACGAAGTTGCCACCTGGCAACTTATCGGCGCCATATCTTGAAACGACATGCACAAGGTCAGCGCATTGTTACGACAGTCTCTATGAATCGCCCATGCGGGCCACAACGGCAGCGGCGTCACTGCGGCCCCCATTGGCGAGATAGCGCTGCTCGAAGGCGTCAACAGTCATCGGCCTGCCGTAGAGATAGCCCTGCCCCTCGTCGCAGTTGTAGTGCCGCATCAGCATTTCCTGTTCCTCCGTCTCGATGCCCTCGGCAATCACCTCCAGGCTGAAGCCGTCGGCCAGTTTGACGACGGCCTCGATTATGGCACCATCCTTCTCGCTGCGATCGACACCGCTGACGAAGGAGCGGTCGATCTTCAGCCGGCTGACAGGATAGTCCTTCAGCAGGCTGAGCGATGCAAAGCCGGTCCCGAAGTCGTCGAAGGCAATCCCGACGCCGAGGGCACGAAGGCGGCGCAGGGGCTGCATGATCCTTTGCTCGTTCTGAAGAATGATGTTCTCTGTTATCTCCAGCTCGAGCGCTGCCGGCGGCAGATCGAACTCTTCGAGTATTGCCTCGACAACCTCGGCAAAATCCCGGGTCCGGAACTGGGCTGCAAAAAGGTTCACGCCGATGCGAAAATCCGCAATCCCGGCACGCCGCCAGCGGGCCGCCTGCCGGCAGGCGGAGCGCAGGATCCATTCGCCGACGGGCACCGCAAGAAGGCCGACCTCCAGCACCGGCAGGAAGGCAGACGGCGACACCACTCCGAGCGTCGGGTGGTTCCATCTTATCAGCGCTTCGGCGCCGGTCAGGCGCCCGTCGGCAAGGTTGACCTGGGGCTGATAGTAAAGTTCGAATTCCCGGCGCTGCCATGCCTGGCGCAACGACGAGCTGATCGCGCCCTTGCGCGAAGCGCTCTGGCGAAGTTCGGGCGTAAACACCCGGACCAGATGACGTCCGTCGCCTTTTGCCTGGTAGAGCGCTAGATCGGCGTTGCCGAGAAGTTCTTCGTAGTCGCAATCGCCGGCAATCGTCACGGCGATCCCGATGCTGGCACCGATGTGGATAGGCTGGTCCTCGAATTCGATCGGTTCCTCGATGAGGGCGATCAGCGACAGGCCGAGCTTGGCAGCCTTGAGAGGATCGGCCGTGCCAGTGAGAAAGATCACAAACTCATCACCGCCGAGACGCGCCACCATCTGGTCGTCGGCAGTCGCCTTCCGCAGCCTTTCGGCAATGACCTGCAGCACGAAGTCTCCGGCCGAATGTCCAAGCATATCGTTGACGTCCTTAAAGCCGTCGAGATCGATCAGCACCACGGTTGCGTGGGCGCCGACCGAACAGGCACGGTTCATCTGACGGTTGAGGCTTGGGCGGTTGGAAAGGCCGGTGAGATGGTCGAATTCTGCAGCGAGCTTCATCTGGCGTTCTGCCTCGGCCCGCAGCGTGATGTCGCGGATGATCGCGCCGAAGAAGCGCTCGCCGCTCTCGGACCACTGGGAGAGGGAGAGTTCGATCGGAAACTCGGAGCCGTCGCGCCTGCAGGCGGTGAGGTTCACCGACGTGCCGATGATGCGGGCAGGGCCGCCAGCAGCCATGCGCGCCAATCCGGCACCGTGTCTTGCATGCATAGCCTTCGGCACGATGATGTCGAGGGACCGTCCGAGCGCTTCCTCGACGGAGTAGCCGAACATGGCCTCAGCTGCGCCGTTCCACGACGTAATGCGATTGTTGCTATCAGCGCAGATAATCCCGTCCGGAGAGGTCGAGGCAATATTGCGGAAGCGGCTGCGGCTTTCCCGGTCGGAACACTCCAGACGGCGGAACTCCATCCGATCCAGCACCATGGAAGCCAGATCCTGAAGCACCCGCCTGTCCCGTTCGGAGAAATCGAGCCTAGGCTTGTTGTCGATCAGGCAAAGGCTACCGATACCGTGGCCCTCCTTGGTCAGCAGCGGCGCGCCGGCATAGAACCGGATACAGGGATAACCGGTGACCAGAGCATTGTCACTGAACCGTGGGTCCAGACTTGCGTCGGGAACGACGAAGACGTCTGCTGCCATGATAGCGTAAGTGCAGAACGACACGTTTCGTCCGGTCTCGCACACATCGAGGCCAACCCGCGCTTTGAAGAATTGCCGGTCGCGGTGCACCAGCGAGATCAGTACGACCGGAACGTCGAATATCCGCGAGGCCATCTGCACGATCTGGTCGAAATCGGAATCCGGGGACGTATTCATCTGCCCGAATGAATCCAACGCCCTGATGCGCTCATCTTCGTTGTCGGCGAGGGGGTAATTCATCTGGATGCTCACGGCCATTCACGTCAGGGATAGCTTATAACACTAGACCCTTAATTAGCTGACAAAACGCAGCTACAATTTTACCGATAGTGATGTTTTTCCATGCCTGAGACTGTCGTGGAGAACTCTCTCGAAGGCGGCCAAGCGGCATGCGATCACATCGGGCGACACGGCAGCGAGGCGGGGAAACGTGCCGGCACAACAGCCGACGGTGTGCCAGTGATGGCGCGGAAGCGCAATTCAGCGCTTGGTACTATAGGATTGTGGAGGCGTGATAGCTACTGCAAGCCTCAGGCAGCGTGAAAAACTTCATCGGTTAAGAGCAAGAGGAAATCCTCGCCCTCGAGCTTGTTTGCCACCTGACCGTCCTCGGTCATATAGTCGAACACCGGCTCTATCGGTTGGTTGGCAAAGGCAAAACGCGGCCATTTCTTCTGCTCGATAATGACAATGTGGCGCCCGGCATCGTCCCGGCACCTTATTCTCCTCGTTTCTTCGAACCGCGTCATCTTTTTGCCCCTTATCTTCTGCAGCCAAGTTTAGAGAAGATGCAACCGGAGTCAATCCAGCTTGCGCAATTGTCGGAATCGACGTTAATTCACCGTTATATTACAGTAACTTCAGATTCCAGCGGCGGTGATCATTAACAAAGTATGCGTTGCAGCGCGTGCTTCAGTTTAAACATGCTGCCAACACAAAATTGCCTTGGTGAACGACTTTGACTGCGGCCCGGAACCATGCAGTCAACAATTGGAAACATTGATGGAAAACGACGCCACGGAAGCCTTCGAGCATACCGAGCATGCACAGCACGCTGCCCATAGCGGCAACTCCTTCCTGTCGAGGGTTGCCGTCAGCATTGCCATTCTCGCCGTCCTCGCTGCCAGCGCCGGCAGTCTCGAAACCATCGAGAGCGGGGCTGCGACAGCGGCACGCTCCGAGGCGGTGCTCTTTCAGAACAAGGCAACCGACAACTGGAATTTCTTCGAGGCGAAGAGCCTCAAGAAGAACATGTACGACATCGCCGCCGCCCAGGGCGGGGCGCTCGCGCCCGATTGGCAGGTACAGGCAAGACGCAACGAGACCGAAAGCCAGGATGCCGCCAAGACCGCGAAGGAATTCGAAGCCCGGTCGGAGCAATCGAACGTCGAAGCTACACGCCATGAGGGCCGTCATCATTTTCTGACGGTCGCCACCACCTTTCTCCACATTGCCATCGCCATCGCCACGATTGCCATCATCACCGGCGGCCAGCGCTGGCCATGGTATGCTTCGCTGGCGCTTGGCGTGGTGGGAACGGCGATCACCGCTATCGCCTACCTGCCGTAATCCCCGACGATGGTCACGGCATATTGCTTTTGCCTGATGCCTCACCGAGATATAGCGATAGTCCCGGACAACATTCGGGAAGCTGCAGATACAGGAAACAACGATGACGAAAACTAAGAGCCGCAGCGCAGACAAGCCGCAGGTCGTGCTGTCGGTCGATGTCGGCGGGTCGCATGTCAAGGTGATGACGAGCGCTGGCACGCCGGAGCGGAAAATTGAATCGGGAGCGTCCCTGACGGCGACCGCCATGGTCAGCGCTGTCGAGACGCTTGTCAGCGATTGGGAATTCGATGTGATCTCGATCGGCTTTCCCGGTCCTGTTCGCCGGAATTTCGCCATCGAGGAACCTGTCAACCTCGGTGACGGCTGGGTCGGCTTCGACTTCGCCCACAGCTTCGGCAAGCCGGTCAAGATCGTCAACGATGCGCTGATGCAGGCTATCGGCAGCTACGATGGCGGCCGCATGCTTTTCCTCGGACTCGGTACCGGGTTGGGCTCTGCCATGGTCATCGAGAATGTCGCGCAACCGATGGAGCTCGCCCATCTGTCGCACAAGAAAGGCAAGAGCTTTGAAGACTACCTCGGCGAGGCCGGGTTGAAAAAACGTGGCAAGAAGAAGTGGCGCGGACACGTCTTCGATGTGGTCGATCGGATGAAAGCAGCCTTGCTGCCGGACTACATCGTTATCGGCGGCGGCAATGTCGACAAGCTGGACGAGCTTCCAAAATCCTGCCGTCGTGGCGACAACACCCTCGCTTTCGAAGGCGGCTTCCGTCTTTGGCGCGATTCCACCTTGATCGTCTGAACCGCAAACGATCCGAAAACACAATATCAGGCGAAACGAAAACGGCCCCGGCATATTTGCCGGGGCCCTTTGAAGAAGCCTTTGATGTCCGAAATCGGATCTTAGAACTGCTTGCGGAGACCAAAGGTCACAGCGTTGCTGCGGAAATCAGTGGTGGACGACGTGCCGTCGCGGGCCGTGAAGTCGAAGTTGTCGGCTGCGGTGTAGCGATAACCGATGTCGAGCGTTGTCTTTTCGAACAGCGACGAACCGGAGAAAATCGGCTGCAGGTTGATGCCGACGCCGGCGTCGAGGTGGTAGGCGAATGCCGTGTTGCTGTCGTCCATGAGCGTGCCAACGCCACCAACGCCCTGCTTGCGCAGCTTGAGGTTCATCGCACCGACGCCGCCGCCGACGTAAGGCGTGAAGACCGACAGCATGCCGGTGTCGCCAGCCGGTGCCAGCGGAATGTCGAGGTAGCCGTTGACGAAGCCCTGGATGGTGTTTGCATCGCCGTAGGAATTGATCGAGCTGAAGCTGCCGATGCCGGTGACGCGGTGCTGGTCGACCGAGGCCGTGCCGTAGCCGACTTCAAGTTCGACGCGCGGAGCGACGAAACCCATCGAGCCAAAGTTATAGCCGCCGCGGAGCGCGCTGTAGAAGCCGGTGTCGTACTTCGTGTTGATGTTGACACCCAGGATGTCGAAGTCCGTGTGCTTCAGGAAGGAGACCGAGCTCAGCGAGCCGATGTAAAAACCCATGCCGTTGTCAACGGCAGCTGGTGGCTGCATCGGTGGCGTCATGTCAGCAGCGGCTGCGACGGAGACCAGCGAGGTTGAGACCAGGGCCGCGAGGAGGAGCTTCTTCATTTGATTTCCTTGGACATTTTTTAAGGTGTTCGGTTCAGACGTCTTCAATGAATATTGCATATAGGCGCATGTTAGCGATTTGCATTGCTTCTATTCATATTTCTAAGGTTTCTGCCTGAAGCTAATAACATACCGTTGCGAACTTGCCACAATGCCTACACCGGCCTCAACCACAGCAACGTAACGCTACTTCAGCATGCAACTCCGGCAAGCGCTGATGCGTTTTGCGAGAGTACAAGCTGGTTATTAGCGGCTATCTTCGGGCTTTTCGGACAGCAGCTTTGCCACTTCTTCCAGCAATTCGTGCCGGTCCATGAGTCGGTGGTTGTGTTCGAGGCTGAGCGGATCCTCGGCTTCATCGCCACCCGCCACCTTTGCATTGACACTCAGTCTTTGCTTCAGCAGGTCCTGGTAGCGCTGCGCGATGTCGGACATTTTCAAACCGCCATCGACCCAGGCTTCCAGCCAGCCGCGCAGGATGGGATCGGCGTCGATGGGAACGCCGGCCCCACGGAATTTCTCGAGAGTGTTCGCCAATATGTCGGCACGTGTGTGCTGCGTAGTCATAGATGCGTTTCAAGCCTGTCATGAGATTTGCGGCAGATGGATAGAAGCAGTTCCGCCTAGGATGCGCGCGCGCGCCGCTTGCCCTGTATGATGGACAAGGACTTCAACAATGCCGCCTCTATCTTCCCAAGGCTCTGCGGTTTCGGCACGACGCAGACGGCGCCGGAGAAATCAGCGACCATCTCCGGATTCCCCGTCATGAAAATCACTTCGATCCCGTATCGATCGATCAGTTCGCGGGCAATTTTAGGACCTGTCGGACCATCCGCGAGCTGTATGTCGACAAGGGCAATGTCGGCTTTGGGAGCCAGAGCCAGCGCCTCGACCTGCGTGCGCGCCAGCCCAGCAATCTCGAATCCATTATCGAGGACGAGATTTTCGAGGTCGAACGCGATGATCGGTTCGTCCTCAACCACTAAAACTTTCATGTCTACTCCACCCTAACGATCGCTGCCGAAGTAGGCATCCTAAGGGACACTTCAAGAGTTGATAACGTCTTGTTTATGTGCAGCCTCTGGGACGGTCCGAAAGCGGACGGTGGAGCGGCGGGCATCATCCGGCGTTCGAGTGCCGGCGCCAAAGCCCAGGCAATTGGGCTGCGGCGCCCCTCGTTCAACCCTTGTTGCGGGCCGCCGTGTAGCGGTTGACCGGCATCGACAGGCCGAGATTTTCGCGCAGCGTCGGGCCCTCATATTCCTCCCGGAACAGGCCGCGCCGGCGCAATTCCGGCAGCACCAGTTCGGTGAAGTCGGTGAGGCTGGACGGCAACGTCGGGAACATCAGGATGAAGCCATCGGCGGCACGTGTCTCGAACCATTCCTCCATGAAGTCGGCAATCTGGGTTGGCGTGCCCGTAATACCGTTGCCGGTATGTTTCTCGGCATAGTGCCGGACAAGTTCGCCGACGGTGTGGCCCTTGTTGACGAAATCCACCAGCTCGTCGAACAGCGCCTTGGAGCCGCGCGGCGTTGTCGGCAGCCGGTCCATGGGGAAGGGCTGGTCGAGCGGCACGCCGGTGAGATCGGCCTCGAGAAATTCGGACAGCATCAGCCGGCCGACATCGGGATGCAGCTTGTCGATCATGAAATCGACCTTGGCCTGCGCCTCGGCCATGGTCGCGCCGACATTCAGCACCACTCCCGGCATGATCTTCAGGTCGTCCTCGCTGCGTCCATAGGCGGCCATGCGTCCCTTGACGTTCTTGTAGAAGGCGCGGCTACGGTCGATATTGGAGGCAAGGCCGAACACCACCTCGGCGGTGCGGGCAGCGAGATCCATGCCGGCCTCGGAACCGCCGGCCTGTGCGATGACCGGACGACCCTGCGGCGAGCCGGCAATGTTGAGCGGCCCCCGGACCTGAAAATGCTTGCCCTTGTGGTCGAGCGTATGCAGCTTGTCCTTATCGTAGTAGATGCCGCTTTCCCTGTCGCGCAACAGCGCATCCCGCTCGAAACTGTCCCATAGGCCGAACACGACATCGACAAACTCCGTCCCGCGCTCGTAGCGCACCGCATGCGGATCGAGGCCCTCGCGGTTGAAATTATAACCCGTTTCGTTGTGGTCGGACGTAACGACGTTCCAGCAGGCGCGACCTTTCGACAACTGGTCGATGGAGGCGAAGATGCGGGCAACGTTGTAGGGCTCGTAATAGCTGGTGGAAACCGTTCCCACCAGGCCGAGATGGGTGGTGGTGACAGCCAACGCCGAAAGCAGCGATGTCGGCTCGAAGCGGTTCATCTTGGTCGGCTGGCGCGCCAGCGCATCGGCATCGCCGACGGCCGAGGCCGCGGAGTCGGCGAGGAACATAAAATCGAACTTCGCCTCTTCCGAGAGCCTCGCGATGTTGAGAAAATGACTAAACTCGTTCGCACCGTTGACATCACTGTCGGGATGCAACCATGCCGCGGGATGAAATCCAAACGTATAGACAAATGTCCCGAGCTTCAGCTTATCGTGACGCGCCATCGGTTCTGTTCCTTGCATGGTAAAGCCTGGCCTGCAGACCGCAGGGACCCCGATGCTATTGCTGCCCGCACCATTGAACAAGCCGCCAACCGCACCCCGCCCGCACTTTCCCGTACTTTCCCCTGGCAGGATGAGAGAGCAGGGGAGGGGCGAGTGTGACGGGTCAGGAACGAGGGAGCGGGACGCAAATCGGGCAACGCGCTGGAATATGATGCGTATCCAAGCGCCCGAACCCAATAAAACATATATCCATAATTGCCGAACCCTTGAAGGTCCGACCTCGCCTGGGGTGCCCCCCACTTTCCCTCGTCACAGGAATGGGGGAAGTCAGGAGGCAGATCAAGCAAGGCATTGGAAACTCGAATTTATCGCGGTGTCCAACTCCGTGAAAGAAGGATCACTGCTGCCACGTATTCTAAGATCCAACCTTGCCTGGGATGCTCCCCAGACCCTAATCCTGTGCCCGTCACGGGGATCCAGTCACGGCGCGTCTGCGCCGTGACTGGATCCCCGTTGGTGGAGAAAGTGCTTATCGCCTAGGGACTTGGGCGGCTGGATTCCTATGACGGGCACAGGAATGAGGGTAGGCGGCGGTGGTTCTTTGCGGTTGATCTTTCTCACCGACACACACTCCTCTCTCGCTTCCCTCCATCGCCCCTGCTCGCAGCACCTCATGGGGATAAACCGTTGGGATTTTCGTTTGGAAAGAATGCCGGCATCATATTTTCATCCCCGTGCTTTCGTCCCGATCTATAATCACTCGTTCCGCCATCGGATACACCGGTCTGCGTTGCCGGCGAGGTGGGGACGGGTCTTGAAGGGGTTGCCGTCTACGCAGGCACTCCTTCAAGGGTCCGCAGAAAGTGGATCCCTTCGGGCCCCTAAGCTCGGCGTGCCTGTGTGGCATAACTCCGGCAGCTTTTCCCTCAACGGGACCCGGGTCGGAAACAGAGGATCCGGAGTTGCGGATAAAAAGTGTCGAACGGGGCACATCGCGTGTCACTTCACTAAAAAATCATCAGGCACACGGTGTGCCCCGGCCATCAGAATTTCATGACACGGACCGAAAGGCCTCGTGAACGGGGAGGCGTGGGCCAATCTACGAGAAGCCATGCAGACGACAATTGCAGGTAACCAAGCCCTTGGATCAAACCGATGCCATCACGCGGAACTGCGCAGCATGAGTTCGGCATTGAGCAGGATGCGTTCCTCGACGGTAGCCGACGGCGTGGAGGCTGTGGATTCGCCGAGCTTGTTGAGTAGGAGTTCGATGGCGCGCTTGCCGATCTCGTTGTAGTTCTGCGCAACCGTGGTGATCGGCGGACAGGCGTAGCGCGACAGCGGATGATCGTCATGGCCGGCAACGCGCAGGTCGCAATCGGCGCCGTGCCCGACCCGCATTCCCTTCTGATAAGCGGCGGAAATAACGCCGAAGGCGACGCGGTCGTTGGCGCAAAGGATGGTCCTGGAGGGAAAGCCGCATGTCGACGCCAGGATACGGTTTGCCTCCTCGAAACCAAAACGCTCGAAATCCCAGCTTGCAACGGGGGACAGCCCCACGAGTTCGGGGGTGAGGCGGAACTGCTCCATTGCCTCGATATAGGCAAGGCGCCTGGTCGCGGCATTGGTGTTGACGTCAGGCATTCCGAAATAGCAGGGCGGCTCGCCGGAGCGGCAGAGGTAATCGACGATGAGGCTGAAGCTCTGGCGGTTGTTGGTGCCGACGAAAGCAGAGGTCTCGTCGAGCGGCGAGTCCACATAGACGAGGGGAATGCTCTGGCCGAGCTGCTGCAGCGTCGCGTGGTGCGATTCTATCCCGAGCGGCGCGATGATGGCGCCGGCAACATTCAGCGACTTGAAGGTCTTGATCGCCTCGTCCTCCATTCCGGCCTTGCCATCCGAGGACAGCACGAAAGCCAGAAAGCCGGCCTCGTTGGCGATGAGTTCGATCCGACGGGTGAGCGCCATGTAGAACGGATCGGTCGAATTCGGGATGATGACGCCGATGATATTGCTGCGCCGGCGGTTGAGGTTGACGGCGAACATGTTGGGACGAAAGCCGGATTTCTTCAGCGCATCCTCGATGAGATCCCGCGTCTTGCGACGCACCGAGCTCGGATCGTTGAAGTATTTCGACACGGTCGGACGGGACAGGCCGACGAGTTCGGAAAAATCCTCCATCGTCCTTATCGGTTTCGCCACATTGTCTCTCCCATCGATCAGGAGTTCACCTGTAGATCACTCGTAACCGGGCGAAAAGCCGGAATCGGCAAGCAATCGAGGCCAGAAAGTCACTTAGTCGGCGACATATTGTACCTTCATGGTCGCCGCGTCCTTCGAGTTGCTGGTTAGGTACGACAGCACCTCGGCGAGGGGCAGTCGGTGCGACACAAGCCGCCCCATCCGATCCGCATCCCGCTTCAGAATCGCAAGTGCATCGGGAATGGTCCTGTTCAGCGAATGGGAACCGACAAGCTTCAACTGCCGCCTGAAAATCTCGAACGGTGCGATCGACACCCGGGCATCCGGCGCGCAGACGCCGAACACCAGCATGGTGCCGCCATCGGCGGTAAAATCGGCCATGCCCTCAACGACAGCGGGAATTCCCGTGGCATCGGCGACAAAATCGAATTGGCGTCGGGAGCGGGCCAGATCCGCCGACCCAGAGACGGCGGTGGCAAGTCCGAGGCTACCGGCAAAGTCGAGACGACGTTCGTTGATGTCGGCAACCGTCACGGCGGCGACGCCCTCGGCCTTCAGCGAGAGGGCGAGCAGCAGCCCGATCGGCCCGGCACCGAAGACCAGTGCCGTCTGCGTGCCGTGGGCACCGGTGACAAGGTTGGCACTGCGGAGACCGTTGAGGACGCAGCCGAGCGGCTCGGCAAGTGCTGCGAGCTCGAAGGGCATGTCGCCGATCTGGTGCAGGTGCCCGGCGTCGACGGCGCTGTAGGCTGCAAAACCGCCATTGTGGGTGACCCCGTAGGCCTTCAGCGTCCGGCAGAGATTGCCGAGCCCCTTCAGGCAGGCGTCACAATGGCCGCAGGTGAGGTTGGGATCGACGACCACGCGGGCGCCGACCTTGACCGAGCGCACATCGTCCGCGACAGCCTCGACGACGCCCGCATATTCATGGCCAGGTACCACTGGAAAATGCCCCTCGCCATAGCGGCCGTAGAGAACGTCGATATCCGTGTGGCACAATCCGGATGCCTTGACCCGGATCAGCGCCTGGCCGGGCAAGAGCGTCGGCATCGGCAGGTCGGCGATATCGGCAACGCCGAGGGCCGTATAATTGATGGCTTCCAAGACGTCCTCCCGCACACTTTCAGACGATGGCCGACCGTAAGGTCAGCTCATCCAGTTTCCGCCGTCGACATTGTAGGTCTGGGCGAGAATGTAGTCGCTTTCGGAGGATGCGAGAAAGACAGCGATACCCTTGAGATCGTCGGGTGTCGCGAAGCGGCCGATCGGCACGGACTTGGCGACGGCTGCCTTTTTCTCGCCGGGCTGCAGGCCTTCCCACTTGGCGAAGCTGGCGTCGACGACATCCCACATTTCGCTGTCGACGACACCGGGGGCGATGGCGTTGACGTTGATGCCGTGCTTGACGAGGGCGAGCGCCGCAGACTGGGTGGCCGAGATGATCGCCGCCTTGGAGGCGCAATAGAGGGTCACCAGCGCTTCGCCGCGACGACCGGCCTGGCTCGCCATATTGATGATCTTGCCGCCGCGACCGCGTGCGATCATGGCGTTGGAGACCGCTTTCATCATGAACAGCGGCGCCTTGAGATTGATGTCGAAGATGCGCTCATAGCTCTGCTCGGTAATCTCGTTGATCGGCGCCATGTCGAAGATGGCGGCATTGTTGACGAGGATGTCGATGCCGCCGAACTCCTCATCGACCGACTTGACGACGCTCTCGATGGCCGAAAGATCGGTGACATCGAGCTTCACGGCGCTGGCGCGATCGCCGATGACAGCGGCGGCCTTGGTGGCACGGTCGATGTCGATGTCGGCGATAACGACCCGCGCTCCTTCCTTGACGAAGGCTTCTGCAAAACCAAGGCCGATACCGCGGGCACCGCCGGTAATCAGCGCGACTTTGTCCTTCAATCTCATAACACGCTCCAAATTCTAGATACTAACGAATGTCTGCCGGAAAGCCCTGGCTTTGGGAAGGTTAAACTTCCAGCGCCCGGGAAGGTGCTCGCGGCGGCAAGCCGCGAGCACTATCGATCATTTCGGATAGCCAGCCTTCTTCATATCGCGCTCGACCTGTTTCTGGGCATTGTCGAGGGCGGCGGTGACGGTCTGCTGACCGGCAAGCGCGGACGATATCTGCTGGCCGACGATGGTGCCGATGCCCTGGAACTCAGGAATGGCGACGAACTGGACGCCGGTGTAGGGCACCGGATCCTTCGTGGCCTTGGTCGGATCGGCCGACAGGATGGCCTTCAGCACGGCGGCGGCAAATGGCGCTGCCTTCTGGTACTCCGGCAGGTCATAGGTCGATTTGCGCGTGCCCGGCGGCACGGCGACCCAACCTTCCTTCTCTCCCACCAGCTTCACATAGTCCTTGGAGGTCGCCCATTTGACGAACGACTTGGCGGCCTCGACCTTGGTCGATGTTGCCGGGATCGCCAGGTTCCACGACCACGACCAGCTGGCGCCGTTCGGGGTGACCGCTATCGGGGCGGCCGTGAAAGCGATCTTGTCGGCGACTTTGCTCTGTTTCGGATCGAACACGCGGCCGGCGGCCGACGTCGCGTCGATCCACATGGCGCAATGGCCGGTCGCAAACAGCGCCTGGTTTTCATTGAAGCCATTCGATGTCACACCGGGAGGACCGTATTTGGTCAGCAGCTCGACGTAGTCGGTGACGGCCTTCTTCCAGGGTGCCGAATTGATCTGCGGCTTCCATTTCATGTCGAACCAGCTGCCGCCATAGGTGTTGATCATGGTTCCGAGGAACGCCATGTTCTCGCCCCAGCCCGGCTTGCCGCGAAGGCAGATACCGTACTGCTCCTTCGACTTGTCGGTGAGCTTGGCCGCGTATTCCTTGATCTGGTCGTAGGTCGGCTGCTCCGGCATCTTGAGACCGGCCGCATCAAACAGGTCCTTGCGGTACAGAGTGAACGAGCTTTCGGTGTAGAACGGTACTGCGTAGAGCTTGCCGTCGACTGTCAGGCCGGCCTTGATCGGTGCCAGAAGGTCGTCGTAGTCATAGTCGCTGCCGAGATCGCCAACCGGCTCCAGCCAGCCGGACTTGCCCCAGATCGGCGCCTCGTAGCCACCGATGGTCATGATGTCAAACTGGCCGCTCTTCGTGGCAATGTCGGTGGTCAGCTTCTGGCGAAGGACATTTTCCTCGAGCACCACCCAGTTCAGCTTGTTGCCCGTCTTCTTCTCCCACTCGGGCGCCAGCTTCTGCATGATGATCATGTCACCGTTGTTGACGGTGGCAATCGTCAGTTCCTCGGCCTGGGCCATTCCCGCCATCAGGCCGATGCCGACGGCGGATGCGGTCAGCGTGCGAATAATTGTTGTCATGACTTCGTTTCTCCTCCCGAAAGAAAACCTACACATAAAATTACATGCGTAAAGTTTTATCGCAACGAAGCGCGCTGCTGTCAATCGACCGGAGATGGCCGCTGCCGAATTTTCGGTCATATGTCGAAAATCACTTAGCATAATGGCTGTTTCGTTTGCTTGATTGCGCTTACCTGCACAGGCGATAGGCAATTCGTAAGGCGTGCTTTAATTTACTCGCGTCAAATTCTGTTGACTCGCGATTTCCCTTTCTTTAGCCAAGACGGACCGCCGCATTGCATTATCCGTCCTTGGCGGGGCGAGGGAGGTAAGATGTCTGCTTTACAGACCGGAGGGCTTGCGCTTGAAGCGCTCGGGCCGACGATCACGATCGGCGAAATCCTGGTGGAGATCATGGCAACGACGGTCGGCCACGGTTTTCTGGAGCCGCAGGCCCTGATCGGCCCCTTTGCCAGCGGCGCGCCCGCGATCTTCATCGACCAGGTCGCGCGCATGGGCGGATCGGCTGGCATCATCGCCAGCGTCGGTAACGACGATTTCGGCAAGCTCAATATCGACAGGCTGCGGCGCGACGGTGTCGACGTCTCAGCCATATCTGTCATCGGCGATCTCCCAACGGGGAGCGCTTTCGTACGTTACCGGCCGGATGGCGCCCGCGATTTCGTGTTCAATATCGCCAGCTCCGCTGCCGGCCGGATCCAGCTGACGGCGCCTGCAACGGCGCTGATCGAGCGCAGCGGCCACTTGCATGTCATGGGATCGGCTTTCGCCATTCCGGGCGCCTCCGACATCATCCATTTTGCTGTCTCGGCGATAAAGGCCCGCGGCGGCTCGGTATCCTTCGACCCTAATGTTCGCAAGGAACTGGCGAATGGCGGGGAGGGCAGGCAGCTGCTCGACGATATGCTCGCCGTCACCGACCTCCTGCTCCCGTCCGACGACGAACTGCTGATCGCAGCCGATACCAGCGACGAACCGACGGCCATCGACAAGCTCCTTGGTATTGGCATTGGCGAGATCGTGCTGAAGCGCGGCCGCCATGGGTCTTCCTGTTTCGCACCCGGCTCGCCGCCGCTTCATGCAGCCGCCTTCGCGGTTTCCGAAGTCGATCCGACCGGCGCCGGCGATTGTTTCGGCGCCACCTATCTTACTGCCCGGCGAATGGGCTCGACGCCGGAGCGTGCGCTGTTGCTGGCCAACGCCGCCGGCGCCCGCAACGTCACGCGGCAAGGGCCGATGGAAGGTGTCTCCAGCCTTGAGGAACTGCAGGAATTTGCGCGAACCACACCGAGGGTGATCTGATGAACCAGCTGCTGACACGCCTCGCTTCTTCCCGGCAAGAGGGCTCGCCGTTCGGCATCACCTCTGTCTGCTCCGCCCACCCGACGGTGCTGCGGGCAGCGTTGCGCCGCGCCAGAAACAACGGCCGGCAGGTGCTGATCGAGGCAACGTGCAACCAGGTCAACCAGTTTGGCGGCTACACCGGCATGACGCCGGCAGACTTCATCGGCTTCGTCTGCGGGATCGCCGCAGACGAAGGCCTCGAGCGCTCCCGCATCCTTTTCGGCGGCGATCATCTCGGTCCAAACCCCTGGAAGAAAGAGACTGCCGAGGCGGCCATGTCGAAATCTGAGACGCTGGTCCGACACTACGTTCTGGCAGGCTTCAGCAAGATCCATCTGGATACGTCAATGGCTTGCGCCGGCGAGCCAGCGAGCCTCGGCGACCGGATCATCGCCGAGCGGGCAGCCCGCCTTGCCGCAGTCGCCGAGCAGGCCGCCCGGGCCAACGGCCTCGCCATGCCGGTCTACGTGCTCGGCACCGAGGTACCGACACCCGGCGGCGCCGACCACGCCCTCGATACAGTGGCGCCGACTTCAGCCCTTGACGCACGTTCGACCATCGAGATCCACCGCGAGGTATTCGAGCGGGCAGGACTTGCCGATGCCTTCTCCCGGGTAATCGCCTTCGTCGTCCAGCCCGGCGTCGAATTCGGCAATGCCAACGTCATAGCCTACAGGCCAGAAGCGGCATTCGATCTCGGCGCTGTCCTCGACGCGGTCCCGCAATTTGTCTTCGAGGCCCATTCCACTGACTACCAGACCGTCGAGGCGCTGTCGGCTTTGGTGCGCGATGGCTATCCGATCCTGAAGGTCGGACCGGGCCTGACTTTTGCCTACCGCGAATCGCTGTACGGGCTCGACCTGATCGCGTCGGAACTGGTCCCGGGCTATGGCGACCGGTCGCTTATGCGAGCCATGGAAGACACGATGCTCGCCGATCCCACGAACTGGCTTGGCCATTATCATGGGGAGGGGAATGCGCTGAGAGTGGAGCGGCATTACAGTTACAGCGACCGGATCCGCTATTACTGGGGCAAGCCGCAAGCGACGGAAGCAGTGGAAAATCTGCTGCTGGCGTTGCGGGGGGTCGTCATCCCGGAAACCGTCGCCAGGCAGTTCCTACCGAGCCTTGTCATTCCGTCGGGGCGGCCGATAGATGCCGAACTCGTTCTCATCCAGTCTGTCGATGCCGTCCTTGAGACGTACGACGCCGCGTGCCTGGAGCAACCGACGTCGGCTCGATGCGGCGGAGACATCGCTTAGCGCATCGGCGGATAGGTGATTTTCGGGGGGGGCATGGCGATCGAGGTGCGAGCGCCATGCCGAAGATCATTAGATGCCTGGGATCACTCTGCGGCCTGCAACGCGGGGATCTCGGGGGTACCCGAAAGCTCCCCCCTCATCGCGGCCGCAAACTGGACTTCGTCCAGCTCGTTTTCCCAACGTGCCACGACCACAGTCGCGACCGCATTGCCGACCAGATTGGTCAGCGCACGGCATTCCGACATGAAGCGGTCAATACCGAGGATAAGCGCCATGCCGGCGATCGGCACAGAGGGGACAACCGACAGTGTTGCGGCCAGCGTGATGAAGCCCGCGCCGGTGATGCCTGCAGCGCCCTTAGAGCTCAGCATCGCCACTGCCAGGAGCAGGAGCTGGTCGCCGAGCGTCAGCGGTGTGTCGGTTGCCTGGGCAATGAACAGTGCCGCCAGCGTCATATAGATATTGGTGCCATCGAGATTGAACGAATAACCGGTCGGAATGACCAGCCCGACGACCGACCGCTTGACGCCGGCCCGCTCCATCTTGTTCATCAGGCCCGGCAAAGCAGCCTCCGAGGACGACGTGCCGAGCACGAGCAGAAGCTCTTCCTTGATATAACGGATCAGGTTGAGGATCGAGAATCCGTTGTACCAGCCGACGGCCCCGAGCACGACCAGCACGAACAGGAGCGACGTCAGGTAGAACGTCCCGATCAGGAAGGCGAGATTGGCAATGGAGCCGATCCCGTATTTGCCGATGGTAAAGGCCATGGCACCGAAGGCGCCGATGGGCGCAAAGCGCATCAGGATGGCAACGAGACGAAAGATCGGGGCCGTAAGGGCCTGAAGGAAATCCGAAACCACGCGTCCACGCTCACCGACGGCACCGAGCGCGATGCCAAAGAACACCGAGAAGAACAGCACCTGCAAGATATCGCCCTTGGCAAAGGCGCCGACGATGGTATCGGGGATGATGTTCATCAGGAAGCCGATGATCGTCGCATCGTGCGCCTGGGCGGCATAGGTGTTGACCGCCTTGGTGTCGAGAGTGGCCGCATTGATATGCATGCCCGCGCCGGGCTGCAGGACATTCGACACCACGAGGCCGACGACGAGAGCAAGCGTCGAGAAGATGAGAAAGTAGAGCAGCGCCTTGCCGACGACGCGACCGAACTTCTTCAGATCCGACATGCCGGCGATACCCGTCGTCACCGTCAGGAAGATGACGGGGGCGATGACCATGCGTACAAGCTTGATGAAGGCATCGCCAAGCGGCTGCATGGAAGCGCCGACCTGGGGATAGAAATGGCCGAGCAGAATACCGGCGGCAATGGCCGTCAGTACCTGCACGTACATCTGTCGATAAAAGGGAAGTTTGCCCTTGGTCGGGCTACCAGCGTCAGGAATTATCACAAGATCCTCCTCTTCGCCCAAACCGATCTCTCGGCCCTCCGGGCTGCAAATGACAAGCAGCCCTCCGACTGCAAGCTACATGACCTGCAACATCCATGCCAAACTCCGCAAGCGTCATAAGTGTTTGCGTAAAATAGACTTTGGTGAAAGCCGTTCGGCCAATTGGGCGCTTGTAGTGCGGAAATCCGCACAAAACCATTGAGGTCTGGCCGGGATTATGCACAGATGCAGCATGCTTCATCGCCCCCAACCTCCCAACCAGACGCCTCTGGACCTTGCCAAGCGACACCGCCGCGTATGGCTTGCCTTTGCTGCTACCAGCGCGCTGGTCCTGACCGTTGTCCTTTATACGGCCGGCGTCTATGGACGGTCGGTTGCAGTACATGCGCTGGCAGACCAGGGGCGGACCGATGCCAATCTGAAAATCGCCTTGCTGCGGGCAGTCCTCGAGCGGCCACGCGCCCTGCCGTTGCTGCTGGCCGACGACCTGCAGGTTCGCGACGCCCTTGCTACCGCAGACGACCAGCCCGTGCGGCTACTGGATCGCAAACTTGAAAGTCTGGTCTCCGGCACCAAGGCCTCCGTGCTCTATGTCATCGACCGAAACGGCATCGCGATTGCCTCCAGCAACTGGCAGGACCAGCTGACATTCGTCGGCAAGGATTACTCCTTCCGCGACTATTTTCGCCGCGCCATTGTCGACGGAACGGCCGAACATTTTGCCCTCGGCAACACCAGCAATCGGCCCGGCCTCTATATCTCCCGCCGCGTCGGAGACCCTCGGTCACCCATCGGCGTGGTCGTCGTCAAGATGGAGTTCGATCAGCTGGAAGCCGACTGGCGCGAGACGGCGCGCCCTGCCTATGTCACCGACGACCGGGGCATCGTCCTTGTGACCAGCATCCCGTCCTGGCGTTTCATGACGGATGCACCGCTGGCAAGCGACCGCCTGTCGGCCATCCGCCGAAGCCTGCAGTTTGGCGACGCGACGCTCACTCCCCTGCCGATCACCGCGCCGGTGGCGCTCGATGCGGATGCCTCGATCGTCCGCGCCGTGCTGCCTGGCACCAACGCTGGAGAATATCTGCGCCTGAAAGCGCCGGTGCCCTCAACGCCGTGGACGCTGAACTATCTCGTGCCGACGGACGCTGCGATCGCGACCAATATCCGCGAGGATCGCTTCATCGCGCTTGCGATAGTCCTGCCGGTGCTGGCGCTTGCCGCCTTCCTGTTGCGTCGCCGGCATGTCTCGGCGATGGAGCTTGCCGTCGGACGGGTGGCGCGGGAGGAACTGGAACGCCGGGTGCTCGAGCGCACCGACGATCTCAGCCGCGCTCGGGATCGCCTCGAGGCGGAGATCTCCGGCCACCGGACCACCGAGGCAAAGCTACAGGTGGTCCAGCAGGAACTCGTCCAGGCGAACCGGCTGGCGATCCTCGGCCAGGTCGCGGCCGGCGTCGCCCATGAAATCAACCAGCCGGTTGCCACCATCCGTGCCTATGCCGACAACGCCCAGATCTTTCTGGAACGCCAGCAGCCCGGGCCGGCCAGGGAAAACCTCAGCCTGATCGCCGCGCTGACCGAGCGGATCGGCACGATCACGGAGGAACTGAAAGCCTTTGCCCGCAAAGGCCGGACCTCGCCCGTGCCGGTCGATGTCCGCGGCATCATTGAAGGTGCCGTAGTGCTGCTCCGCAGCCGTTTTGCCGGACAAATCGAGGCCCTGGCGATCGACCTGCCGCCACGGGGCATGATGGTCATGGGCACCCGCGTCCGCCTCGAGCAGGTGCTGATCAACCTCTTCCAGAATGCGCTGGAAGCGCTCGAGGGGCGCAACGACGCGCGGGTTGCGGTATCGGTCTGCGAGACAGCGCACGAAATCGCCATCAGCATCGCCGACAACGGGCCGGGCATCGCGCCGGAAATTCTCGATTCGCTGTTTACCCCGTTCAACACCTCGAAGCCCGGGGGCCTTGGTCTTGGCCTCGTCATCTCCAAGGACATCGCGGCCGATTTCGGCGGTCGCATCGATGTCGACAGCGGCGAGACCGGCACGCGCTTCGTCCTCCATCTGCCAAAGGCAACCTCATGAAAGAAGCGCCGCTCATCCTGCTCGTCGACGACGATGCCGACCTGCTGCGGGCAACGGCCCAGACACTTGAACTTGCCGGCTTTTCCGTCAGCGCATTTTCGCGGCCACGCGATGCGGTCGAGGCCCTCGACATCGCTGCCGTCAGCGTCGTCGTTTCGGATATCCGGATGCCGCAGATGGACGGGCTGGAGCTTTTTGCCCGCGTCCAGCAACAGGACGACGACCTGCCGGTGATCCTGATGACCGGCCACGGCGATATCCCGATGGCGGTGCAGGCCATCAAGGACGGCGTCTACGACTTCATTCCGAAACCCTTCGCGGCGGACAGGCTGGTGCAGAGCGTGCGGCGGGCCATCGAGAAACGGCGGCTCGTTCTCGACAACAGGAGGCTGCGCGAAGCAACGGACCAGGCGCAGGACGGCCTGCCGCTGATCGGCCAGACACCGGCGATGGAGCGGCTGCGGCGCACCCTGCGCCAGATTGCCGATACCGATGTCGACGTGCTCGTGACAGGCGAGACGGGTAGCGGCAAGGAGGTCGTGGCAAGCCTGCTGCATCGCTGGAGCCGCCGCTCGAAGGGAAATTTCGTCGCGCTCAATTGCGGCGCGCTGCCGGAAAGCGTGATCGAGAGCGAGCTGTTCGGCCACGAAGCCGGCGCTTTCACCGGCGCCCAGAAGAAGCGCATCGGCCGCATCGAACACTCCGGCGAGGGCACGCTGTTTCTGGACGAGATCGAGAGCATGCCGCAGTCGGCGCAGGTCAAGATGCTGCGGGTGCTGGAGATGCGCGAAGTCACACCGCTCGGCACCAATGACATCCGGCCGGTCGATCTTCGTGTCGTCGCGGCCGCCAAGGTCGACCTGAGCGATCCTGGTCAGCGGCAAGGCTTTCGCGAGGATTTGTTCTATCGGCTCAACGTGGTGACCATCTCCATTCCGCCGCTGCGCGACCGGCGCGCCGACATCCCGCTTCTTTTCGGCCATTTCGTCGATCGCGCCGCCGTCCGGTTCAACAAGCCGCCACCGGCCGTGCCGCCGGACGTACACCGCTATCTCCAGGCGCACCAATGGCCGGGCAACGTCCGAGAACTGGCGCATTTCGCTGAGCGCTTCGTCCTCGGCCTCGCCGATACCGGCCCTGCGGCGCCTGGAACCCATGACGGGTCCAGCCCAATCCTATCGCTGCCTGCGCGGATGGAGCAATACGAAGCCGATCTGATCCGAAGCACTCTCCGGGATCATGACGGCGACATCAGGCTGACGATCGAAGCACTCGGTATCCCCCGCAAGACGTTCTACGACAAGCTGCAAAGGCACGGTATTACGCGCGGAGACTATGTGAAGTAGGGGCTGGCGCCTCAGGCACGCTCGGCGCTGACACCACCCGGACGCTGGAGGTAGCGGCCCATCTGCTTGGTGCCTTCCAGACTATCGCCGTTGACGATGGTCTTGCCCCGGAGGATGACACGCACCGGCCAGCCGGTGACCTCGAGGCCCTCATAGGGCGTGTAGTCGGCGCCGTGATGCAGGATATCGTTGGTGATGGTTACGGACCGCAGGGGATCCCAGAGAGCGATATCGGCATCCGAGCCGATGGCGATGGTGCCCTTCTGCGGATAGAGGCCGTATTGTTTCGCATGGTTTGTGGACGACAGCGCGACAAAGCGGTTGAGATCGATCCGCCCCTTGCCGACACCCTCGGAGAACAGGATCGGCAACCGCGTCTCGACGCCCGGAATGCCGTTCGGTATCCAGCGGAAATTGCGCTTTCCCTTCTCATTGAGCTTGCCCTGGTCGTCGTCGTAGCGGAACGGGCAATGGTCAGACGAGAACAATTCGAACGTACCGTTCTGCAAGCCTTCCCAGCAGGCGATCTGGCTTTCCGCATCGCGCGGCGGCGGCGAGCAGACGAACTTGGCGCCTTCCAGCTCGGCCGCATCGAGATCGTCAGCGGTCAGCATGAGATATTGCGGGCAGGTTTCGCCGGCGACATTGACGCCGCGTGAGCGCGCCCGCTGGATCTCTTCCATCGCCTGACGATTGGAGACATGCACGATAACGATCGCCGTCTCGACGATTTCGGCAAGCGACAGGGCGCGATGGGTGGCTTCCCGCTCGGCGGCAATCGGCCGGCTGGAGGCGTGGTATTTCGGCGCGAGATCGCCTTGCGCCTCGTGCTTGCCGATCAGAAACTGGATGGCGTCTTCGTTCTCGCAATGGACCATAACGACAGCACCGGACCGTCTTGCGGCGTCGAGCGTATCGAGGATCTGGTCATCGCGAAGCCGCAGGCTTTCATACGTCATAAACACCTTGATCGAGGTGTAGCCGTCATTGACCAGCGCCGGAAGCTCCTGGCCGAGTACGGCCGCGGTCGGGTCGGTGACGACGAGATGAAAGGCGACATCGACGTAGCACTCCCCATCGGCCTTGGCGTGATAGACTTTCAGGCCTTCGCGCAGGCTGGTGCCCTTCTCCTGCATACAGAAAGGCAGCACCGTCGTGTTGCCGCCAAAGGCCGCTGACAACGTGCCGCTGGCAAAATCGTCGGCCATGACGATACCGTCGCCGGAAGGCTGGGCAAGATGTACGTGGCTGTCGATGCCTCCCGGCATGACATAGAGCCCTGTCGCGTCGATAATCTCGGCGGCATCAGCGAGACCAGTCTCAATCGCCGCGATCCGGCCATCGACAATGCCGACGTCGCATTCGAACGTTTCGCTATCGTTTACGACAGTTCCGTTCCTGATGATCGTATCGAACCGCATGCTGCACTCTCTCTTTTTCAGGCTCTTCTTCAGGCTGTCGCGCTGAGCATGCCGACGTTACTGCCAAGGATCGCGTCAAGCGACGCAATCAACCGGTCGACTTCCTCCAGCGTGTTGTAGTGGACCATGGAGACGCGCACCGCCCCATGATATTGCGGCAAGCCGATGTGATCGCCAAGCCGTCGCGCGTGGAAATCTCCGAAGCGGATGGCGATCTTGTGGGCATCCATGGCCTTGCAGATGCTTTCGGAATTGCGCCCCTCGAAGGCAAAGCTGATGGTCGGTATGCGGCTTCCGCGCGCATTATCGCGTTCGCCGAAAATACGGCAGTCGTTGCGGCTGCCGAGATAGCCGAGCAGCCGGTCCGCCAACGCGTTTTCCTGCTTCGCGATGACGTCGAAGGCCGCGACGATCTTTTCACGGAGACTGCCGCTTGCGCCAGCGCGTTCACCGAGTTCGGCAAGATAATCGACGATGCCGGTCAGCGAATAAGCGAGCTCGTAGTTGGCATTGCCGGGCTCGAGCTTGCCGGGTACTTTGTCCCGCCCGTAGAAGAAATGATAGAGCGGATCCAGCTCGAGCAGATGATCGTATTTGCCGTACATCATCGCGTAGTGGGGGCCGTAGGTCTTGTAGAGGCTGAAGACGTAATAATCGACATCCCATGCCTGCACGTCGATGGCGCGGTGTGGCGCGTAGGCGACGGCGTCGACGCAGATGCGGGCGCCGCGTGCATGGACGAAAGCGGCGATCTCGGCGATTGGATTGATCGATCCGAGAATATTCGAGACATGGGTGACGCAGACGAGCTTCGTCCGCTCCGTCATCAACGGCGCGAGATCGGCCATGTCGAGCACGTAGGTCTCGGTATCGAGCGGCCAGAACTTGAGGACGATACCGGCATCCGTCAGACCTTCCCAAGGGCCGATGTTCGATTCGTGGTCGGAGATCGTGACGATGATCTCATCGCCCGGCTTCAGCTGGCTGCGCATGCCCTTCGCCAGGTTCTGCAGCAGGACAGTCGTCGAGCCGCCGAAGACGATTTCCTCGGGACGCGACGCATTGACCAGCAGCATTGCCGCCATACGCCCGTCCGCAAGCGCCTTTGCCGCCTGCAGCGAGACGTCATAGCTGCCGCCGATCTGGACGTTCTTGTCATAGAGGAAGCTGGTCATGCGATCGACCGCCGGCTTCAGGATTTGCGAACCACCGGCGTTGTCGAAAAATGTCCATCCGTTGCCGAGCCCTGGAAACTGGCTTCTGGCAAAATCGATGTCGAGGGGGCGTTGCATGAGGTGATCTCTCCCGGAATATTTTGTTTTTCAGTGATTGAGAACGGCGCGCAGGAAGCTTTTGGTGCGCTCCTGTTGCGGCGCGTCGAATATCTCCGCCGGCGTGCCGGCCTCGATGATGCGCCCGCCATCCATGAAGATCACCCTGTCGGCTACCTGGCGGGCAAATCCCATCTCGTGGGTGACGACGATCATCGTCACGCCGGTGCCGGCGAGCTTGCGCATGACGTCAAGCACCTCGCCGACCATTTCCGGATCGAGCGATGAGGTCGGTTCGTCGAACAACAGCACCCGCGGCTCCATGGCCAGCGCCCGGGCAATGGCGACGCGCTGCTGCTGGCCGCCGGAAAGCTGCTCCGGATATTTGTCAGACTGCTCGGAAATGCCGACACGGGTCAGCAACTCGCGCGCCTTGCGGGCGGCATCCGCAGTTGTCGTGCCGCGCACCCGCATTGGCGCCAGCATGACGTTTTTCAGGACGGTCAGGTGCGGAAACAGGTTGAACGACTGAAACACCATGCCGACTTCGGCGCGGACCTGCGCCAGCGCCTTGCCGCGCTCGACCTTGATGCCGTCAACATGGATTGTGCTCTCCGGCGAAAATCCCTCGAGATGGTTGATGCAGCGGATCAGCGTCGACTTGCCGGAGCCGGATGGCCCAATGACGCAGACCACCTCGCCTTCGCCGATCTCGAGATCGATACCGTGTAGCACCTCGAAATCGCCGTATGACTTCTTGAGGCCCTGGATGCTGATGATCGGTCTCATGAGCGCCTCCCGACATTGAAGCGTTTCTCAAGCCGGGCAACGATGGTCACCAGCGGCCAGAGGAAGGCGACATAGATAATGGCAGCGCCGATCAACGGAGAGGGGTTGGCCATCAGCGCCTGCGCCTGTGTCGCCTGCTTCAGCAGATCCGGCATGGCGACGACGGAGGCGAGCGCCGTGTCCTTGATGACGTTGATGCAGTTGTTGGTCAGCGGCGGGATGACGATCTTGATCGCCTGCGGCAGGATGACGTCGATCATCATCGGCCGGTAGGAAAGACCCAGCGCCTCCGAAGCCTCGAACTGGCCACGAGGGATAGCCTCGATGCCGGCCCGGAAAATCTCCGCAGTATAGGCAATCGACACGAGTGTCAGGGCTGCCACCGCCGAGAAGAACGGCGAAAAGCGGATGCCGACGAAGGGCAGGGCATAGTAGACGATGATCAACAAAACGAGCAGCGGGATGGACCGAAAGAAATCCGTATAGATCTTGGCGATCGCCCGCACCGGTGCCGGCGCGTAGAGGCGAAGCAGCGCCAGGAACATGCCGCCGACAAGGCCGGCGAAAATGCTGGTGATACCGATCTCCAGCGTCACCCAGAGCCCCGATATCAAAAGTGGAAACGCCCTGGTGAGGACAGGAACGTTGAAGAATGTCGTGAAAATATCCATGAAACCGCCGGTCAGATCGTCGGGAAAAGGATGGCGACATCAGCCGCCATCCCCGTCGGGCTAGCCGGTTACTTGGCGGCCGGCATATCCATGACCTTGACCGTCGAGGTGGTGTCTTCGGCCTTTGCGCCGAACCATGTCTGGTGCAGCTTGGCGATATAGCCTTCGCCCTTCAGCGTGGTGATGACGTCGTTGACCTGCTTGGCAAGAGCATCGCCCTTGTTGAACATGATCGAATACTTCTCGCCCGTCGGAATACGCTCGACGACTTTCAGGTTCGGCTTGTCCTTGACGTAATACTGCAGAGCCGGGATGTCGCTGATGTAGCCGTCGATGCGGCCGGCAACGAGATCGAGCATCGCAGGCTGCAAGCCTTCGAAGCGGCGGATTTCGCCGAGCCCGTATTTGCCGGTGTTCTCGGTCGCCCACATGTCGCCGGTGGAACCGGTATCGACACCCACGACCTTGCCCTTCATCCCGGCAAGATCGGCAATGCCGCTGGCTGCCGTCACCGTCAGCGACTGGTCGCTATCGTAGTAGGGCTGGGCGAAGGTGACGGATTCGAGGCGCTTGGGCGTGATGGTGATCGACGAAACGGCCATGTTAATGCGGCCGGATTGCACCGCTGAGAATAGCCCGTTGAACGGGATGTTGACGAACTCGACAGACTTGCCGAGACGCTTGGCAATCTCGGTGACAAGATCGACTTCAAAGCCGACAGTCTTGCCGGTATCGTCCTGGAACTCCCAGGGGACATTGCCGATGTTGGCACCGACCGAGAGATCGGCTGCGAAAGAGATCGAAGATCCGGCAAAGGCCAGGATTGCTGTGAGAATGGTTGTTTTCAGAAATGACGGAGTGCGCATGGGTTCCCCTTGATTTATTTTACCCATCAGTTTTATGTGGTCGAACTGGTCAGACCAGTTCGACCAATCAAGCATGGCGGCCTGGCATTTGCAAGACGGCAATAAAGTAAAATAGAGTTCACGACATTAGTGGCACGACATCATCGGCCGCGCCGGCACAAAGAAGACGTTGAATGCTCACCAGAACACTCGTTCCCCAATCGGCCGCCCGGCTTATCCAGGATATGATCAAGGCCGGGGAGTTGAAGGCAGGACAAAAGATCCCCTCGCAGCGGGAGTTTTCCGTTCGACTTGGCATCAGCCGGGCATCGCTGCGCGAGGCGCTGCTGACGCTCGAAACGCTGGGCCTGCTCAAGACAGAGGCGGGCAGGGGCACCTTCGTGGCCGGCAACCGCCCGTCGGCGACCAACGCCATGGCACCGTGGCGCTACGCCGACAGCTATTCGGTGTTCGATGTCTTCCAGACGCGCATCATGCTCGAAGGCAACATTGCGGCCCTTGCGGCCGGACGGTTGACGGGAGGCCAGCTGCAGGCAATGGAGGACGCGACGAGGACCATGGAGGAGTGCTGGGCCAGCGAGGATCTGCTGACGAATGTCGAAGCCGATCTCGAATTCCATGGCATCATCGCCTCCGGCTGCAGCAATGCAATGCTGCGGGCACTCTACCAGACGGTCCGCGAGCAGCTGACCGAAACGCAGCGACAGCCAATCCCGATCACCGAACCCTCGCGCATGCTGGCATCGGTGGCCGAGCATCGCGCCATCATCGCGGCGCTGAAATCCAACGATGTCGAACGCGCCAGGCTGGCCATGGAAACCCATGTGCGCAACACCGCGCGCTGCGCCGGTCTGTTTCCATGACACGCCACATGACCAGGTTTATTGCGCCGGCTATACAATAGAACGACCAAAACAGCTATTCCGGTTGATCTTTGTCAAAGCCAAGCCGAGGGTGGAAGGTCCAAGTGATCTTGGACGGATCAACTCTCTCTCGGTGGTAAAGACAGCATGTATTCCAGGATAATTTGCGCCATAGGACTAGGCCCGCGTGAAAAGGCGGAACACATGTTGCGTCGCGCATCCGCGCTGCTCGACAGTGATGGCGAGATCATTGCGCTGCACGTCGTGGAATCAGTTCCGCATTACACACCCCAATCCGCGCCATCGAGCGCCGATATGGACTGGATGAGCGACGTCGAGGCAAAGTTAAAATCCCTCTGCTCGCGCCTCAACATCGAAGCCACCTACATGATCAAGGCCGGCCGCGTTGCCCCGACGATCCTCGATGCAGCCCGTGAGCGCAATGCCGACCTCGTCATCGTCGGCACCCATGTGCAGGACATCACGGATGCCCTGTTCGGGTCGATCGTCGACCGCGTCACGCGCGCGGCCAGTTGCTCGGTACTTGTTGATCGCCACTGAAACGACGACCTGAGTTGCCTGCCGTCAGGAGACGGAAATCCCGCGGCAGAATATTGTTACGAACTCCCTGAGGTAGGGCACCCGCGTCAGGGGTCCGACCACAGCCTCGGATCGGTTTGGCGGATAGCCGAGGGCGACGTTCATGAGCATCTGGGCGATCATCGTTGCATCGTCGATGATCAGCCGTCCTTGCGCCTGCTGCTTCAGCAGCCAGGCCGTCAGCCGCTCAGACTCCTTGCTAGTCGTGCACCGGTAGATCTCCCAGAGCTCGGGATGGTCCTGCCCTTGGGTGTATACGATCCGTAGGATGGCATCCCGGTCGTCCAGCTCCGACTCATGACCGTCGGACGGTGGCAGAAGGATCGTCTCGAGGGTCTTGGCAACCGAGCCACCTTCGATTTCATCCGGAATTTCCAGGCGGACGGCAACCTCAACCACCGATGTGAAAAGGTCACGCTTGCTGGAGAACGCACTATAGAGCGTGGCCTTGGAGATTGCGCAGCGTGCGGCGATCATTTCCATCGTCGCGTCGACGAAACCCACCTCGATGAAAACCCTGAGGGCAGTCTCGACGATACTTGTCTTGCGGAGATCGGGGTCCAGGCGGGGTCGGCCGCGAGGCAACCGGTGAACCGTTTCATTTTCAGTGACAGACATATCTGTGCCGCTTAAATCTTTATAGCGTGAACGCCGTCACGCCGACGGAGCCGAACAAGCCTGCAAATGCAATGACTGACAAAAGTCATACAATTAAATATCGAACCGAACCGTACAGTTCGATATACCATCGCGGCGGGCGTTGCAAGTCACATCCTTTCGCGGTGCAGCATAGAGAAGGATGCCTCTATGATCGTATGGCGCGACCTGCCATGTGTCAGCGGACTTGCATCGACCCGCAAATTCCGCTGTAGCTTTCCAGATATCGCCGTCAAGGAAAGAATCTCCATGAGGAACTGGACGAGAGCAAGGCGCAACGCATGTGCAGGAGAGCAGCTGGCGACGGTCGCGCGCGCATCGTTGATCCGACCGGCTCGACGTCTGGCAATCTGGGGAGCAGTTTCCACCAGCCTTCTGATTTTCGGTCCTGCGCCTGCAGAGGCGGCCAAAAGCTCGCTCGATCTCGGCATGACGATCGAGCCTTCGGGCCTCGACCCGACCATCGCCGCTCCCGTCGCCATCGGCCAGGTCAGCTGGCAGAACATTTTCGAGGGACTGGTCGCGATAGACGAGGCCGGCAAGGTGCAGCCGCAGCTGGCCAAAGGCTGGGAAATCTCGCCGGACGGCCTGACCTATACGTTCCATCTGCAATCCGGCGTCAAATTCCACGACGGCCAGCCATTTGATTCGACAACCGCCAAATTCACCCTGGATCGCGCCCGTGGCAGCAGCTCGGTCAATCCGCAAAAGCGGTTTTTCACCACCATCGCCTCCATCGTCACGCCGGATCCGCAAACCCTTGTGCTGCATCTGTCGGCACCGACGGGCAGCCTGCTCTCTTGGCTCGGCTGGCCGGCGGCCGTCATGGTGTCACCCAATTCGGCCGCCGACGACAAGACCAGACCGATCGGCACCGGCCCGTTCAGGTTCGTCAGCTGGGCGAAAGGCGACAGGGTCGAGCTAGAAAGGAACGACAACTACTGGAACAAGACCGTGTCTGTCAGGCTGGACAAGGTGACGTTCCGGTTCATCTCCGATCCGCAGGCCCAGGCCGCGGCGTTGAAGTCCGGCGGCGTGGATGCCATTCCGGAATTTGCGGCACCGGAGCTGATGGCTTCCTTCGCAGGCGACGAGGCGCTTGTGACGAGGATCGGCAACACCGAACTCAAGGTCGTGGCCGGCATGAACAACAGCCAGAAGCCCTTCGACGACAAGCGCGTCCGGCAGGCGCTGATGATGGCGATCGACCGCAAGACGCTCGTCGACGGCGCCTGGTCTGGCCTCGGCACACCCATCGGTAGCCACTACACGCCGAACGATCCGGGCTTTCTCGACCTGACCGCCAGGTGGCCCTACGATCCGCAAAAGGCCAGGGCGCTTCTCGCCGATGCCGGCTATCCCCAAGGCCTTTCCTTCACCATCAAGTCGCCGCAGATGGCGTACGCTTCGCGCAGTGCGGAGATCATCCAGGCGATGCTGGCGGACATCGGCGTGACTGTCACCATCGAGACCACCGAATTTCCGGCCAAGTGGGTGCAGGATGTCATGCAGGACCAAAACTACCAGATGACCATCGTCGCCCATGCGGAGCCGATGGACATCGACATCTATTCGCGCGATCCCTACTACTTCAACTATCGCAACCCGGCCTTCGACGCCTTGATGAAGAAGGTGCAGGAAACCACGGATCCCGCCGAGCAGGCCGCGATCTACGGCAAGGCGCAGACCGTTCTCGCAGACGATGTGCCGGCGCTCTTTCTCTTCGTCATGCCGAAGCTCGGCGTCTGGAGCCGGAAATTGAAGGGGCTCTGGGAAAACGAGCCTGTCCCGTCGAACGTTCTCACCAATGTCTTCTGGGAAGAGTGAGAGCAAGCGTGGCCAAAACCGGAATCAGGACGCTTGAACAGCCGATGGTATTGCCATCCTCCTCGCCGAGCGTATCGGGGCTAGATGGCACACCGTTGCTCGCCCGCTCACGCCGACCGGGAGTGACCGCTTGATCGCACTCATTGCGCGGCGCCTTGCCGGCCTCCTCGCGACCCTGATGATTGTCTCGCTGCTGCTCTTCACCGTGGTCGACCTCATGCCGGGCGACCAGGCCTCGATCATGCTCGGCACCTCTGCCTCGCCGCAAACCCTTGCCTCGCTGCGCCACCAGCTTGGCCTCGACCAGCCTCTGCCGCTGCGCTACGGCCATTGGCTGGCCGGCGTTGCAACGGGGGATCTTGGCCAGTCCTCGACCTACGCTGTCCCCGTCGCCGGCCTCATCGTCGAACGGCTGGCCGTCACGCTGCCGCTGGCGCTTGGTGCCGTCCTCATCTCCATGGCCATCGCCATTCCGCTCGGCGCGCTCGCCGCATCGCGCCGGGGTGGGCTGTTCGATTGGATCGCCTCTGTTATCGCCGAGGTCAGCATCGCCGTACCTGCCTTCTGGGTGGCGCTGTTGCTGATCATGCTGTTTTCCACCACGCTCGGGCTGATGCCGTCGGGCGGCTTTCCCGGCTGGAGCGGCGGCTTCTGGCCTGCCGTCAAGGCACTGCTGATGCCGGCCGTTGCCCTGGCGCTGCCGCAGGCGGGGGTGCTAACCCGCGTCACCAGAGCAGCTGTGGTCGATACCACGCACGAGGACTTCACCCGCACGGCAAAGGCAAAGGGCCTCTCCGACAGCGCCGTGCTGTGGCGACATTCCGTGCCGAATGCGATGATCCCCATCCTGACGGTGCTCGGGTTGCAGTTCACCTTCCTGGTGGCGGGTGCCGTTCTCGTCGAAAACGTCTTCAACCTGCCGGGCCTCGGAAGGCTGGCGTTACAGGCTCTATCGCAACGCGACGTCATCGTGCTGCAGGATGTCGTGCTGTTCTTTGCAACGCTCGTGATCGTCATGAACTTCCTCGTTGACCTCTCCTATCTGGCGATCGATCCTCGCCTGCAAAAAGGAGGTTGAGATGGTGGCCGCCTTTTTGCCGGACACAGGCCCCTCCCGCCGGCGAAAAGCTCTCGTTGCCGGCGCCACCCTTGTTGTGCTGCTGATTGCGGTGGCGCTCTTGTCGCTTGCCTGGACACCGGCGTTGCCAGCCAAAATGCAGATCGCCCACAAGCTGCAGCCGCCACTCGCCTTTGGCCTGCTCGGCACGGACCAGTTCGGACGCGACGTGCTGTCGATGCTGATGGTCGGCTGCTGGAACTCCCTGTCGATCGCCATCGTCTCGGTCGCCATCGGCGGCACGCTCGGCTCTATCATCGGCATTACCTCGGCGGCCCTGCGCGGCGCCTTCGAATTCGTGACAATGCGGGTGTGCGACGTGGTCTTCGCCCTGCCGCCGATCCTGTCGGCGATGCTGCTCGGGGCTTTTCTCGGACCCGGTCGTTTGACAGCGATCCTGGCGATCGCCACCTTCATGATCCCGGTCTTTGCCCGCGTCAGCATGGCAAGCGCCCTGCAGGCCTGGAGCCGGGATTACGTTCTCGCCGCCCACGCGCTCGGCAATACCCGCCTGTCCATCTCCCTCCGGCACGTGCTGCCGAATATCGCCAGCCAGATCATCGTCCAGGTAACCATCCAGCTGGGCCTTGCGATCCTGACCGAGGCAGGGCTCAGTTTCCTGGGGCTGGGACTTTCCCCGCCGGCTCCGACGTGGGGGCGGATGCTGGCCGACGCGCAGACCTATCTGGCGCTGGCCCCATGGCTTGCCATCCTGCCCGGCCTTGCCATCGCCCTATCTGTAGTCGGCTTCAACATGCTCGGCGACGGCCTGCGCGACCTGCTCGATCCACGCAACGCAAGCCGCTGATGCACGAGAAAGCGCCTTTCTTCTGCCTCGCTACCACGGGATAGAGCTGACATAATTTGCCAACAATGTCTCGGCTATGGTCCGCCGACGAGCTTGACGGCAGAATGGGGCTTTGATTTCATGAAGCAAATACGCGCACCAAGTTCCTGGAACGCTAAGCGGCAGTCGAAAAAGGAACGCATGGCATGACGTCAGGGACCCCGAGGGCGGTCAGTCTGAAGAACGTGGCGATTTCGTTTGGCCACATCGGGAAGAAGCAATACCAAGCCGTCGCTCCGACCAATCTCGATATCGATGAACATGAATTCCTGGCCATCGTCGGACCGACAGGATGCGGCAAGTCCACGCTTCTCAACGCTGTGGCCGGCCTTCTCGCGCCTGCCTCGGGATCGGTGGAGATATTCGGAAAACCACTGAAGGGCCTGAACCGCGAAGCAGGCTATCTCTTCCAGCAAGATGCGCTTATGCCATGGAAGACGGTTCTCGAAAACGTCGCGATCGGCCTGGAGGTTGCAGGTATGTCCTCGAGCGACGCCCGGCGAATGTCGCTCGAATGGCTGGAGCGCGTCGGGCTCGGTGCTTTCGCCGACCGCTTCCCGGCAACACTCTCCGGCGGCCAGCGCAAGCGCACCGGCCTGGCGCAGGTCCTGATCCGCAACCCGAAGATCCTGCTGATGGACGAGCCCTTCGGCCCGCTCGATGCCCAGACACGCCAGATCATGGGAGATCTGCTGCTGAGACTCTGGTCTGAGGATCGCAAGGCTGTCCTGTTTGTCACCCACGATCTGGATGAGGCGATTGCTCTTGCCGACAGGGTGTTGATCATGTCGGCCGGCCCACGGTCGCGGATTATCGGTGATTTCAGGGTGCCGCTCGCCCGCCCGCGCGAGATTGCCGATATCCGCCACGACGCGACGTTCAATGAGCTTCATCGCGAGATTTGGGAGGCGCTGCGCGACGAGGTCATGACTGCCTACCGGCAGACGAGCGGGGCTGGCCGATGAACCGCGTGCTTCTCTTCTCCCTGCGTGTGCTGGTCGCCGCCCTCATCCTGGCGACCTGGCACGTGGCAACCACCACAACGCTGTTCGGAAACCCAAAAACCATGGCATTTTTCTTCGCAGATCCATGGAAAGTGTTGTTGCGCATAGTTGACTGGTTTGCGAGCGGCTCGATCTGGTACCATCTCTGGATCACCCTATCGGAAGCCACGCTTGCCTTTCTGCTCGGCTCTTTCGGCGGTGTTTTTCTGGGCTTCTGGTTTGCCCGACAACCGATGCTCGCTGCGGTCTTCGATCCCTATGTCAAGGCTGCGAACGCCTTGCCCCGCGTCGTGCTGGCGCCGATTTTCGCATTATGGTTCGGTCTCGGCATCTGGTCCAAGGTGGCGCTTGGCTTCACCCTGGTGTTCTTCATCGTGTTTTTTAACGTCTACCAGGGTGTCAAGGAGGTGAGCCAGCCTATCCTCGCCAATGCCCGAATGCTCGGCATGAACGAACGGCAATTGCTTCGCCACGTCTACCTGCCCTCCGCCCTATCATGGATGTTCTCCAGCCTGCACACCTCGGTGGGCTTCGCAGTGGTTGGCGCAGTTGTCGGTGAATATCTCGGTTCATCCGCCGGTCTTGGATATCTGATCCAACAGGCCGAGGGGGTGTTCGACGTGACCGGCGTCTTTGCCGGCATGTTCGTGCTGATGGCGTTCGTCTTGATCGTCGACGGTCTGGTGACTGTCGTCGAACGCCGGCTTTTGGCCTGGCGGGGCCAATAAGTTCAATTTCCGCCTACCGCTGTAGCGAAACCGAAACCAAGGAGCAGACATGAAACGCAGGACTTTTCTGATCGGAACGACGGGTGCGATATTCGGCGCATCTCTCAACGGCATCCCGTCGGCGATGGCACAGGACGCCAAGCCTGAAAAGACCGACGTGTCTATCGGAGTGGGCGGCAAGCCCCTGTTGTACTACCTGCCGCTGACAATCGCGGAACGCAAAGGCTTCTTCAAGGAGGAGGGCCTGAACGTCACGATCAATGATTTTTCGGGTGGTTCGAAGTCACTCGAAGGTCTGGTCGGCGGTTCGCTCGATATTGTCGCTGGTGCCTACGAGCACACGATCCGCATGCAGACCAAGGGACAGGATATCGTCGGGATATGCAATCTCGGCCGCTTCCCCGGTATCGTCATTGCCGTGCGCAAGGATCTCGCCGGCGAGATCAAGTCTATGGCCGACATGAAGGGGCGCAAGGTCGGCATCACCGCGCCCGGCTCCTCGACAGCGCTGATGTTCCAGTACGCGATGCTGAAGAGCGGATTGAAGGCCGACGATGCCTCGCTGATCGGGATCGGCGGAGGTGCAGCCGCACTCGCAGCCTTCAAGAGCGGTCAGATCGATGCCCTATCGCATGTCGATCCTGTCATCGCGCAGCTGCAATACGACAACGACATCGCCATTCTCCTCGATACGCGCACAGAGGCCGGCACCCGGTCCCTCTTCGGCGGCCCTAATCCAGCTGCGACGGTCTATATCAAGAAGGAGTTCACTGTCGCCAATCCGGTGACCACGCAGCGCACCGTCAACGCATTCATGAAGGCGTTGAAGTGGATTGGGCAGGCCAGCCCCGAGGATGTGGCCAGCGTGGTGCCAACGGAATACCAGCTGGGTAACCGCGATCTGTACATGCAGGCGTTCAAGAACTCGAAAGAGATGTACTCGCTGGATGGTCTGGTCACCAAGGAAGGCTACGACTCGATGATGGGCGTGCTGAAGACGCTCGATCCAGGACTTGCCAATGCCGATGTTCCCTTCAGCAAGACCTTCGATCCGACGTTTGCCAAAGCGGCGAAGACTTGACCGGCCCGGAGATCATGGAACGTTAGCCTGACGTGAATGCCAGAGTGGAGCAGAAACCTACCGCCCACTCTGGCAACAGCTATGGGATCACGCAGCTTTCAGCGCGATCCGCCGGCGGTGCAGGACAGGCTCGGTGTAGCCGTTGGGCTGATTGCGGCCTTCGAGCACCAGTTCAAGCGCCGCCTGGAACGCGATGGAGGCATCGTAGTCCTTTGCCATCGGCCGGTAGAGCGGATCGCCTGCATTCTGACGATCGACGACTTCAGCCATCCGCCGCATGGTCTCAATGATCTGGCTCTCGCTCACCACCTTGTGGTGCAGCCAGTTGGCCATGTGCTGGGCGGAGATGCGCAGCGTCGCGCGATCTTCCATCAGGCCGACATTGTTGATGTCGGGCACCTTCGAGCAGCCGATGCCCTGGTCGACCCAGCGCACGACATAGCCGAGGATGCCTTGAGCATTGTTGTCGAGCTCGTGCTGGATTTCCTCCGGCGTCCAGTTCGGCCTGACGGCGACCGGAACGGAAAGAATATCGGACAGCTTGGCGCGGGCGCGGTCCTTTAGCCCTTGCTGGACGGTTGCGACATTGACGCGATGGTAATGCGTGGCATGCAGGGTTGCGGCTGTCGGCGATGGCACCCAGGCTGTGTTGGCGCCGGCCTTGGGATGGGCGATCTTCTGCTCCAGCATCGCCGCCATCAGGTCCGGCATGGCCCACATGCCCTTGCCGATCTGCGCATGGCCGGACAGGCCGCAGGCAAGGCCGATATCGACATTCCAGTTCTCGTAAGCGGCGATCCAGGCGGCCTGCTTCATGTCGCCCTTGCGGATCATCGGGCCTACTTCCATCGAGGTGTGGATCTCGTCGCCGGTGCGGTCGAGGAAGCCTGTGTTGATGAACACCACGCGCTCCCGGGCAGCGCGAATACACTCCTTCAGATTGATGGTGGTGCGGCGCTCCTCGTCCATGATGCCCATTTTGATGGTGTTGCGGGGCATGCCGAGCACGTCCTCGACGCGCGAGAAGATCTCGGCTGCGAAGGCCACTTCTTCCGGCCCGTGCATCTTCGGCTTGACGACGTACATGGAATCCTCGCGCGAATTCTGGTGCCGACCGTTGGGGCCGATGTCGTGAAGGGCGATCAGCGCTGTGATGGCGGCATCCATGATGCCCTCCGGCACCTCGAGCCCGTCGCGGTCGAGAATAGCCGGATTGGTCATGAGGTGGCCGACATTGCGGATCAGCATCAGCGAGCGGGCGTGCACGAGGACGCCTGTTCCATCCGGCGCCGTGTAGGAGACATCCGGGTTGAGGTGCCGCGTGAAGGTCTTGCCGCCCTTTTCCACCTCTTCCGTGAGATCGCCCTTCATCAGCCCAAGCCAGTTGCGGTAGACAGCCGTCTTGTCCTCGGCGTCGACTGCGGCGATAGAATCTTCGCAATCCATGATCGTGGTGATCGCCGATTCCAGCCGGACATCGGAGATGTGGCCGGCGTCGCTCTTGCCGATCGCCGTCGTCGCATCGATGACTATCTCGATATGGATGCCGTTGTTCTTCAAAAGCAGATGGGTCGGCGCGGCGCTGTCGCCGAGATAGCCGGCAAACTGCGCAGCGCTGGTCAGCTCAACCGGCTTTCCAATAGCCGCAGTAACGTCGAGCTTTCCGTCGACGACGGCGAACCCCGTAACATCCTTCCAGCTGGCACCGGAGAGCGGCACGGCCGCATCGAGGAAGTCGCGGACCCAGGCGATCACCTTGGCACCGCGCGTTGGATTGTAGCCCTTACCCTTGTCAGCCCCGTCGCTCTCCGGGATGGCATCGGTGCCGTAGAGAGCATCGTAGAGCGAGCCCCAGCGGGCGTTGGCAGCATTCAGCGCATAGCGTGCGTTCATGACCGGCACGACTAGCTGCGGCCCGGCGATGGTGGCGATCTCAGCGTCGACGTGGGCGGTGGAGACGGTGAAATCCGGACCTTCCGGGAGCAAGTAGCCGATCTCGCGCAGGAAAGCCTGGTAGGCCTCCATATCAGTGGGCGCGCCGTTCTTGCGATACCAGTCATCGATCTGAAGCTGCAGTTCGTCGCGGCGGGCAAGCAGTGCCCGGTTCTTCGGGGCAAGGTCATGGACGATAGCGGAAAAGCCGGCAAAGAACGCATCGGCCGCAACGCTTGAGCCGGGCAAGGCCTCGTCGACCAGGAAATCGTGCAGCGCTGCATCGATCTGCAGTCCGTTCTTGTCAATACGCTTCATGTCGCTCGCTCCTGAAATTCGCATGGAGCGTAGTTAGCGGCGACGAACTCACCTAGTCAATTCGGCGATAGTGAATAACATTTATGCCATCTGAGAAATAACGGCCTGGGCTAAAGCTCCCAGTAGGGGACGGGGCCATAGAGGTCGGCGAGAAAGTCGATGAACAGGCGCACCTTGGACGGAAGATGCTGGCGGCTGGGGTAGACGGCTGAAAGCGCCACATTCTGCGATCCCTCGAACTGCTGCAGGACCTGCACGAGGCTGCCCTGCTTCAGCTCGGGACCGACATCCCATGTCGAGCGCAGGGCAATGCCCAGGCCGGCGATCACCGCCTCGCGGATCACCTCGCTGGAGTTTGTATTGAGCATGCCCTCGGGCCTCAGCGTCACATGCCCGCTCGGCCCCTCGAGCCGCCAGGCATCGTTGTTATGGGCGGGAATGCAGGTATGGCGGTCGAGATCGTCGATATTGGATGGCGCGCCGTGTTCGGCGATGTAGGCCGGCGAGGCGCACAGCACTCGCCGCACCGGTGCCAGCCGGCGTGCTACGAGGCTGGAATCGATCAGCTCCGCGATGCGGATGGCAACATCGAAACCGCCACCGACGATATCCGTCATCTCGTCGGTCAGGACGAGGTTGATCGCCAGATTGGGGTGTCGGGCCATGAAGACCTTCAGGTTCGGCGCGACATGCATGCGGCCGAAGGAGGTCGGCGCCGAAATCTTGAGGATGCCCTGTGTTTCCGCAGAACGACCGGCGATGTAGGACTCGGCATCCTCCAGCCCCGCCAGGATTGCGAGCCCCCGGTCGTAGAAGCCCTGGCCTATCTCCGTCAGCGACAGCTGCCGCGTTGTCCGCTGCAGCAGCCGCGTTCCAAGCTGGTCTTCCAGCCGTTTGATGCGTTTCGAAACCACTGCCGGCGAAAGCCCATGCGCGCGCCCGGCATCGGACATGCTGCCGCTCGAGACGACTGCAATGAAGATCTGAAGGTCATGGAAATTGATCATTCGGAGATCCCCGTCCTATCCTGTTCGTGCCCCGACGAGCCGGAATTTCCGGGCGTGCCAGGGCTTCTTCGATAGGACATTTGTTCCGGCTTTGCAAAAGTCCTTTGCACTATTCACCGCTTGGCAAGAATGCCGGATATGCTAGACATGAAGCTTCTGGGTGTCGCTGAGGAGGGCGCCATGACTGATGCGATCGAGTTCCTGACGCTGCGGCCGGATGTACTGGCCCGACGCGCGGAGATCGTTGCCGACCTCGTCGGTCTCCTGCCGCCGGAGTGCCTCATCCACGAGCCGCGCGAACTCATGCCGTTCGAGACGGACGCCTTCGTTTCCTACAGGCGCATGCCGCTGGCGGTGGCTTTGCCGCGCACGACTGACGATGTGGCCGTCGTGCTCGGCTACTGCCACCGAAACGGTATCCCGGTCGTGCCGCGCGGCGCGGGCACCTCGCTCTCCGGCGGGGCCATTCCGCAGGAAGACGCCGTCGTCATCGGCCTGTCGAAGATGAACACCATCCTCGATATCGATTTTGACAACCGCACCGCCACCGTTCAGGCCGGCGTCACCAATCTCAGCATTTCCGAACGCGTCTCCGGCGACGGCTTCTTCTACGCCCCGGACCCGAGCTCGCAACTCGCCTGCACCATCGGCGGCAATATCGCCATGAATTCCGGCGGCGCGCACTGTCTGAAATACGGCGTGACGACCAACAACCTGCTCGGCGTCACCATGGTGCTCGTCGATGGCACCGTCATCACACTCGGCGGCAAGGCGCTCGATGCGTCCGGCTACGATCTCCTCGGCCTCGTCTGCGGCTCTGAAGGCCAGCTCGGCATCGTCACCGAGGCGACGGTGCGGCTGATCGCCAAGCCTGAGGGAGCCCGCCCGGTGCTTTTCGGCTTCGACACGTCGGAGCATGCAGGCGCCTGCGTTTCCGAGGTCATCGCGTCAGGCATCATCCCCGTTGCCATGGAATTCATGGACAAACAGGCGATCGAGATCTGCGAGGCCTTTGCCCATGCCGGCTATCCGCTCGATGTCGGCGCGCTGCTGATCGTCGAGGTCGAGGGATCGGAGGCAGAGATGGACCTGATGCTGAAGAGCATCGTCGAGATCGCCGGCCGGCACCAGGTGAAGACCGTCCGCGAATGCCAGTCGGCCACAGAGGCGGCACTGATCTGGAAGGGCCGTAAATCGGCTTTCGGCGCCACCGGACGCATTGCCGACTATATCTGCATGGACGGCACGGTGCCACTCAGCCAGTTGTCCTACGTGCTGCAGAAGACCGGCGAGATCGTTGCGCGCTACGGCCTGCGGGTCGCCAACGTCTTCCATGCCGGAGATGGCAACATGCATCCGCTGATCCTGTTCAATGCCAACGACCCGAAGGAATCCGCCGACGCCGAGGCGGCCGGCATGGACATCCTGAGGCTCTGCGTCGATGCAGGCGGCTGTCTGACCGGCGAGCACGGGGTCGGCATCGAGAAACGCGACCTTATGCGGCATCAATATGCCGAGGTCGACCTCGCCCAGATGATGGCAGCCCGCAGCGCCTTCGACGAAGGCTGGCTTCTCAACCCCTCCAAGGTCTTCCCCCTCGATGGACGCGCCGCCCGATGACGCTTATCCCGACCACGGAAGAGGAAGCGGCCACTATCATCCGCGATCACGCCTCCAAAGGCCACGCGCTGTCGATCGTTGGCGGCAACAGTCGCGCCGGTTTCGGCAATGCAGTTTCCACCCATTCGGAGCTGACGTCGCGCGGAATGACGGGCATCGTCGCCTATAATCCCGGCGAGATGGTAATGACGGCGCGTGCAGGCACGCCAGTCGAGGAAATCGAGGCGGCGCTGGCGGCCAGCCACCAGATGATGGCCTTCGAGCCCATGAACCATTCTCCCCTGATGGCAACTTCCGGGTTTCCGACCATCGGCGGCATTTTCGCCGCCAATGCGTCCGGCCCGCGTCGCATCCTCGCAGGGGCTGCCCGCGACAGCCTGCTCGGCGTGCGTTTCGTCAACGGTCGCGGCGAGATCGTCAAGGCGGGCGGGCGGGTGATGAAGAATGTCACCGGGCTCGATCTTCCCAAACTGATGGCCGGGTCGCACGGCACGCTTGGCCTGCTCACCGAGGTCACTTTCCGCGTACCGCCGAGCCCCAAGACGGAGCAGACGCTCGTGATCTCCGATCTTACGGATGAAGCTGCGACCAAGGCGATGGCCGCCGCCATGGCGCTGTCGGTAGAGGTATCGGGTGCCGCGCACCTGCCGGTCACGGTCGCCTCGACATTCGCGCCCGCCGCCTGGTCCGCTCATTCCGCCATGGTCCTGCGCATCGAAGGTCTTGCCGCATCGGTTGACGTGCGGATGGAGAAACTCAGTCGCGCCATGGCAGGCATCGGCCCCGTCGGCCAGCTGCCGGATGCCGAAAGCAAAGCCGTGTGGCGCGCGATACGCGATGTCGTGCCCTTTGCCGACGGCACGATGCGGCCGGTCTGGCGTGTCTCCGTCGCCCCCGGCGCCGGCCATCGGCTGGTCGCCGCCCTTAGGCAGGAGGCCGGAGTCGATGCCTTCTACGACTGGCAGGGCGGCCTTGTATGGCTGCGGATGGAAGCCGAGCCGGATGGCGCCGTGCTGCGCCGTCACATCGCCAATGCCGGCGGCGGTCACGCGACATTGCTGCGCGCCACGCCGGACGCCCGCGCGCAAAACGACGCCTTCGAGCCGCAACAGCCAGCGGTGGCGCTTCTCTCGGCGCGTATCAAACAGAAATTCGATCCGGCAGGCATATTCAATCCAGGGAAGATGGGATGAGCGGTGACGTTCCCCATCAGCGAAAGATCCGATGCAGACCAATTTCACCGCCGAACAGCTGACCGATCCGAGCGTTGCTTTTTCGGAGCAGATCCTACGAAAATGCGTCCATTGCGGCTTCTGCACCGCCACCTGTCCGACGTATGTGACGCTCGGCAACGAGCTCGATAGCCCGCGCGGCAGGATCTACCTGATCAAGGACATGCTGGAAAACGGCCGGGCCGCCGACGCCGAAGTGGTGACCCACATCGACCGCTGCCTGTCGTGCCTTGCCTGCGTCACCACCTGTCCGTCCGGTGTCGACTATACCCACCTCATCGACCACGCCCGCGCCCATATCGAGGAAACCTACAAGCGGCCGCTGATGGACCGCATGATCCGCAATCTGCTGGCATCGGTCCTGCCTTACCCCCGCCGCTTCCGGCTGGCGCTCGGTCTCGCCAGGCTGGGGCGGCCGTTTGCCTCGCTGCTTCGGCGCGTGCCGGCGCTGCTGCCTTTTGCAACGATGCTCGACCTCGCACCCCGCGCCATCCCGCCGTCCTCGCCATTCGCAAAACCCGGCACCCATGCCCCGAAGGCTGAAAAGCGCGGCCGCGTGGCGATCCTGACGGGATGTGCGCAACCGGTGCTCGATCCGGCGATCAACGCGGCGACGATCCGGCTGCTGACGCGGCTCGGCGTCGAGGTCGTGGTACCAGCCGGCGAGGTATGCTGCGGCTCGCTTGTCCACCATATGGGCCGCGAGCATCAGGCGCTGGTGCAGGCGCGCGCCAATGTCGACGTCTGGGTCGGCGAAATCGACCGGGGTGGCCTCGATGCCATCATCATCACCGCCTCCGGCTGCGGCACGACGATCAAGGACTACGGCCATATGCTGCGGCTCGACCCGGCCTACGCAGAAAAGGCGGCCCGGGTCTCGGCGCTGACCAAGGACATCACCGAATATCTGTCAGGGCTGGATCTCCCGCGACAGCAGCCAAAGGGCATCGCCGTCGCCTATCATTCCGCCTGCTCGATGCAGCATGGCCAGAAGATCACCACCGCGCCGAAGCTGCTGCTGAAAGCTGCTGGCTTTACCGTGAAGGATCCCGCCGAAGGTCATCTCTGCTGCGGCTCGGCCGGCACCTACAACATCATGCAGCCCGTCATTTCCGGCCAGCTCAAGGCCCGCAAGGTGCGCAATCTCGAAGCCACCCGCGCCGATATCATCGCCACCGGAAACATCGGCTGCATCACCCAGATCGCCACCGGCACCGCAACCCCGATCCTGCACACGATAGAACTGCTGGACTGGGCCTATGGCGGCGATGTCCCGCAAAAGCTGCGAGGGTTGGCTGGACTGGTAGATCAGGTTCAAGGGCCGCTTTCGTCATAGGTTTCTGGCGCAGTCGCGTGAAAGGTCACACGCGAGGACCGACAGCAGGGCCACTTTGGATCACATGGTAGATATTGGGCGCTTCTACGCGCGTCACTCGACCGTCTTAATCTCGGGATAATTCATCGGTTTGCCGTCGGTTGGCTAAAATGAGTAACTGCATGATCGAGATCCAAGGTCACTTTAGGAAGATTTCCGGACGCTTCTTCCGTTCTGTTTTGTTGGATCGTGTTGACCACGTGCTGGAACCTCCCATTGGGACGCATGCAGGTCGTTATCACCGGCACGGAGAGCCAACACTTTATACGAGCGCGACCTTCGAATGGGCCGTTATGGCGATAGCCGGATACATGCGTCAGGACAGTCGGCCACGCGTCGTTGTCCCGCTTCACGTCGGCGAAGCTCTTGTGCTCGATCAACATGACGAGAATGCTTGCAGTCAGCTTGGTATCGATCGAGAATTGTCAAATGAGTCCTGGCAAACTGCGTTGTCGGAGGGTCGGGAGCCACCCTCCTGGCACAACGCAGACATAGCCCGGCGCGCCGGAGCTGATGGAATTATCGACAGATCGCGCCTTATCCCGGGCGGGTGGCACCTGAACCTGTTCCGCTGGAATCAACTCGGCGGCCCCACTGTTGACGTCTGTGGTCCGCCGGTGCCTATTGAGCTCACTGCCGATGGACCCGTTTGGGGTCTTTGATCACAAGCGGATGCCCCGTTGATGTCCTCGACCCGCCGCTAGGGCCTGGGAGCGATCATTCGCCTGTCGGCAAAGATAAACTCAGTTTGCGCAAGGTTCTACGCCGGCTCTTCCGCCCTTGCCGGCAGCAGTACCTTTGCCGGCTTTCCCGTCCTTGCCATTTCGTCCGGAGACACCGCACCTGATACCGATGTGCGCCGACTGATCCCGGGACGCAGCCGCGGACGTGCTCGCGGCACCTTGCTTTGGCGGTCGTGGAATTACTTTGACCTCGTTAGCAGCGGCGATACCCCAACTTACGAGAAATAATGCCGAGACAGCTACGAACGTCATCCGGCGCGAATTGGAAGCAAACATGTCGCAAACTCCTCGCCATCGGTCGTGCACCGCGTGACGGCGGTCTGCGTTAGCAGGTCTTTCAGCTGCTAACGCCAGCAAATCCTCAGACCGGATCTGCGCCGATGGCGGCGAGCGCGGCGCGGGCGACTTCGAAATCCTGGTCGCCGCTGCCGGAACCGATGCCGATGGCGCCTGCAAGCTTGCCGGCGAAACGGATCGGCAGGCCGCCCGGCAGGTGGGTGACGCCGCCCTGGGAGGCGATGCCGGCGGCGGCCCCGAATTCAAAGGCCATGCCGCCCGTCGGCGCGTTGATCGACGCCGCGGTGCGGGCCTTGGCGCGGGCGGTGTGCATGCTGAGATATTTGGCGCCGTCCATGCGCAGGCTGGCGATCGTCTCGCCGCTGGCATCGACGATGTGGATGCACTGGGGCACGCCCATCGCGACGGCCTTGTCGACTGCGGCCGATACGGCCTGCAACGCGCCGGCATGGCTGAGGGTCAGGGTTTCGCGTGTGAATGTCATGTCTCTTACCTCGATTTCGAAGGAATGACCGATCGCATGGCGAGCGGTCCTTGTCAGTTCAACTTGGCGAGAGCCTTCCCGGCCTTGTCGAAGAGATGGCAGTTGTGCGGCTCTATGCCGAGCTTGATCGGGGCATGGAGGGCGGTTTTGTCAGCGCCATCCGTCTGTACCACAAGTGATATGTCAGGCGAGATGTCGACGTGAAAGACCGTCAATCCGCCAAGCCGTTCGGCAAGGATAGCCTTGCCGTCGAACTGACCGGTCTCGCCGATACGGATATGCTCCGGCCGGATCCCGAGCGTGATTTCATCGCCGACCTTGATCTCGCCAGGGGCGACAGCGACGGGTATCTCAACACCGTCCAAAGCAACCACCGTCACGCCAACCGGACCAATGGCATCGACGCGGACCGGCAGCAGGTTCATCTTCGGCGAGCCGATGAAGCCGGCAACAAAGATATTGGCCGGGTGATTGTAGAGATCGAGCGGCGATCCCACCTGCTCGATGCGGCCGGCATTCAGCACGACGATCTTGTCGGCCATGGTCATCGCCTCTATCTGGTCATGGGTGACATAGATCATCGTCGCTTCCAGCGTCTGGTGCAGACGCATCAGTTCGAGACGCATGTTGACGCGCAAGGCGGCGTCGAGATTGGACAGCGGCTCGTCGAACAGGAAGATCTTCGGGTTGCGGACGATGGCCCGGCCGATGGCAACGCGCTGGCGCTGCCCGCCGGACAGATCTTTGGGTCGCCGGTCGAGCAGGTGCGAGAGCTCCAGGACCTTGGCTGCCGCGTTGACCTTGGCGTCGCGCTCACTGACCGGGATGCCGGCGATCCGGAGTGCAAAGCCCATGTTTTCCGCCACCGTCATGTGCGGGTATAGCGCATAGGACTGGAACACCATGGCCAGCCCACGCTCGGAGGGATCGATATCGTTCGCCCGGACACCATCGATGACAAGATCGCCGCCGGTGATATTCTCGAGACCGGCGATCATCCGCAGCAGGGTGGACTTGCCACAGCCCGATGGCCCAACGAACACCACGAATTCGCGGTCGACGACGTCGAGGTCGATGCCCTTGATGACTTCGACCGCACCATAGACCTTGCGGGCATCGCGCAGTTTAAGATTGGCCATGACGAGCCTCCGTTGTGCTGGCGGGACTGTCCCCGCCTGAATTGTTCGGTTGGGCCGCAAACGTGGCGGTATCCCTGTCCTCGCTGTGCAGGACCAGGCTCGCCGCCCCGATCAGCCCGGCGTGACGACCGAGTTGGGCCGCGACAATCGGAACGTCGCGGTAGGCGGACATGGCACGCTCGGCGACCGTGGCCTTGATCTGTGCATGCAGCATATCGAAGCCGTGGGAGATGCCACCGCCGACGACAATGATGTCCGGCGAATAGAGGTGCAGCAGATTGGTGAGACCGATGCCAAGCCAGCGAGCTTCGACCGCCAGCATCTCCAGCGCCTGCCGATCACCCCGGCGTGCCGCATCGACGACATGCCGGCCGGTGACATCGCCATCGGCCGACAGCGCCCGCATCATCGATCCGTCGAAAGGCCGCGTGCCGGTGGTCGCCCTTCGGCCGAGCGCGGTGCCCGAGGCCAAGGCTTCGAAGCAGCCGATCGCGCCGCAAAAGCAGCGCTCTCCCTCGTTGGTGATCGTCATATGGCCGATTTCAGCCGCAAGCCCCCGTCGCCCGTGCAGGATACGGCCATCGGCGATGACGCCGCCACCGATACCGGTCGAAACGGTGGCAAAGACCATGGAGGCCGCACCTCTGCCAGCGCCGTATCGCCACTCGCCCAGAGCGGCGGCGTTGGCGTCGTTCTCGAGCCAGACCGGCAGCTTGAAGTGCTCCAGCAGGATGTCTGCGAGCGGAACGTCATGCCAGCCGGTGAGGGTCGGCGGCGCAATGACGATGCCGGAAACGGGATCGAGCGGCCCAGGAGCACCGACGCCGACGCCGACCGGTTCGATGTTTGGCGTTTGCCCCCTGATCTCGGCGGCTAGCGCCTGCATCTGTCCGATGACTGCACGCGGCCCGTCCGCTGCCAGCGTTGGCACCGACAGGAATGACAGCAGGTCGCCCGCGCGGTTCACCATCGCGGCCCGCAGCTCCGTTCCACCGAGGTCGAATGCGAGGGCGGCGTCTGTCACTGGGCGTGGCTTTCCAGGGCATGCAGCCATTTCATCCGGGCGGCCAGATCCTTGTCGCCAAAGGCCAGCGACCCCAGGACGACTGTCTCGGCGCCAGCAGCACGCAGAAGCGGCACGGTCTGTTCGCGAATGCCACCATCTGCGGCAAGGACGATTTCGGCTTCACGGCCGGCAGCGCGGATGAGCGCGCGCGCCTCGATCAGCCGATCACATGCCTTTTCCGACAGGCTCTGACCTTTCACGCCGATGGACGTTCCGAGCAACGTCACGAAGGCAACATGCGGCAGGAACGGCTTGACCGCTTCCACCGGCGTCTCCAGCCGCAGGACAACACCGCCGGCTGCGCCCATTTCCTTGGCGATCGCCAATGCCCGAAGACCGGCCTCGCCGTTTTCCGCATGGACGCTGATGAGGTCGGCACCGGCCTCGATGAACTGACGGGTCTGCTCCTCGACGATCTCGGCTTCGACCATCAAGTGAACGTGGATGGGCTTTGCGGTGGACTTGGCAATGCGGGCCACGAGATCGGGGAAGAACAGGAAGCCCGGGGTAAAGCGCGCATCCGCAACGTCGATATGATGCAGGTCGACGTGATCCTCGATCCGTTTGAGATCGGTTTCCATGTTTATAAGATCGGCCGACCAGAGTGAGAATTCGCCGAGCAGGCGGTCGCGGGGGAGGGCGGCGATGGCGGCGGGGCCAGAGAGGGTCTTCGTGATCATGATGCGAAACGGCTCCGGAGGGTTTCAGAGGAGAGGAATTGCGAGATGGCGCTTTGGGTCTCTGCGAAATGACGGGCCTTGTCGGCAGCCTTGGCGGCGACCTCGACGAAGGCGGCGCCTGGAATTGTGGCCGCAAGCGTTTCGGCTGATGACAGCGGATGGATAGCGTCCTGCCGGTTGCCGATGACAAGCGTCGGAACGTCAAGCGCAGCGGCCGAGGTCTTGGTCACGTCCGGTCCGTCGCTTGCGATATCGACGAGTACCTTTGCGAAGGCGGCAGCGTCAGGTCGATTGAAATAGCCGAGCAGGGATGCGAAATTGTCCGGCGCGTCCCGTTGAAGGTCGGACCCCGTCTCTGAGGCGACAAATAGGTCGCGTGCTTGCTCGAGCGGATGAGTAAGGATGAGTTTGCCGACAGTGCGGATCGGCGCCATGTTTTCGGGCGCGGCATCGAAGGTCCAGGCTGGCCGCACCAACACCAGAGCTGCGATGCGGTCCTTGTGGAAATGGGCCAGATGGAGCGCGATGGCGGCGCCCATGGAAATACCGCCGACGGCGAGGCGCTCGATGCCGCACCGATCGGCAGCCGCGAGAACGTCGTCGGCAAACATGGCGATTGAAAACGGCCGCCGGCTGCCGAGCGACGAGCTGCCATGGCCGCGACATTCCACAGTCAGGCGCCTGAAGCCGCGGCCGTCGGGAAAGGCCTGCGCCACCTGCGCGTCATTGCCTCCCAGCCCGTGCTGGAAGAGCACCGGCGGACCGTTGCCGAAGTCGAAGACGGCAAGCTCGGCATCGTCGCGGGTGAGATAGACTGGCTCGCTCATCCGACCATTCCCTTCAGGAAGGCTGCAACGCCGGAGGCCTCATCGGCCGCGAGCCCATGGGTAACGAGGGCCCCGTCGAAGCCGGAGGCTTTAAGGCGAGCGAGGAAATCGCCGAAATCCACGACGCCCTTGCCGGCAGTGGCAAAGCTACCATCCGCATGGCGGTCCTTGGCGTGCGCCATGGCGACGTGTCCGGCAGCCGTATCGACCGCTCGCGCCACGATGGATCGCGCCTCGTCAGGCGTGGCAGCCTCGAACAGGTTGGCGGGATCGAGGACGATGTGCAGCTTGCGCGATCCCATCTCGGCGATCAGTCGCATGGCATCTTCTGCCGAGGTCACGATGTTCGCCTGCTCAGGCTCGATGCCGAGCATGACGCCATAGCCTTCGGCCAGTGCCAAGGCCTTGGCCATCTCCAGGGCCATGTCGGCCCAGGCGGAAGGATCGGCATTGTCCGGGTGGTGCGCCCACTGATCGACAGGGTTGCGGCTGCCTGTGCAGAGCGTGACCAGCGGAATGGCAAGCGCCGCAGCAGTTCTGATCACGACCTCCAGCTGCCTCAGCCCGGCCTGTCTGACGGCAGGGTCCGGATGGGCCATGTTATAGGTCCCGGACAGCGCCACCAGCGAGACGCCACTCGTCTCGGCAGCCGTCCGGATGGCGGTGATAGTGCTCTCCGGCACGGCGTCCGGCATCGATGGCAGGCCGCAGCAGGCAAGATTGAACTGCGTCGCTGAATAGCCGTTGCCGGCGACCGCCGACAGGACGGCAAGCGGATCTGTCCCCGGAAAGGTCTTGGCGAAGATACCGACCTGCATCAGACCGATCCCGTCACGGATGCGATTTTGACGCGTTCGCCGGTTTCAACCGAACGGGCAATGGCGACCATGGCACGGATCGAGGCAATGCCGTCATCGACATTGGCGCCGCGCATCGGAGCCCCGGTCAGAACCGTATCGGCGAGACCCTCCAGCTGGCGGCGGAAGAAATGCCCATCGGCGCCCAGAGGCCTGCGGGTGGTCGCGTCCTTCTCGTGGAAGATATCGACCTCGCTGGCGCGGAAATACCAGGGATTGAAGGTCTTGGCGAGAACGGACCCGTGCTCGCCATAGAGCTGGAAGCCCTCGTGCCAATCCATCCTGACGGCAACGGTCAGATCGAGATGGCCGAGCGCTCCGTTGGCAAATTCGGTTTCGACGAACCAGCAATAGGCACCGGCTCGCTCCAGCAGGCGTGCCCGGACCGCGACCAGTTCGCCGCAGAAAAAGCGCGCCGTATCGACCAGATGAGAGCCGTGCGCCAGCATGAAATACTGCCGAAGATCGGCCTTCGGATTACCGCCCGGCTTGCGTGCCAGCTTGCTGGTTACCGGCAGCGGCTGGACGGCGTCGGTGTTGGTGTAGCGGTGCGTGGAATCGCAGTACCAGGCCTTGAGCGCGAAGATCTGGCCGATATCGTCGCGCACGAAGTCGCGCGCCGCTTCCAGAGCCGGATCGAAGCGCTTCATGTGGCCGACCTGCAGGATCTTGCCCGAGCGCTTCACCGCATCGGCCAGCTGCTGGCCTTCCTCGACGGAAACGCCGATCGGTTTTTCGCAGAGAACATGCTTGCCTGCGTCGAGAGCCTTGATCGACATCGGCACATGGTAGGCATCGGAGGTGGCGACGATCACGGCTTCGAGCTCGGGATCGGCCAGCATGGCGTCGTAGTCGCCGTACATCTTCTGCGGCTCGTAGGTCGCACCCATGCGCGCCAGGAGATCCGGTGCTGCATCGCAGATTGCGTAGAGATCGGCGTTACGCGCTTTAACACAAGATTCGAGATGGGCAAATTGGGCAATCGGCCCACAGCCGAGAACGCCCACCCGCAATCGACGCTGTTCTTTCTCGATCATTGCACTTCTTCCTTATGCACCATAGCCGCGCATTGTCTGGCGGTTGAGTTTCACGGCAGCAGCGGGATCGCGCCCCGCCGTCTCGGATTCTTCCTCGAGCACCAGCCAGCCGTTGAAGTTCGGCGCCTTGCCGACGATGTCGAGCACGGCCGGCGTGTCGAGCACGCCCTCGCCAAGCATCGCCCACTGGTCGTTGGCATCGACATCCTTGAGGTGAAGGTAGCGGATGCGGGCCTGGTAGGTTTTGAGAGTGTCGAGGATGTCGTCGTGACCGCGCAGGATGTGCCCGGTATCCGGGATCCAGCCGACCAGCGCGGGATCCAGCAGCCCAAAGATCGTGTCGTAATCGGCCCGGTCGAACAGCAGAGTGTTATGATGCGAACTCGGATGCACCGCCACCGTGACGCCCGATGCGTGGCCGAGGGCCGCAGCACGATTGTAGAACTCGGCGGCGACTTTGAATTTCTCCCCGCGTGGGCCGTCCGATACGACCGTGGCAGAGCCGATCGACACCAGTGCGCCCTCGAAATGGGAAGCGAAATCGACCCAGCGCTGCGCGACGACCAGATCGGCGTCAATGTGGTCGGCAACCGTGAACCCCGTCTGCGAGCCGAAGGCGAAGGACACCAGGTGCAGTCCGTGGTTGGCCAGCGCCTTCTTGAAATCGGCAGGCTTGTCAGCATAGCGGCCGATCATCGTATCGGTGATTTCGATGCCCTCGTAACCGCCGGCGGCGATTGCTGCCAACAGGTCATCGGCGGTCCCGCTCCAGCCGGCGCCCAGCATCTCCCATGTAAACGTCTGGCAGCCGACCTTGAAATCCGTGGTCATTGTCTATTCCTTGATTCCGCCTTGCGTCAGGCCTTCGATGATGTGTCGCTGGAAGACCAGCACGAGTATGATGAGCGGCACGGTGACGACAGCCGACGCAGCCGCGATATCTCCCCAGGGCACGTAGTACTGGTTCGTGAAGTTGGCGATGCCGACGGGAATGGTCTGGCTGTCGGGATCGGAGGTGAAGGCCAGCGCGAACAGGAACTCGTTCCAGGCGGTAATGAAGGCCAGCAGCCCTGTCGTCACAAGGCTCGGCAGCGACATCGGCAGGATGATGTGCCAGAGGAGGCCGACGACACCGACGCCATCCATCCGCGCCGCCTCGTCGATTTCGCGCGGCAGGGTTTCGAAATAGCCAAACAGCACCCAGGTCACCAACGGCAGACCCAGCGCAAGATAGGTGATGATCAGAGCGGTATGGGTGTCGAGGAGACCGAGATCCGAGGCCAGCAGATAAAGCGGGCCGACAAGCGCGATCTGCGGGAACATCGACACCGACAGGATCACCATCAGGATCCCGAACCGGCCCTTCACATCGAGCCGCGACAGCGCAAAGGCCGACAGGGAACCGACGATCAGGCAGAGCGCCGTGGTCGACAGCGAGACGATCAGCGAGTTCAGCACATAGTGATGCAGGCCCTTCTCGACGAACGCATTGTAGTAATGCTCCAGCGTGAAGGGATGCGGAATGAGAGACGGCGTGCCTTCGGTCAGCGCCTTGTCGAGCTGCAGCGAGGTCGAGAACTGCCAGAGGAACGGCCCGGCCGACCATATCAGGATAAACAGCGCACCGGCATAGATCACAGTACTCTGGAGAACGGAGCGGCCCTGGGTCATGTCGTCTTCCTTATCTGCCGGACGAGGAAGAGGCAGAACACCACCGCGATCACGCCTTCAGTCAGGAACATCGCCGTGGAGACTGCCGAGCCGTAGCCGAACTGCAGGGTCGAAAAGAGGATCTTGTAGGACAGCGTCGACAGCGTTTCGGTGGAATCGGCGGGGCCGCCGCCGGTCAGCACGTAAACAAGGTCGAAGATGCGGAACGCGTCCAGCGCACGGAACAGTCCGGCGATCAGCAGCGTTGGCAGCAGCAGCGGCAGGCGGATGTTCCAGAAGATCACCCAGGCCTTGGCGCCGTCCATCCGCGCCGCCTCGATCAGAGACTTCGGAACGGTCTGCAATCCGGTCAGAAGCAGCAGCGCCATGAACGGCGTGGTCTTCCAGACGTCGGCAAGGATGATGGTGAGGAGGGCGGTGTTCGGCGATCCGTACCAGTTGACGTTCTGGTCGATCAGCCCGAGATGCAGGAGAATGAAATTGATGATGCCGTGCTGGCCATCGAACAGCCATCCGAACATCTTGGAGGTGACCACGGTCGGCATTGCCCAAGGCACGAGCATGGCCGCCCGGATAATCCCGCGTCCCCCGAAGGTTTCACAGAGAATGAGGGCCATGCCGAGACCGATCAGCGTTTCCAGCACAGTGGATGCGACGGTAAACCACATCGTATGGCGCCAGGCATTCCAGAACGCCGGATCGTTGAACAGTTGCACGTAGTTGGCAAAGCCGACGAAATCATTGTCCTGGGTGATCAGCGAGCGGTTTGTCAGCGACAGATAGAGGCCGTTGACGATCGGATAGAAGGACACAGATGCAAGCGACAGGAAAGCCGGCAACAGCAGGAGCCATGGCCAGAGGGCGCGTGGCAGCGCCCTCCTTGCTTTGCGTGACTGCCCCGTTGCCGGGACTGTGGCTGAAACCGCCATGTCAGGCGACGATCTTGTTGATTTGCGCAGCGGCAGCTGCGAGCTCGGTCTTCACGTCGCCGCTGACCAGGGCTTTGGAGATACTCGACTGCAGCGCCAGCGTGACCTTGGCATATTGTGGCGTGATCGGCCGTGGTGTGGCGCCGGTGAAGACGCTTTGCAGGCTCGCCATGAAGGGCTGCTCGGCCTTGAGCTTGGCATCCTCGAAGATCGCCGGACGCGAAGGCGCCAGACCGAAATTCAGTGCCAGCCGGGTCTGGGTTGCCGGCGACGACATCCAGGTCAAGAACTCGATCGCGGCTTCGCGCTTCTTGGAGTTGGCGTTGACACCCAGCTGGTAGCCGCCGAGGCAGGCCGCGCTCTTGCCGCCGGCAAAATGCGGCAAGGGCGCAACCGCCACCTTGTCGACAACCTGCGAGGCCTTAGGATCCTGGGCAATCGGATAGACGTAGGACCAGTTGCGCATGAACATCGCTTCGCCGGACGTGAATGGCTGGCGCGAAGGCTCTTCGTCCCAGGAAAGAACGTTTTGCGGGCTGATCTTGGTCTTGTTGATCGTGTCGTGGAGGAACTGGATGGCCTCGACCGCGGCCTTGTCTCCGACCACGGAGGATTTCCCGTCCGGCGCCAGTATGGAGCCCCCGTTCGAGGTGATGATCTCGACTGCATCGCAGATCAGCACTTCGGCCTGCTTGCCCTGCCAGAGGTAGCCGAACTTGGCATCGCCGGCCTTCTGGGCGGCCGCCGCCATCGTTGCCATCTCGTCCCAGGTTTCAGGGACCTTGCCGCCGTGCTTTTCGACGAGGTCCTTGCGATAATAGAACATGCCGGAATCGACGAACCAAGGCAGCGCCGTCAGCTTCTCATTATAAGTGCAGGCAGCCACCGTGCCGGGGAAATAGTCGGTGCGCTTTTCCTTGGGGAAATACTCGTCGAGGGGCAGCGCCCAGCCTGCGGCGGCAAAACCTGCAATCCAGACGACGTCCTGCGTGAAGACGTCGGGCGTCCCGTTGCGGCGGGCCAGTTGCTGGATCAGCCCTTGATAGACTTCGGTCGACGAACTCGGTGGTGGCAGTTCGATGAACTTCACCATGATGCGGTCCTGCGACTCGTTGAACGCCTTGACGAGATCGCCGAGGCCTTCCTTGCCGAAGAAGCTGGCGCTGGCAAAGCTGATCTCTGTCCGGTCGGCGGCTCGGGCCGAGCGCACGCCCAGGCTCGAGGTGACGCCAAGGGCAGCGGCACCGACCGCAGCCCCGGCCGCCCCGATAAGAAGCCGGCGGCGATCAATCATGTGCGAATTTAAAGTCGAATTCGAGCGCGAAGGCTCGTCCTTAACATCAGACATGTTTTCCCTCCCAGGAAGACTGGCAACCTCCAAAACTCCGCGCCAGCATTTCCGCATGATTTATAAAAATTTGTCGCGCGTCAAGAAATAAAATGGTTTAATCCGGCAATCAGTCGCTGGTGAGGAGGCCGTATCGAGGTGCGGCAACCAGCGAAAGCAATGGGAGGAGTGGGCTTTATGACCAGAAAGAACAACGCAAAAATCGGCCTCGGCGTAATTGGTTGCGGCAATATTTCGATGACCTATTTGCGCAACGCAGCCCTGTTTGCCGGTGTCGAGTTGAGAGCCTGCGCCGATATCTCGCCCGATATGGCAGCCTTGCGGGCCGGCCAATACAATATCCGCGCGCTCACCGTCGACCAGCTGCTGGCCGACCCGGAAATCGATCTTGTCCTCAATCTCACGATCCCGGCAGTGCATTTCGATGTGACGATGTCAGCGCTTTCGGCCGGCAAACACGTCTTCACCGAAAAGCCGCTGGCCACATCGGCGGCGGACGGACGCACTCTGGTGGCAGAGGCACGGCAGCGTGGACTTCTGCTCGGATCTGCACCCGACACTTTTCTCGGTGCGGCCGGCCGGCGGGCGCGGCGCCTGATGGAGGAAGGAGCCATAGGCCGTCCCGTCAGCGGCACCGCCTTCATGATGGGCCGCGGCATGGAGCACTGGCATCCCAATCCGCAATTCTACTACCAGCCGGGCGGCGGCCCCGTTTTCGACATGGGACCCTATTACCTGACGATGATGGTCAACCTGCTGGGCCCTGTGGTCCGCGTCATGGCGATGGCCACCAAGGGGCAGGAGGAGCGACTGATCACCGCTGAAGGCCCGTTCCAGAACACCACCTTCACCGTTGGCACGCCGACCAATGTCCTCTCGCTTCTGGAATTCAAATCCGGCGCGACGGTGAATTTCGGCGCCTCCTGGGATGTCTTCCGCCACTCCAATCATCCGATCGAGTTGCACGGCACGGAAGGTTCGCTGCGTCTGCCGGATCCCGACACATTCGGCGGCACTGTGTCCCTGTCCGAGCACGGCGCCGAGTGGCGGGACTTCGATAGCGACGGCGAACTCTATGGCGCCAGAAACTGGCCATATGCCGCACCGGACAGGGCAAATTACCGGATGCTTGGCGTCGCCGACCTCGTCCGGGCGCTCGAGGAAGGCAGGGCGCCGCGCGCCTCCGGCGATCTTGCGTTGCATGTTCTCGACATCATGGAAGCCATCCTTGCATCCGGAGAGAGCCAGCAATCGATCACAATCGACGGGACTTTCCAGCAGCCACCATTGCTCGGCGAGGATGAAGCGCGCAGCTTGCTCGCATGACAGGAGAGGGGAGGATGACTGGCAGAATCGATGCCGGAGCCCAGCGGGTGCTCGATCTCGGCAGGGCCGCAAGATCGAGGCCTTTCGAGGACGGCACGCCGGAACAGGCCCGTAAAGATTACAACGCGGGAGCGCCCGCATTAAAAGGCGATCTGCAGCCTGTCGCCTCTATTGAAAACCGCACGATCACGGGACCGAATGGCCCTATCGACATCCGGATCTATCGCGGCCTCGGTGCACCGGAGAGCGGCGGGCGCGGGCTGCTGTATCTTCACGGCGGCGGATGGGTGATCGGCAACCTCGAGTCCCATGATGACATCTGCAGGTGGTTTGCCGACAGCGCGGCCTGCACGGTCGTCTGCCCCAACTATCGCCTGGCGCCTGAACACAAATTCCCCGCCGGGCTTGAAGATTGCCTCGCGGCGCTGGCATTTATGACCGGAGAGGCTAATACGCTCGGCATCGACCGAGAAAAAATCGCCGTGGCCGGAGACAGCGCAGGCGGCAACCTCGCTGCGGTGGTGGCACTGATGTCCCGGGTATCCGATCAGCCGCCATTGACAGCGCAACTGCTGCTCTATCCGAATACCGACGCTGCCCAGACCGCAGACAGCTACCGGCGCTATGCAAAGGGCTTCGGCTTGTCGGCCTCGACCATGCACTGGTTTCGCGATCATTATATTCGCACGCCGGACGATATCGACGATTGGCGCGTCTCGCCGCTTAAGGCAGAGAGCCTCTCAGGTGCCGCCCCGGCATTTATAGCCATCGCCGGCCACGACATCCTCGCTGACGAAGGTGTCGCCTATGCCGATCGCCTCAAGGAAGACGCCGTTCCCGTGGTCCTGCGCCATTGGCCGACGCAGATCCACGGCTTCGCTTCCATGGGCAAGTACATCCCGGAAGCACGCGCGGCCATCGATGAGGCGGTGATTGCGTGGAACAGCTTCGAGACATCAACTCCATAGTAAGTGGACGGTGGATCAGGCGGACTGGCGCATCACAAGGGTGCCGTCCGAGCGCATGGCATGGACGATAGCGCCTGTCGTCGTCTCTCCTTCGCCGAGAAGGGCGAGCAATGTGTCGACGCTGTTGGCCGTCATTGCCGCGAAATCCTGCGCCATTGTCGTCAGCGGCGGCGATGCATATCGGCTGAGGGGATGGTCGTCATGGGCGGCGATCCTGAGATGAGCGCCCTTTCGGCGTCCGACCTTCTGGTTGTTGGCAAAGGCTGCCGCCATCACACCGAAGGCCAGGCGATCGTTAGCACAGAGGATCGTCTTGCTCGGCAGGGACTTCCTGCGCAGCATATCGTCCATCTGTTCATAGCCGATCCGCTCGAAATCCCAGGTATAGTCCGCGCTCGTCTTGATCACCCGCGGCTCGAACCCGGCCGCCTCGACGGTGGCGACATAACTTGCCAGCCTTTCCGGCGAATTGTGATTGATATGCGGAATGTCGAGATAGGCCGGCGCGTCGCCGGACCGGCAGAGATAGTCGACGATCGTCGCGACGCTCTGGCTGTTGTTGTTGCCGACAAATGGCGTGCTGCCTTCGATGAAGGTGTCGAAATAGACCATCGCCAGGTTCTGGCCGAGTTTCTCGAAGACGCGCGGATCGGACTTGAAGCCGAGGGGTGCCACCAACGCCCCGGCCACCTTCAGCGACAGCATCGTTTTGACGGCCTCGGCCTCCAGTTCCGGCAAACCATGCGATGAAATCACGATCGGCCAGTAGCCGCTGGTGCGCAGGCGGAGTTCCAGCCGGTTGACCATTTCAGCATAGAAGGGGTCGCCGAGAGCAGGCACGAGAATGCCGATGTTGCGGGTGCGCTTGCGGTTGAGATTGCGCGCATAGAGATTGGGCTGGTAGTCCGAAGACCGCAACGCCGCCTCGATCAGAGCACGGGTGGCTGGCTTTACGCTGGTCGGATCGTCGAAGAACTTGGACAGGGTCGGACGCGATATCCCGCTGGATTTCGCAAAATCCTCCATCGTCCGGTGCGTCAGCTTTTTCATCGATATGCGACGTTCCTGTCTGCCAGAATGTGCAGAGGTGGAATTATGCGTTGTTAATCAACGAAGTGCAACCGCTGACCGGAAATTCGCACAACCGTCCCGGCCCGCCAAAAAGATCGCCGGTGACAACTTTTAAAATGACGTACGACTATAGAGCTTCCGGCTGAAGATCGTGCTCGCAACGTCGAACGAATCCGACTGAGCACGGCGCAAGTAAAACGGGAATAAGGCCGCAGGTTTCCAGTATGCTTAACGGCAATTTTATAAACTCGTGGCACCTTGAGCGACAATGAGACGGGGACGGTCGGGAAAATGAAAAATATGATGGACAAAATGATGTCGCGGGTGCGGATCCAGACAAAAGTTCTGGTGCTCGTGACACCGTTCATTCTGTGTATCGGCGCGGTCGGCCTGACGGGCTATTATGCCTCTCGGTTGCTCGAAGGCAGGATGGAGGTCTCGAACAGCGTCCTGCAGTCGCTCAGCGGCTTCAAGCATGTGTTCGCCAGCATGAGCACCTTCCTGATGCAGCCTTCGCAGGAAACGCACGACGGTGCTGCGGCCCAGGCCCGCGACCAGCTCGGCCTCCTGAAGCAGACCACCGAAGGTTTGCGCGCCGGAACGGATGTCTCCCTGCTGGACCAGTCTCTTTCGGAATCCGCAGCAATTCCCGACAAGATCGAGGCAATCTGGCAGCTCCAGCTCAACCAGCAGAAGATCTGGGATGACATCGTTGCGAACTCGGCAGCGCTGCTCGATCTGCAGGGACAGATCGGCAAGCGCTCCTTCATGCTGATGGCGGCGGCGAAGAAAAAGGACAACACCAACAAGGCCGGCTTGAAGACTTCGGTGGCATTGGGAACGGCAGCCTCGATGATTGCCGACCTCGAAAAGGCCTATGCCGAGGCAGCGCTTCCCGATGCCAAGATTGCGGCGCTGAAGAAGCTCGTGCCGGACCTGGTCACCGCGGTCTCGCTGCTTGCCGACGCGCTGCCGGATGACCAGAAGAGTGTTGCAAGCGACATCCAGGCATCTGTCGCTGTTCTCGATCAACAGAGCAAGGCGACAAGCCCGGACGCCGCAGTCGCGCTTGCCGACCAGGCACTCCTCGCCCTCCAGGCGCCGACCGCGAAACTGAAGGCGACCGGTGACGCATTGATGCGCCGTTCGGTGCTCGATCTCGCCACCTCCGACAAGGAAATCTCCATGGCAGAAGCCGTCGGCAACAAGCTGCGCGGCATCGTCAACATCAACAATGAAATCCGCGTCGTCTTCGCCGAGCTCGTTTCCAAGCCCGACGAAGAGAGCGTCAAGAAGGTCCAGCAGTCGCTCTATATGTACGCCAACGAGGTTGCAGCCCTTGCTGCGCTGATGAGCGACGACCCGGTCCTCTCGGTGCTTCCGGCCAAGGTCAAGCCGGTGCTCGACACGCTTGCCTCCAAGGCTGCCGACATCGCTGCCAACTCCCTGGAAAAGCAGGCGCAATTTTCCGCCGCCGCCAAGTTGATCGACAGCACCTGGAACCTGCTTACGCAGTTTGCGGAAAGCCAGAAGGCAAATGCCGGTGTCGAACGCCAGCAGGCGAACACGATCTCCATCGGCGCCATGACCATAGGCGTCCTCGTCGCGATGTTGGCTGGCGCAGCCCTCGTGATGACGCTGAAGGGACCGATCGCCCAGATCACCATAGCGATGCGCAAGCTCGCCGAAGGCAAGCTCGACACCGCCATTGCCGGCGAGGGTCGTCCTGACGAGATCGGCGACATGGCGCGCGCGCTGATGGTCTTCAAGGACAACGCCACATCCCGCTTGGTCATGGAAAAGGAGGCCCAGAGCGCGAGAGAGCTCTCCGAGGCCGAGCGCGTCAGAAATGACCGCGAGCGCCGTGAGGCACGCGTCCAGGTCGACGGAGCGATCGAGGCTCTCGGACTGGCGTTGAAAAGGCTCTCCAAGGGCGAACTCGATTTTGCGATCGACGTGCCGTTTGCACCCCATCTCGATGGGCTGCGCGACGATTTCAACCAGTCCATCGAAGGCCTCAGGGCGACGCTGGTCGACATCCGCGGCACAGCCGAGATGATCTATGACAATGGCCGGCAAATGGGGGAAGCCGTCAACGATCTGGCAATGCGCACCGAAAAGCAGGCCGCATCGCTGGAGGAGGCCGCTGCCGCCGTCGAACAGATCGCCGCCACTGTGGATACCTCTTCGGATCGCTCCGGCCTTGCGCTAAAACTGGTGCAGAACACCAAGCAGCGCGCGGAAAACTCGGCCAGGGTCGTGCAGAACGCCGTCTCGGCTATGGCAAGGATCAAGGAATCCTCCGACAGGATCTCGAACATCGTCACCGTCATCGACGGCATCGCGTTCCAGACGAACCTGCTGGCGCTCAATGCCGGCGTCGAGGCTGCAAGGGCAGGCGAGGCCGGCAAGGGATTTGCCGTCGTCGCCCAGGAAGTCCGTGAACTCGCGCAACGCTCGGCAAAGGCCGCCAAGGAGATCGCCCAGCTTATCAATACCTCGGTCAACGAAGTCGCCATCGGATCGCAATATGTCGAGGAAACCGGCGGCGCCCTTATCGGAATCTCGGGAGAAATCGTCGATATCTTCGGTCACGTCGAGCGGATCGCCTCTTCCGCCCAGGAGCAGGCGCAGTCCCTGCGGTCAGTCACCTCGTCGGTCAACGAAATCGACCGCATGACCCAGCAGAATGCCGCCATGGTCGAGGAAACCAGCGCCGCGACACGCCAGCTCTCGGACGAAACCCACGCCTTGACCGAACTCATCGGCCGCTTCAGCCTGGAAAAGAACCCCAGCTTCACCAAACCCGCCAGCCGCGCCGCCTGACCAGGCGTTGCGCCTGGATGGGTGAGATGAACCTCGGCTGACGTTTTGCAGCCGAGGGGACACGCGAAGCATTTTGAATTTACGCTATTGTTATTTTCTCTTTTCCCGGACGGCGTCGCCTGAAAGTGCCGTGCAACCCCTATCTGCCCTAATCCATCCCGTCCGCCATCGCATTGTATCGATAGGGGCGATATCCTGGCGTCGGTGTGAACTGACGGTGGTGCGCCTCGAGATGCGGCATGAGGGCGTTTATCGCCTCCCAGGCTTGGCTCTCGCTTGGCGTTTCCGGACGCTGCAGCCGCTCGCCGATCTCGGCGAGAACCGCGTCGCGATCGATGGTTGTGACCTTTCCCTCGTCGACCACCAGACGACCGCCGACGAAGACCTGGCTGATCGCGTGGCGTCCACCCCGGTGCAGGACGCTTTCGACGACCGGAGTGCGCGCGCTCACATGCGGCCGGCCGATCTTTCGCCTGTCCATCAGGACGATATCGGCCTGTAGCCCGGGTTCGAGCCTGCCGGTAAAGCCACCGAAACCGACAGTTTTCGCGCCATGTTCGGTGGCCATCTGCAGCACCGCGCCGGCATCCGGCCGTTCGTTCCAAAACCCGGTTTCGCGATGCAGCGCCCAGACCAGCTTCATTTCGAGCGTCATGTCGCGGTCGTCGGCAATGTTGGACTGGTCGATGCCAAGCGCCACCGGAATGCCGCGACGGCGCATTTCGTTGACTGGGGCGATGCCACTCCCGAGCCTGAGGCCCGAGGAGGCGTTATGGCACAGGCTGCAGCCGCATTCTGCTACGATGTCCATATCCTCGCGGCTCATCCAGTTGCCGTGCCCGAGCGTCACATTTGGCCCGAGGCATTCGAGCGCTTTCAGATGCTGGACGGCGCTGTGGCCGAATTTGTCGTGCGCGAAATGCGACTGCCGTTCGGTTTCGAGAAGATGCATGTGAACCTGGGCGTCGGCTTGCCGCGCCGTCTCGAAGATCGCCTGCAGGCATGCGTCCGAGCACCAGTGCAGGTTGGCCGGGGCAAGATTGATGCGCACATGATCCGGGCGGTCCGCAAGCCAGGCTTGCCGCAGCTCGCGGTAGAAGCCGAGAAGCTCCGGGACCGGTATGTTCGATGCCGCAAGTCTCGGCGCGATCCAGCTGCGAACGGTATCCGGAAGGGCGGCCAGCACCTTGGCGTCGTCATCGTAAGTCAGAATATTGCGGTCACGGATCATGAAGGAAAAGCCGGCCCGCATGCCGATCTCGCCATAGGCGTTGAGCGTCGCATTCGCAGCAGCCATCCAGGCGTCCGGCGCGCCGGCCATTCCGCTGTTGATATGCTGCACCGTCGTGGTGCCACTCTCCAGCATCTCGATGGCGGAATAGAGCGTATCCAGCCGCGTATCGACCTGGCGCATCGCCCGAAACTGCGGCAGCCATAATTCCAGCGGCGCGAAGGGCACGCCCTGCATCAGCGGCGTGACGCCGAAATGATGATGGCTATTGACGAGCCCCGGCATGGCAATCATCTCGGCAGATCCGAAACGGGGCAGATGGTCGTTGCCGTATGTGACGGCTTCCATCGCCCCGATCTGCGCGATCATCCCGCGATCCACCCGGATGCCGACGTCATGGCGCATCGACATGCTGCCATCCGGCATAAGCCCCGACAACACTGTCCCGGCCTCAATGATGCAATCGCCTGTGATGGATGCGTCCGGGCTCATTTGGTATAGTCTCCGATAAGCCCGAGTCGACGGGCGACAACAACGCGATAGAGCGGATCCCCGTAGACCTTCATTTCTTCGCTGGCCGAAAAAGCAAGACTGATATCGTGTTCGTCGTAACTGCGCGCGGCGATCGCATGCAGTTCGGGCCAATCCGGCACTTCGATATGACGCCAGCGATCAAGCTGGCTCGCCTCCGGAATTTCCGGAAAACCAAGCTCACCCATGAGCGCGGCGATCCCTTGCCAGAACACCCGCAACATCCGGTGGAACGCGGCCTCGTCGCAATGAGGCTCGAGGAGACGGATCCAGTGCAACCCGGTGATGATGTGAAGTGCCGCAAAATGCTGGGTTGCCGCAAAGACGGAAAGCGCCGTGGCCGCCATTTTTTGCAGTGTGCCAGGCCCGATATCAAGCCAGTCCACCACGGGTGCAAACTCGGGAACGCTGCTGGCATCGCGCATATTTTGCCACAGCAGGTCGTGAAGCTGCATCCCGTGTAATGGCGTGAGACTTGCTGTCAGAACGAGAACTTCGGCTGGATCGGTCGTGATTGGGTGCGCTCCCCTGGCCGCCGGAAGTGGCAGATAGGTTGCCGCCCAGTAGGCAAGCGCAATTGCGATATCGGTGTTGTCGTCCCGAAGCACGCCGTAAGCCGTTCGCATCAATGCGTGAAAGGCGCTGGCTGCGATGCCGTCGGCAAGATCCGGTAGATAGAGCTGCAAAGCCTCATGAATGCCCAGGCGCGCCAGTTCGCCGGTAAAGAAAATTCGCAGATCCGGTTCCCGTTCGCGTATCCCGATCGCAGTCTTCCAGCTGTCGCGGTTGAGTGGCTTCAAAGGCAACGCGAATGGCAGCAGTTGCTTTGTATCTCTGTAGTGGTTGAAGAAGCGCCGAAGCTGAGACGGCGTGCCGCCTATCCGGTCCAGTGCGACGAGTACCATGGGAGCATGATTGGCGAAGGTGCGTGAGAACTCCGAGCCCCATGCCGGCATGTCGCCCATGACAGCCTCCAGTCCTTCGGATAGGTTTTCTGTTGCAGTCATTGATCAAACTTCTCTTTTACGATGCTGTACCGCCGGCAGTGGCCTGCGACAGCATCGGTAAGCGCAAGACGGAGGGGTAGCCGTCGCCGGAGCGGAGCATGAGGGTCGTGACAAGCCGATCCGTGACGCTCGCGTCCTGGGGGCGTGCGCCGGTGCCCGGATTGACGGGGAAGGCGGGGAAAGAGGCTGACTGGATCGACAGGCGCAGGCAATATCCCGCCGGGATCGTCAGATACGTCGGCCGTAACCTCAGCAGAACGGCCAGTCCATCTTTATTCGCCGTTATTGTCTTATGTGTCGACGTCAAGCAAATTACGGCTCCATCCGGGGCCACTGTGCTCAACGTGCAATCGAGGTCGAAACTCGGCCTGTCGGCAGTGACGAAAAGATCGACTTCCGCCACTCCACTCAGCAGAACCGGGAGGGCGAAAGGTTTCGAGGTATAGACGAGCACATCGGCCCTATCGTCGACGTCCGACCTGTCGGCAAAATCGGCAGGCGTTCCGAGATGAAGGCCCACGCTCGGTGCTGGCCGCCATGGATCGTGCACGAGGTGGTCAATTCTCGAAGGCCCTGGCGTTTCAACAAGCGATCCATCCGTGCTCGTTGCCGCTGCACGACCGTCAGATGCGAGATGAAGCACAAGTGTCTGCGCGTCCGGAAGCCGCTCGAAGCCGGCCCAGGCCTTGTCGAAGACGTCATAAAGCTTGATCTTCGGTTCGATATTCTCGCGGCCTTTGAGCACTTCGTCGAAGAAGCCGACGATCTGGCGGTCTATGCCGTCTGCAGCCTCCGCCCCGGCATCGAGGGCGCCGACCCGTCGGCCCCAGGGAATGTGCGACCAGGGTCCAACACACAGTCGCTGCAGACTGCCGCCAACGGAAAACTCCTCGAAGGCTGCGAATGTGCCTTCGAGCATAATGTCGTTCCATCCACCGACATGCAGCACAGGCACATCCAGCGTCATACCTTCAAGAAGCGATTTTGGCGACCTTGAACCCCAATAGGAGGGATCGTCGGTCAGCCAGTCCTGGTAATGCGTGTAGCGTGCTGCCTGCTGCAAAGCCTCAGGCTTTCCCGAGAGAACACCGGAATGCAGGGACGGCTTTGCGGCATGTAACATGTGAGCGGTGGCAAGATCGCCGGCCCGCCTGGCGTTTTCGACGGCCATCTGGCACGCCCACATCTGGTTGGACTGAAGCCGAAACCCATCGCCTTCGAATGCCCAGTGATTGCGGACATCGAAAGCCGCCATGGCGATGGCCATGGCATCGGGCAATTTTCCGCCGGTCTTCTTGGCGCCGGCAAGGGCTAGGAACTGGTTCATGCCGTGGTAGCTGAAGCCGTAGCTCGCCACCATGCCGTTGCAACCGTCGAGATCGGCCGCCAGCGACAGCGTCTGCGCGCCGTCGGCAACATCGTCTTCGAGTACCCTGAATACACCCTCGGAATCACCCCGGCCACGAACATCCTGCACCAGCACGATGTAGCCTTGCGCCGCATACCATGCGGGATGGGCAAGGACGACAGTCGAGGCAACTTTACGCCCATAGGGAAGGCGCATGACCAGAACAGGATAGCGTTCGGGGCCCACAGGACGATAAACGTCGGCCGCCAGGTAAAGACCGTCCGCCATAGGCATCCGAAGATTTTCGATGTCGCGAAGTGCCAGCATGGTTATCTCCCGGCCGAAAAGCGGGTTTCGGAGGTAAGCCTCTCCATGTCAAAATCGCCCGTTGCCGCAATCAGGCGCACCAACCCCGCGGCCGCCCGGTCAAGCACGAGAGCGCCCTTGGTGGCGTCGGCATTGGCGGCATTCCCGCTGACACCTGCCGGGTGAAGGTCCTGCGCCTGCCAGCCAAAGCCGACCGCGCCTTCAGCAGTCAACGGGCTGCCGGACTTTTCGATTTCCACGGTCAAGGGTACGAAATCCTCTGCCTTGTCCATGGCCACCAGCTCTGGCGCGATGGCTAGCATCATACTGGTCTCGATATCGCCGCCGTGAATGCCGTGCGTGATTTCCGCGGCCGAAAACAGGTCATCGACCTCTGCGATCCTGAACCAGGAGCAAGCGACCGCAAGCATATCGAGCTCTACACGGATATCCCGGCAGGTCATTTCCATGAGGGAAATCTGGCCGCCATGCGAATTGAACAGGATGATTTTGCGCGCACCGGCGCGTTTTACGCTTCTGGCCACATCGAGCCAGACGAGGCGAAGTGTCTGGGCCGATACGGTAAGCGTACCGGGATATGCCAAATGCTCGTCGGACTTGCCGATGCCGATCGACGGCAGGATCAGGACGTCTGCGTTCGTGTCGAGCAACCGCACCATGCGGTCCAGGATGGCAGCGTTTATGGCCGCATCCACCTGCACGGGAAGATGCGGCCCATGTTGCTCGACAGCTGCGATCGGCAGGATAACGACAGTCTCGCTCAAATCGCGGGCTGCAAAGTCGGCGGTCGAATGATCCGCCCAATAAAAGGATTGGGTCACGTGCCACTCCGCAAATCGGATCTGCCGGTTTCAAGCAAACTAGCCGCTTGCCGATTGGCCTCGGCTACCACTGTTTCGAAGTCATCCGGTACAGGGAGGTCCGCCGAGACGTAGGAGACCAGCTCCGGCAATATCTCCTTTTCGCGATCGAGAAGCAGCCGGCGCAGAACGCCGCGCACCAGCCTTGGCACCGCATGCTTGTGCCCACTGATGGAGGTGGAGTGAGGGCCGTGACTGACAAAGCTGCTGCTGTTGAACGCGAACACCCGGCTGACCCATGTCTCATCTGGATCCCTCGGGATGAATCCGTAGAAGCCGTCGAGGTAGGGGAAACGCGCAAGTCGGGCATCGGCGCTGCCGTCTTGCGGGGTATAGCGGTCGCCCCAGAGAGCAACCCGGTCGTGAAGGGTTTTAAGTTCAGGTCTTGCGGCGAGATCGACATCCATGCCCGTGGCAAGAAGCAGGTGATCGAACTCCAGGATACCGTTGGGGGTCGTTACATGGATTGCATCGGCCTGCTGAGAGACGTCCAGCCAGGGCGTGGCGGGACGCAGCCGGAAATTGTCGAGGCTCATCGCCGTCTCGAAACTACGCACCGGCGGTGGCTGATCGGCACTGCGGAAGAACCTGGCTATATTCCAGCGCGTGGTTTCGGAGAGATCGGGGTAATGCGTCATCATTCCGGGCGTCTCGACAGCGCGGTGAGGATTGGTGCGGGGCAGTCGCGCACGCCGGAAGCAGAGATCGACGGAGGCAGCACCTGCTTCCAGTGCCTTGATGGCATTATCGAATGCAGAGGCCCCATGGCCAAGCACGCCGACGCGCCGGCCCTTCAATGCTCCGAAATCGACCGGACCGTTGGTGTGATCGAACCTGTCTGGCGCAAGCGAGCCAGAGACGATTGCCGGCACCCTCCATGCGCCGGCGCCATCGTATCCGGTGGCCAGCACGACAGTTCTCGCCAGGCATTTTTCAACCCTGCCGCTAATGCTGGTGGTTACCGCGATGAGGTCGCCGTCCGGCGCAACATCCAGAACCGTGCAATGGTTGGTGATGGCGATCTCGAATACGTCGGCATACCAGTCGAGATAGGCCTTCCAGTCCGTGCGCGGAATGCGCGGCAGTTCCGCCCAAGCTTGCTGCCCGTAGCGTGTTTCGAACCAGCGGCGTACGGACAGGTTGACGACGTTGAACTCGTTGCCGACCTGAGTTTTCGGCGTGCGCAACTCTTCCATGCGCGCAAACGTCAGCCACGGACCCTCTGCGCCCGGTGCACTGCTATCCAGCACGCGGATACGCCTGAGCCCGTCCCATTTCAGGGCGGCCGCTATCGTGACGCCGGACTGGCCACCGCCGACAACGATGACATCGGCAATCTCTGCGGCGTCGGGCCTTGGTAGATCGCTGAGCCACGGCGCGCTCGGATAGCCAAGTGCTGCAAGATCGGCAAGCGCTGCCTGCTTCAAGTCGTCAAGGGCCGTCCCTGGGATATCGACGGGGGAAATCATCATAGCTGGTCTCGCAAATGCGCCATACGGCCACGCAAGCGGCGGCGGCGATTGAGTTCGGTCAGCGCCACGATCAGAGCCGTCAGCACGAGTACCGCAACTTGCATGGCATTGAGGTCGGGTTTGAGTTCGCGCCGGAACTCCGATGCGACGATCAGCGACAGGGGCTGCGTTCGTCCGGCAAGGAACATGGAGATGGTAAGATCGGCCAGGGAGAGGATGACGCCGATGGAATAGGCCGCACTCAGCGCGACGCTCAGCTGCGGCAGCAGGACACGCCGGAAACTTTGCCACGGCGTTGCGCCGAGATCTCGCGCTGCTTCCTCAAGACGCGGGTCGAGACGAACCATCACAGCGGCAAGTATGGTGGTGGTGAAGGGAACGACGACCAGAGTCTCAGCCAGGATCAGCGCAGTCGCACCGCGACCCAGCCCCACCCAGCTCATGAGCATGGCCTGCGCGATCGAAAGGACCGTCTTCGGCACCAGAAAGGGCACGAGAACCAGGATAGCAAATGCTGCCCGAAACTTCATGCGTGGCGATGTCAGGGCCAGTGCGGCCATGAGGCCAAGGAGAGCACCCAGCAAGCCCACAGGCTGAGCGATCAAGAAGCTGGTGGCAAAGCCGCCCCGAAAGGCGTCATTCCCCAAAAGACTGCCGTACCAGGAGAGGGTGAAGCCGCTCAAGGGGAAAGCCATGGTGCTTGCGGCGTTGAAAGAGAATATTCCGAGAACGACGATCGGAAGATAGAAGAAGCATCCGGCGAGCGCGAGCGTGAGAATGACCATACGGTTCATCTTGCACCCCATCGAAACACTGCCTTGGCGCCACTAACCCGCAGAAGGATTGTTAAAAAGCCGCTGGCAAGCACGAAAAGAACGATGAGAAGGCTGAGGGAAAGCGCCGATGCCAGCGGCCAGTCGAAGGCGGTTCCGAACAAATTGTCGATCATGGCCATCGGAGTAGCACCAGACGTTCCCCCGAGAAGACTTGGCGTCATCATGTCACCTGCGGCAAGTGCAAAGACGGTAAACACGCCGACAGCCAGTCCGGGCGTCGTCAGGGGAAGGATAACCTTGAAAAACGCGTCCAGAGGGCGGGCACCCAGATCCCTTGCCGCTTCTATCAGGCGATGGTCGATCAGTTCAGCCGAAATCCAGATTGCCAGCACCATGAAGGGCAGGTTGTTGTAGAGCAGCACAAGATGCGTGGTGAACGGTGTAAACAACAGGAACTTCAACGGTTCACGGATAATGCCGACCCATTGCAGAGCGGCGTTGATCAGGCCTTCCGAGCCGAGAACAACCCGCCAGGCATAAATGCGGACAATTTCGCCGGTATAAAGCGGCGTCAGAAGAACGATGCTACCGATCCCTTTCCAGAGAACCGAGAGGCGCGTCATCGAAATAGCGATCGGGTAGCCGACAGTGGCGGCCAGCACGGCGGTGCCTGCGCCTGAGACAACAGCCTTGCCGATCAGAAACGCAAAGACCGGATTGCTAAACATCTGCGCCCAGCTTTTCCCGGAAAAGGCCGGAACGAGCGTGAAAGCATCGAGATCCACCTCGAAGACGCTGAACACCGCCAGCAAGGCGAGCGGCAAAATGCATCCAACGATCAAGAGGCAGGCGACCGGCACGGCAAGCTGCGCCCGATGAAATACCGGATCCATCAGTCGATCCTCGTGATGAAGGCGCGCTGCCGATCGATGACCAGGGCGACATCGGCTCCCGGCATCATCGGGTGATCGGCCATGTATCGCACCGCAACGCCGTTCACGATGGCTTCGACGAGGTATCGGTCACCCTTGAAGACCACGTGCTGGATGGTCGCGCTCAACCCGTCTGCGCCGACAAGGACGTGCTCCGGCCTGATCGCCAGAATTGCCGTGTCGCCCTGCGACAGGCCATCGATTGCCGGACATTCGAAAACACCGATCGCCGTGCTGATCGCGGCCGATCCGGGAACTGAACCGTTCCCGACGATCTCGCCGGGAACAAGTGTCGCTGCGCCGATGAAGTCAGCAACGAATGCGTTTGCTGGGCGGGTGTAGATCGTCAACGGTGGTGCCTTCTGAACGATGCGGCCCTTGTTCATCACGACGACGATATCGGAGAGCGCAAACGCCTCCTCCTGATCGTGGGTGACATAGACAAAGGCGATGCCGAGGCGCCGCTGCAGGTCTTTCAGCTCGATCTGGAGATGTCCGCGCATCTTCTTGTCCAGCGCCGACAGGGGTTCGTCGAGGAGAAGCAGGTGAGGTTCGGCAATGATGGCCCGCGCCACGGCGACCCGCTGCTGCTGGCCACCCGAAAGCTGGTGCGGATATCGGTCCGCAAATTCTGCCATGTGGACGGCGTCAAGAGCGCGTTTCACGCGGGCTGCCACATCGATATTGCTTCGACGCAGCGTCAGCGAGAAGGCCACGTTTCCGAATACCGTCAGATGCGGAAACAAGGCGTAACTCTGGAAGACCGTGTTGACCGGGCGCCGCTCCGGCGGCACGCCGGAAAGCGACCTGCCATCCAGCACGATGGAACCTGCATCCGGCTTCTCGAAACCTGCAATCATCCGCAGGATTGTCGTTTTGCCGCAACCGGAAGGGCCGAGGAAGGTGGTGAACGCCCTTTCCGGGATGTCGAGATCGATGCCATCGACCACCCGCTGCCTGCCGTAAGTCTTGGTCAGGCCGCGGGCCGAGAGCAACAACCCCGCTCCCGGCAGATCAGGCGCCCTGTCAGGCGTATTCACCATGATCAGCTTGCCTTGACTTCATTCCAGACCTTCAGCCACTCTGAGTAATTCTCAGGGGCAACCGGCCACATGAAGGACTTCATCACGTCCATGTCGTCTACGAAGATCGCTTCCTGCTGTTCCTTGGACAAGGTGTCACGGATGACGGAGGAGGTCGTGGCGTAATTGCCGATCTTGGCGATCTGCGTTGCGAATTCCGGACCGAGCAAATAATCGATGAACTTGTAGCCGATCTCCGTCTTTTCGGGAGACAGGGTCGCCGGCATGGCAAAGCAGTCGCACCATCCCATGATGCCAGCCTTGGGCTTTGCCATGCCCAACGGCAACTTGTCCTTCAGGGTATCGTAGGGAACACGCCATGAAAATGCGCAGGAAACCTCGCCCGTGGCGAACAGGTTGGTGAGATCTCCGATCGTCTGCCAGTAAGTCCGTAGTAGCGGCTTTTGGGCAATCAGCAGCTTCTTGGCTTCCGCAAGCTCCTTGGTCTCCATGAAAAACACCTTGTCGCGCGGGATGCCGGCAACCAGGCCCGCGATACCGATCGATTCCAGCGCATAGTCGCGCATGGCGAGCTGGCCCTTGTACTTTTCGTTGAAAAGCGTCGTGTAGTCTGGCTCGCTTTCGAATTTGTCCTTGCGGTAGACGATCGGGTTTAGACCCCAGAGGTAGGGAACTGCAAACTGCTTGCCGGAGGCATCGAGGACCTTGGGTGTGGTCTTGAAGACATCGTACATCTTGGCGGAGTTGGGGATCTTGGCCATGTCGATTTGTTGGAGCAGCCCCGCTTTGATATAGCGCCAGCTTCCGTTCAGCGATGGGTTGATCATATCCCAATCCGAGGCAGTGCCGGTTTTCAGCGCCGCAAACTGCGCGTCTTCGCTGGAGAGATAGGACAACTTTACCTTGACACCGGTCTGCGCTTCGAAGGCTGCGATGTATTCAGGATGGCCGTTGGAATCCCAGGTTGCCCAGACCATCTCCGACACGGCAGCCCGCGCGCTGCTCAACGAGCCGAAAGTTCCTGCCGCCGCGCCAGCGGCGATACCTGCAAGTATTTCACGTCGGGTAATTCCTGAACCTGCCATCGTGCTCTCATCTCGTTGCGAGGAAACTGAGAGGAGTGTGGTCTGTTTGGTCAGGAAAGCCTATAACCGATACACAATAGACTATATTGCGCTTTGCCAGTTTTGTGCGGCCGGACATTCTGAACGGAAGCGGTCCTTTCAATTGTAGAGCGATGCGTGAGGAAGAAGGGCTTTGGGTGACAAGGGGCCCGTCGGATCGCAGGCGCGAATGTCGGCTGCAACCGACTTGATCATCTGTCTCAGCCAGAGGTGATCGGGCGACTGATGCTTGCACTCGTGCCACAGCATATAGAACTGCATCTGCCCGAGGTCCCTTGGAGCCTCCCTGACGACCAACGGAAACGACTGGGCGATCTGCTCGGCAAAAATACGACCCGTGGTAAAGACAAGGTCGGATTGGGTCAGCACGTAAGGTGTGATCGCATATTCGGGAACCGAGACGGCTATATTGCGCTTCAGGCCGAGTTCTATCAGCCGGCCGTCGATCGGGCTGAGATGCGCACGTTTGTCCGATGTCGGCGACAGATGCTTCTCTTTCAGAAACTCGTCCATGGTGATCGGCTTGTGCTGGCTGGCAAGCCGGTGGCTTGGGCGGAAGACGCAGACGATGTCGGTCGTCAGCAACGGGGACATCCGCAGGTATTCTGGCGGGTGTGGCCAGTTGCCAATGACCGCGTCGATGGAGCCGTCTGCCAACTGGCTTATCAGATCCTCGTAGCTCGGCATATGAGATGCATCGACACCCACATTGGGCGCCTTTTGCGCAATTCTGCCGACGAGTTGAGGCAGAAACACTGCTCCAAGGCAATTATCGGCAATGATGCGGAAGTTCCGCGCTGCGGTTTTCGGGTCGAAGGTTGCATCTGGAGAAAGATGAGCGTCGATCTGGCCGAGAATGTCGCGCAACGTCTGCTTCAGCGCAAGGCCCCGTTCCGTCGGCACAAGTGTGCTGCCAGACCTCACCAGCAGCGGGTCGTCCAGCATTTCCCGCAGCCTTTTCAGCGTTAAACTTACCGTTGGCTGAGCCTGGCCCAGAATATCGGCCGTTCGAGAGACACTGCATTCCGTCAACAAGGTCAACAGCGTCCTCATCAGGCGCACATCCATCATACCGTTTGCCTGTCGCGTCATGACTAGCCTTCTTCCCATTTGGAATGTGACAGGCTGGTGAGAAGCATGTTTTATGCCAAGCCGTGTGCCGCAACCTGGCGAGACGTTCGCCGCATCGTCTTCGATATTGATGCTGCAGACCATTATCCGACGTAACGCCGATCCCACTGACCGGGTGAGACGATACGGTTCACTTCAGTTTTTAGAGTTAGAAATGCGGTCCGCTCATCCGATTGTCCCAGCCGTAGTATCATCAACAAGGGTGCTTCGGCATTCGCCCGCACGGAAACTCCCGATATTCGGCATCATTCTTGCATAACCCCAAGCCTTCGCGAAAATCGGAAAGGGCCCGCCATCATGCAGACTGAAACTATGCCACTGGAAGCTGGCGGAGATGTTGCTCTGTCCGTCCGGCAACTGACCGTCAGTCTTCCGAAGAACATGGAGCGCCCGCATGCGGTGAGTGACATTTCCTTCGATCTGAGATCGGGGGAAATTCTCTGCATCATCGGCGAGTCCGGGTCAGGAAAGTCGGTGACGGCCAATGCAATCATGGGGCTGTTGTCACCGGCCATCACCGTCACGCATGGCAGCATCTGGTTCAAGGGGCGGGACCTGATCCAGGCGGATGAAAAGACTTTGCGGGCGTTGCGCGGCCGCGCCGTCTCGATCATTTTTCAAGATCCGCTTTCGGCCCTCAATCCGCTGATGACGATCGGCGATCAGATCGCCGAGGTGATGGAAGCGCACAAGGTGGGGACGCCGGAAAGCCGTGCTGCCAAGGTTCTCGGTCTTCTCGACGAGGTTGGTCTTCCCGACCCAGGCCTGCTTCAGCATCAGTATCCGTTCCGTCTCTCCGGCGGACAGCGTCAGCGTGTGATGATCGCCATGGCGCTCGCGCTTGATCCCGATGTCTTGATCGCCGACGAGCCGACAACGGCGCTGGATGTCACGACCCAGGCGCAAATTCTCGAATTGATCCGCAAGATCCAGCGTCGGAAGAACATGAGCGTGATGTTCATCACCCATGATTTCGGCGTCGTCGCGGAGATTGCCGATCGGGTGATCGTCATGGAGAAAGGACATCTTGTGGAGCAGGGGCCTGCCGATATCGTCTTGAACGCGCCCGAGCATCCCTACACGAAACGCCTCATTGCCGCCGTTCCGCGCATGACCGCGCAGGATCGGCAGGGAGCAGCGGATACGCCCGTCGTGCTTGAGGTATCTCATCTCAGTAAGACCTACCACACGTCCGGCGGGTTCTTTACCAAGGGTCGAACTGTGCGCGCCGTCAACGATGTCAGTTTTTCGATCCGCAAGGCGCGAACCCTCGGCATCGTCGGCGAATCCGGTTCCGGAAAGTCGTCGCTCGGCCGGGTTCTGGTGAAGCTTATGAATTCGGATAGCGGCCAGATCCTGTTCGACGGTCGCGATATCGCGCCGATGTCGAACGACGCATTCCGATCGATCCGACCCTATATCCAGATGATCTTCCAGGATCCGTTTGCCTCCCTCAATCCGCGTCATACCATCGGCAGGGTCCTGACCGTCGGGCCCGTGGCGCATGGGATGTCCATCTCGGAGGCGAAAGCCAAGGCGCTTCGAACGTTGAAGCTGGTCGGGTTGGACGAGGGTGCCTATGACAGGTTTCCGCATGAATTTTCCGGCGGCCAGCGGCAGCGGATCGGCATCGCCAGGGCGCTGATGTTCGACCCTGTGCTGTTGGTGGCCGATGAAGCGGTGTCGGCCCTCGACGTGTCGATCCAGGCGCAGATTCTCGAGTTGCTGACGCGAATCCAGAAAGAGACAAAGGTGGCAATGATTTTCATCACCCATGATCTGAGGGTCGCGAGCCTGATCTGCGACGAGGTCGCCGTCATGTACCGGGGGGAAATCGTCGAGTATGGGCCACCCTCGCAGATTTTCCGCGCGCCGGGCCACGATTATACCCGCAAGCTTGTCGCGGCGATCCCCGGTGCCGAGTGGGAGCCGGCCGCCTGAGGCGCCCATAAACTGATCCCGTATAGCGTGGCCGCCCTGAACCCGTGTCAGGGCGGCTTTTTGTCGTTTTGCCTCATATGAATATGCGTATCCGCCCAATAAACGGGCAATTCAGAACGGTGAATAAAATATCGGCGAACTCATCAGAAAATAGTTGCAATTATCCACTATCTGGCAAATCATGACCTTGGAAGACTACTCCTATGTCTCTCGTTCCGAGATCGTAATAGCTAACCTTATCAGAAAGGATAGCTTGGTATCGCTTTGCTTTTTTGAGGCTTTCGACTGTGCCAGAACGAAGAAAGACGCCACCCGTTTCGCTTGAGGACATCGATCTTGATGTGCTGGAAGATACGCTGAGCTTCTACATCCGCACGGTCAATATCGCAGTCTCGCGCGATCTGGATGAGCGCCTTGAGGGATACGATGTCGCCAAGGGGACCGGAAAGATCACTACCTTGCTCATGGTCGACAGTCATCCGGGAATTCGCCCGTCTGTGATCGCCCAACTCATTCTTAAGGATCGTTCCGCCATGGGCCGCCTTGTCGAGCAGATGGAAAGCCAGGGGCTTCTGACCCGCGAGACGTCGGTAGACGACAACCGCGCACAGGAACTTTACATCACCGAGAGAGGCGCAGAGCTGGCTGTCGAGGTGCGCGCCATCGTTACCCGGCAATCCAGGGACTTCTTCGACTTCGTGCCGGAGGGCGACCGGCAGCTGTTGATGGACATTCTGCGCAGAACCTACCGGCGGATCGCCGGCCTGTCCTGATCGTTGTTTTCGAAGGATCATGCCATGATGGCAGAGCGTGTAGCGTTGATATCGGGTGCCAATCGTGGCATCGGCGCGGCAGTCGCGGTTTTTCTGCATGAGCAGGGATGGCGCCTGTCGCTTGGCATGCGCACGCCGGCGCTGCCTGCCTGGGCCGATCCACGGCGCGTTCATGTTCACACCTACGATGCATTTGAAGAAACTGCCGAGCAGACCTGGGTCGATGCGGCAGTCGACCGTTTCGGCCGCATCGATGCTATCGTCGCCAATGCCGGGATCATGATTGCGAAATCGGTCATAGAGGCCGATGAGGTGGACATCGACGCGATGCTTGCTGTCAATGTCAAGGCGCCGCGCCGGCTTGCCCGGGCTGCATGGCCGGCTCTCAGCAAAAGTGGCCGGGGCAGGGTTATCATTCTCGGTTCGTTGTCCGGCAAGCGCGTGAAGTCGGCCGGCGCCGGTTCGTATTCGATCTCCAAGTTTGCAGCTGTTGCCCTTGCCCACGGCATCCGCCATGCGGGCTTTGATCTTGGTATACGCGCTACCGCCGTCTGCCCGGGTTTCGTTGCGACAGACATGGCGCTCGGTATCACCGACCGCGCCGCCGAAACGATGACCGACCCGCGCGATCTTGCCCGGATCATATCCATGCTGCTGGACTTGCCAAACGAAGCCAGCGTCGCCGAATTCAACATCAATTGCCAGCTCGAGGAATCCTACTGAAATGCCCGGACCCTATGTCGTTCCCGTTCACGGCGATGCCGACCTGCCTGCCGAAGTCGATATCGTCGTCATCGGTGGCGGCATCATCGGCACATCAACAGCGCTCGAACTTGCCGAGCGCGGCCTGCGCGTTGCCCTTTGTGAAAAAGGTGGGATCGGTCACGAGCAGTCGAGCCGCAACTGGGGCTGGGTGCGTATTTCCAGGCGAGATCCGCGCGAAGTGCCGCTAATGGCGGAAGCCCTGCGGCTGTGGAGCAATCTCGACCAGAGGATCGGTCGTGCGACCGGCTACAAACGCGCCGGCATCCTGTTCACCTGCGCCAGCGATCAGGAGTTTGCCGATCACGAGCGCTGGAACCGTAACCTCGAAGGCTACCAGCTGGATTCCAGGATGCTGAGTGCCGGCGAGTTCCGTGCGATGTTCCCAAATGCGGATATGGACATCAAGGGTGCGCTCTACACCTCCGCGGACGGACGTGCCGAACCGCAGGTCGCAGCCCCCGCAGTTGCCGAAGCCGCCCGCGACAAGGGAGCGACGATCCTGACGGAATGCGCAGTGCGCGGCATCGAAACGTCCGGCGGCCGGATCTCGGGCGTTGTGACCGAGCGTGGCCCGATCGCCTGTTCGGCAGTGGTGCTCGCCGGCGGGGCCTGGTCCAGCCTGTTTTCCGGAAATTTCGGCATCGACCTGCCGCAGTTGAAGGTGATGAACTCGGTCCTGCGGACAAAACCGCTGGAAGGTGGGCCGGAGCAGGCAATCTGGTCGCAGGGTTTCGCCGTGCGCAAGCGCCAGGATGGCGGCTATACGATTGCCTCCGGACATGAGAACGTCGTCGATATCGTGCCGAAATCCTTCCGCTATGCCCGCGACTTCATGCCTGCTTTTGGAAAGGAATGGCGCTCGCTGAAATTCCGGCTGGGCGGGCGCTTCCTCGACGAGGCGCGTATCCCCAATCGCTGGTCCATGGATGAGGCAAGCCCGTTCGAATACAATCGCGTACTCGACCCGAAGCCCGCCAACAAACTGTCCGACCTGGCGCTTGCCAACCTCAAAAAGGCATTTCCGGTATTCGAAAAGGCAGAGATTGCCCAGCGTTGGGCGGGTTATATCGATGTGACGCCGGACGCCGTGCCGGTGATTTCAGCTGTCGATCAAATCCCCGGCTTCCATATCGCGACCGGTTTTTCCGGCCATGGCTTCGGCATCGGTCCTGCCGCAGGCAAGTTGATGGCCGACATCGTTACCAGCAGAACGCCAGTGGTCGACCCCACGGCTTTCCGCCTTTCCCGCTTTTCCGACGGCTCGAAAATCGAGCTGATCAGCGGTTTCTAATTCTGCCCGGGCAAAGAAGGCAGATGACATGACGTGCCGAAAAACAAAGTGGAACAGTGACTGAGCAACATCAAAGGGGAAAAGCCGATGTCTGACGAAACCAAGCATGCAGTCTTCAATCCGACGCGCCGCCAGGCGCTCACCATGATGGCTTTGGCCGGTGCATCCGGCTTGATCATGCCCGGCCTTCTCGGCCGCGACCAGGCCCTTGCAGCGACGCCGCCAGCAAAGCCGACAGGCCAGATGATCGTCGGCTTCTCACAGGAGCCGACCGTCTTCAATCCGCATATGCTGCATATCGAAGTCGACGAAGGTATCCATTTCAGCCTGTTCGACCCGCTTTTTGCCATCGACCCCAAAGGCAAGTTCACTCCGGCGCTGGCCGTCGAGGTTCCCAGCGTTGAAAATGGCGGCATCTCTGCCGATGGTCTTTCCTGGAAGGTCAAGCTGCGCGACGACGTCAAGTGGCATGACGGGTCGCCTTTCACTGCCGAAGACGTCAAGTTCACATTGGAACTGATGGTCGATCCAACCTTCCTCAGCTGGCGCAAGACCGGCCATGAACTGGTTCGGGACCTGACTGTCGTGTCGCCGACCGAAATTACCTGGAAGATGGAAAAACCGTTCGCCCCCTATCCCTCGATCCTCGCCTCGACCTTCATAGTGCCCAAGCACATCCTCGGCGCAGAGAAGGACAAAAACAACGCTCCGTTCAACCATGCGCCCATCGGCACCGGTCCGTTCAAGTGGGTGGAGCGGGTCCCAGGCGATCACATCACCCTTGAAGCCAATACCGGTTATTTCGGTGACGGCCCCTACCTCGAGCGCATCATCTACAAATACATTCCTGACCTGACGGTTCTCTACACCCAGTTCAAGACCGGCGATATCGATGTCGCGGGCCTGCAGTGGATCACGCCGGACCACTATGAAGAAGCCAAGGCGCTGGATGGCAAGACTGTGCTCGTCGTGCCGGGCTCGACAGTCGAATCCGTGACCTTCAACATGGAGAGGCCGCAGTTCAAGGATCTTGCGGTTCGACAGGCGCTCTATCATGCGCTGGACAAGACGACGATCATCGACACGCTCTATTATGGCCTGCCGACACCCACGGAAAGCTATATGCCGCAGCAATCCTTCTATGCCAATCCGGATCTGCCCAAGCATGAATACGATCCCGAAAAGGCCAAGAAGCTCCTGGACGATGCAGGCTGGGTGCCCGGCAGCGACGGCATCCGCGCTAAGGGTGGCGTCAAGCTTTCCTTCTCGAATTCGACCACGGCCGGCAATCATATCCGCGAACAGGTGCAGCAGTTCATGCAGCAGTCCTTCAAGGATCTCGGCATCGAAATGACCATCTCGAACCTGCCGCCCGCCGTGATGTGGGGCGAATACTGGTCGAATTCGAAGTTCGACAGCGTCGTCGTCGGCCTCGACTTCCTAACAGGCGCCGATCCCGATACGTCTGACTATTTCAAGTCGACATCCATTGTTGCCAAGGGCGGCTCTGGCCAGAACACCTGGCAGTATGCCAATCCCGAGGTGGACAAGCTGCTGACCGAGGGCGGCCAGACCTTTGTGCCGGAAGAGCGCAAGAAGATCTACCTTAAGATCCAGGACATCATACGCGCCGATCTGCCGTTACTGCCCATCTTCCAGTACGCCACAGTGCGCGGCTACAAGAAGGGTGCCGAAGGCATCGCCTACAATGTCAACGTCCGCATCGACAGCTGGAACCCCGGGAGCTGGTACTGGGCATCCTAACGCCGATCCCTTACCCGCCCTTTCCTTTTGCGGGAGGGGCGGGAGAGGCATTCGACGTCCGGGACTATGCGTCCCGCAATCATCGGAGAGACCGCGATGCTGCACTATCTTATGGGCCGTTTATGGCAGAGCCTGATCCTTCTGGTTCTGGTGTCGATGATCGGCTTCGCCGTCCTCAACCTTGCGCCTGGAGGGCCGTTGTCGCAATACGCGCTCACCCCCGGGATGACCAAGGAAACGCTCGACCGCATCTCCGAGCAGATGGGCCTGAACCGGCCGCTGCCGATCCAGTATCTCGATTGGCTCTGGCATCTTCTGCAGGGTGACTGGGGTCACTCCTATCGCGACAGCCAGCCGGTGCTCGGCATCATCACCGGGCATCTCTTTGCCACGCTGCTGCTGATGGGCTCATCGACCGTGTTGTCGATTGCCGTCGGGACCTGGGTCGGCATCAAGGGCGCGACCAAGCGCTATTCGATCTTCGATTATTCCGCCACCGTGGGTGCCATGGTCGCCCTGTCGATCCCGACGTTCTGGTTCGGACTTGTCGCGATCTATCTGTTTGCCCTTAAATTGCGGTGGCTGCCAGCGGGCAACATGTACACGATCGGCAACGGCTCGGTCAGTGACTATGCCATCCACCTGATCATGCCGACGGTGGTTCTGGCGCTCGTCAACGTCGCCGTCTGGAGCCGCTACATGCGCACCGCGACGCTTGACGTCATCCACCAGGACTTTGTTCGCACCGCAAAGGCCAAGGGGCTGTCGGAACGGCGGGTCCTGATGAAACACGTCATCGGCAATGCACTCCTGCCGATGATCACCCTGGCGGGGCTGCAGCTTCCGACCATTCTCGGCGGAGCGCTGGTGACCGAGACCGTCTTCACATGGCCTGGCATGGGGCGGCTGTTTCTGGATAGTCTCGGGTACAACGACTATCCGGTTGTCATGGGTCTCCTGATGTTTTCGGCGATACTCGTGCTGTTCGGTAGTCTGATCGCCGATCTCCTCGTTGCCTTCGTCGATCCGCGCATCCGGCTGAGTTAGGAAAAAGATCATGTCAGCAATCGCTTCCATACCCCGCTCCAGCAAATCCCATTGGTGGCAGAGCCGCACCTTCCGTCGGTTCGCGCGCCACAGGCTTGCCATGATCGGCCTGATCATGATCACGCTGCTGACGCTTGCCTGCGTCATCGGTCCCTATCTGCTGCCGTTCAACGAACTCTACATCGACCTTCGCGCCCGCTTTGCCCCACCGCTGACCGGCTACCATATTTTCGGAACCGATCCGCTTGGCCGCGATCTCGCTGCCCGCCTGTTCATGGCCGGACGCATTTCGCTGCTCGTCGGTTTTTTCGCCATGGTGCTCAGCACGATCTTCGGCACCGTCATCGGTGTCTGTGCCGGCTATTACGGCGGACGTATCGGTGCGGCGCTGATGCGGTTCGTCGATGCCTTCCTGTCGTTTCCCAGTATCTTCCTGCTTCTGGCGCTGGCGGCCTTCATCAAGCCCAGCCCGTTCATGATCACCGTTATCATTGCAGTCACAAGCTGGATGGAGATCGCCCGTATCGTCGAAGCCGAGGTGCGCTCGCTGCGCGAGCGAGATTTCGTGCTGGCTGCCCGGATGCTCGGCCTTTCCAACCGCTGGATCATGTTTCGCGAACTCCTGCCGAACGCCATCGGCCCGATCATCGTCGCCGCCACACTGACCGTCGCGCGCGCCATCCTGCTCGAAGCCTATGTCAGTTTCCTCGGTTACGGCATCCAGCCGCCGCTGCCGAGCTGGGGCAATATGCTGAACGGTGCGCAGCAATATCTCGACCGCGCCCCGTGGCTCGCGATCGTACCGGGCGTGGCGATCACACTGGCGGTAACAAGCTTCAACTTCATCGGAGACGGCCTGCGCGACGCACTTGACGCGCGCAGCGATGCAAACTGAAGGGCGCGATATGACCCGGTTTTCTCCGTTCAAGACGACCTTGTGGTACGAAACCGCAGCGCCTGCTGTCGAAACGAAAGAGCTGGAGGGCACGCTCAAAGCCGATGTCTGCATCGTTGGCGGGGGCTACACCGGGCTGACCACGGCGCTCGACCTTGTCAGCGACGGCATCAGCGTATTGCTTCTGGAGAGGGAAGAGATCGGCTTTGGAGGTTCTGGGCGCAACGCCGGCCATTGCACGCCGACGTTCACTCATTACAGCCTGCCGGAGTTGCGCCGGATGCTCGGCGAGCCTTGGGCAGAACGGCTGATCGCCAGGCAGACTCGCGCCAACGACCGCGTATCCGCCATGATCGAGCGCTACCAGATCCAGTGCGAATGGCAGCAGCACGGCTATGTCATGGGTGCCGCCTATCCCGGCATGATGAAGACAATCGAAGAGAAGGTGCGCACTTACAACGCCGTCGGCGCGAAAACCCGGGCCCTGGACAGGGACGAGGTGGCGACGATTACCGGTAGCCCGCGCTTTCACGGCGGCTGGCTGCATGAGGAGGCTGGGCACCTCAACCCTCTCGGTTATTCCCGCGGCCTTGCCCGAGCGGTCATCCAGGAGGGCGGAATTATTCATACGCAATCGCCGGTGACCGGTTGCGAGCGCGACGGAACCGCCTGGGCGATCCGCACGCCCAAGGGAAAAGTCGTTGCAGACAAGGTGATCTTCGCCACCGGGGCCTATACGGTTGGCGGATGGCCGAAGCTCGACCGGACCTTCAGGATCCAGAAGGTCTTTGTCGCGGCAACGCAGCCGCTATCGGAAGACGAGCGCCGCTCGATCCTGCCACGTAATACCACCGTCCACGATGGTCGCGGCGATATCTATGTCTACAAGTACAATGCCGAGGGGCGGATCGTCGCGTCGATGTTTCCGATGGGGCGGCGCGGCCGAGACATGGAGTATACCCGCAGGGTGATGAGCAACAGGTTGAAATGGCTGCATCCGCAAATCAGGCAGGAGATCCGATGGGAGTATTTCTGGTTCGGCGAGCTCGACATGCAGTACCGCACCGTGCCGCGTCTTTACGATCTGGCACCGGGCGTCGTTGCGCTGACCGGCCTTTCGGGTCGTGGCGTGCCGACCGGCAGCATGCTGGGCGGCATCCTGTCTGACTGGGCAAAAGGCGTTCCGCAGTCAGATCTTTCGCTCAAGCTAGAACCTCTGACAGCGGCACCTCTTTACATGAAATACGGACCGCCGCTTACCCTGCGATATTACCGTGTTGCCGACTGGATAAAGACGAAACTCGCAGGCGCCGCCTTACCGCCGCATGCCTGATCTGGCTCAACATCGCGTGGTCAAACGCACGGCGCCACGTCAAGCGTGCGCTTTCCTGCTGGCGAAGCTTACGGCAAGAACGGCGAAGATGAGCGTTCCTGTTCCGACCTGCTGCCAGTAGAAATTCAGGTCGCTGAGCAGCAGGCCGTTGGCAACGATGGCGAGCAGGAGGACGCCGAGAACTGTGCCGGGGATGTTCGGGCGGCCGCGTGGACTGAAGGTAGTGCCGATGAAGGTTGCGCCGATGGCGTTGAGCAGGAACGCATTTCCGGACGAGGGGATGTAGACGCTGACGGTCGCGGTCAGGATCAGCCCGGCTGCAGCAGCAATTGTCCCGACCAGGATGAAGACGAGGGCGACATGGGCGCGGATCGACAGGCCGGAATAGCGCACTACGCTGGGCTGGATGCCGGATGCCAGCAGCACGCGTCCGAACCGGCTGCGGGAAAGTATAATAGCTGCAGCCACGATGATGAGGAATGCGACGAACAGCGGGGTCGGCACGCCGGCGATCGTGCCATGGCCGATAAAGCGGAAGGAAGCGGGCACGCCGTTCGGGGGAAGATAGACCGGGTTACCGCCATTCGTGAGCATCTGCTGGATGCTGCGGCCGATGAACAGCGTTCCCAGCGTCGCCAGAAACGGCGATATGCCGATGCCGGAAATGAGCAGCGCGTTGAATGCGCCGACCAGCCCGCCGGCGACAAGCCCAGCAAGTGCGGCAATCGCCACTGGCTGGCCCGCCAGCACCACCGAGACGAAGGCAAAACTTGCCATGTCGACCGCCGTGCCGACGGATAGATCGATGCCGCCTGAGGCGACTGCGAAGGTCATGGCCACGGAGACGATAGCGAGCAGCGTGAAATTGTTGACGAGTACGCTCTGCAGGTTGGCGAAGGTCAGAAAGGTCGACGTCGTTAGGCTGAAAATGGCAAAGACGACGATCAGAGCCAGCACCAGTCCGTAGCGACCAAGGTTATGCAGGGTGCGGTGGGCTGATGCAGCGTCTGTAACTGGCAAGGGTGCGGTTAGGGACATCGATCAATTCTCCTGTCGACGCAGCAATGTGGTCGCGGACACGACGATCAGGATCAGCGCACCCTGGACGCCGCTGACAAGCGTGCTCGATATATTGAGCAGTTGAAAGCCGTTGACCAGGAACCCGACCAGCAGCGCCGAGAGCAGCGTTCCCGGGATGGTCGGCACGAGGCGACGGGAAAAGACGGATCCGAGCAGCGCAGTCACTACGACCGGAAGCAGCATCTCGCCAGCGCCCGTCGTGCTCCCGCTCAGATAGGAGACTGAAAGAATTCCAGCCAGGCCGCCGCAGACGCCGCTGGCGACAAATGCTCCCGCCACCAGCCGCTTGAGGGGTAAGCCTGCAGCGCGCGCCGCCTCGGCAAATTCACCGACGGCGTAAAGGCGTAATCCGAGGGGTGTAAATTGCACGATGCCGGTCACCAACAGTGTGAAGCCGAGCAGGACATAGGCGAGAACAGGGATGCTGAACGGGTCGGTGGCCGAGAGGAGAGAAAGAAACGGCGTCGATGCCGGCAGCACGGTGTTCTGCGTCAGTACCAGTTCCAGGCCCCCGACAACATTCATCACCGCCAGCGTTGCCAAAAGCGGCACGATACCCGCAAGGACGACCGCCGCTGCATTGACAGCACCGATCAACGCCCCGGTCGCGATGGCGGCCGCGATGGCCGTTGCATCGCCGAAACCGAACTGGATCAGGCTGGCATAGACTGCGGCGCTGAGACCCATATTGGCTGCCAGCGACAGGTCGATGCCACCCGTCACCACATTCGATCCGCCGGCAATGAGAACGAGGGTAAGCCCGATCGCCAGAACGCCCGATATGGCCGATTGGCCAAGCACATTGCCGATATTGCCGACGCTCAGAAAATAGGGAGCGGTCAGCGAAAAGATCACTAGGATTGCGGCAAAGGCCAGGAGCGAGCCGCCACGAAGGGCCGCAGTCGTGAAATTGCGACCGAGCCTCGGGCGAATGTCTTGCGCCGGTTCGAAATCGATACCCGCGTAGTGAGCGTCAGCCGACATGGCGCAGTTCCTCCTTCGAGCCGGTCGATTGGGCAAGCACCGCATCGGGCGTGGTCTCGCGCGACGCGAATTCGCGCACGATGCGGCCTCGGAAGAAGACGAGGATGCGGTCGGTTATCCCGACCAGTTCGGGCAAGTCCGAGGACAGCACGATAATGCCGGCGCCCCTTTCGGCGAGGTCGCCGATCAGCGTGTAGATCTCGACCTTGGAGCCGATATCGACGCCGACGGTCGGCTCGTCTAGGAGGTAGATTTCGGAATGCCGGCTCAGCCATTTGGCGATGGCGACCTTCTGCTGATTGCCGCCGGAAAGCGTCCGAACCAGCGCCTCCCGTCCTGCGGTCTTGATCTCGAGCCGGTGGATCAGCCGCTCCGTTTCGGATGCCTCCCGGCTCCGGTCGATCAGTCCAAACCGGGTGAAACGCGGCAAGGAGGCCAGACTGATGTTCTCGCCGACATCCAGATCGAGCGCCACTCCATTGATGCGGCGGTCCTCTGGCACCAAGGCTATTGCGCGGTCGGTGGCCTCAGACGGATCGGCAGGCTGTATCGCCTTGCCGAGGACCGCGATGGTGCCGGCGGTGGCGGTCTCAAGGCCGAACAGTGTGCGGACCAGCTCCTTCGCGCCAGAACCGAGCAGCCCCGTCAACCCGAGAACTTCTCCACGCCGGAGTGTGAAAGACACATCGGCATATTTGCCGGGTGATGTCAGATTTTCCAGCTGCAGCAGGTCCTCTCCGACAGTCACCGCTCGCTTTGGAAACATGTCTTCGATGTCACGCTCGATCATCAGCCGCGCAATCGCGTTGGCGGAGGTGCTCGCCATCGGTAGCGCGGCAACGGTACGGCCATTGCGCAAGACAGTGACATCGTCGCAGATAGCCTCGATTTCGTTGAGGTAGTGCGAGATATAGATGATTGTCACGCCTTCATCGCGGAGGCGGCGGATCAGCTGGAAAAGGATTTCCGCTTCCCGGTGCACGAGCGCGGCAGTGGGCTCGTCGAAAACGAGGATCTTAGGCTGGTTGAGCAATGCCCGGGTGATCTGGACGATCTGCTTTTCCGCAGTCGACAGTTCGCTGACCAAGGCGCCGGTGGGCAAGTTGATGCCAAAATAATCCTCGAGTATTGCGGCCGCGCGACGCTGCATGGCACGGCGATCCAGAAACGGCGTTCCAGCAATACGCGGCTCCCGCCCGAGGAAAAGCGCCTCGCCGACGGTAAAGGTCGGAACCAGCAGGCGGTCCTGGTGAATGAAGTGGATACCGAGCTCTTCCACCAGATGTGGCGTCAGCTTTTCGAATCTCTGGCCGTCGATGACGATGCTCCCGGCGTCCAGCTGGTGCAGTCCCGCCAGCAGCTTGATGAGCGTCGACTTGCCGGCCCCATTCTGGCCCACCAGGCCGTGAACGGTACCACGGCGAACCGCGAGCGACGCACCGGACAGCGCCTGTGCCCCACCGAAGTGCTTGTCGATACCTTCGAGGCGGATGATATCGCGATCCCCGGGCGGAGGTGTGGATGTAATCGTCATGGAACCCTCGCGCGGCGCGCAGCATCGGGAGCGATCTGCGGCCGGGCCGCAGACATTGATGACCCCGAGATCAGCCGATGCCGAGCTTCTTGGTGACTTCGTTGACATTGGCCTTATTGGCGAGCAGAGCCGGGACGTAGGTTTCGCGCGGCAGGGTCTGGCCGGCGAGCAGCTTTGCAACATTGTGGATGGCTGTGCGTCCTATCTCCGCCGGTTGCTGCGCGACATCGGCGCCGGCCGGCGAGTTCGGATCTGCGACGAGCTGCAGCACTTCCGGGCTGCCATCGACCCCGTAGGTCCTGATTTCCGTGCGGCCTGCAGCCGCCAAAGCCTGGGTGGCACCGAGTTGCGGGATATCCCATGCCGACCAGATTGCCTTGATCGATCCCTTTTCCGGAAACTTGTTGAGCAGCGCGGTGATCTGGGTGAAAGCATCCTGCACGGTATTGGGGATGACGTCGCGCAGTTCCGGCTGGAGGATTTTCACCTTCGGGAAATATTTAACGACATTGACCAGCTGGTCGTAGCGGATGGCGCAGGGCGTGACACCGTAAAAGCCGTTAAAGGCGACCATGTTTCCTTCACCGCCAATATCGGAAATCAGCTGCAGTGCCAGATCCTTGCCGATCCCCCAGTTGTCCGACGTCGTGTTGTTGAGCGAGTTGGTGGAGCCCACATCGATCGTCAGCACCGGTATGCCGGCATCGCGAGCCTTCTTCAGCCATGGATCGATGACGCTGAGCGTGCCGAGAATCTGGACGATCGCATCCGGCTTCTGGGCAATCAGGGTTTGCAGCTGCGACACAAGCTTGCCGTCGTTGCGACCGGCATCGACGGCGATCGGCTCGCCGCCAAGGCGCTTCACTTCGGCAATCTGGGCGTTATAGGCCTGAAGGTCGAAGAAGTGATCCGTGCCCGTAGCACTGATCGCGATGCGTTTGCCCTTCAGAGACAGTTCACCATCGGCGGCAGATGCGGGCGCCCGCCCGGCCAATGTTGCTCCCGCCACCGCAGCGCCAGCTATCGCCGACAGCTTCAACAGATCACGCCGGCCAATTCCACCCTTAGAACGCTCGTATTCCATGTCCCTCTCCTTTAATAAATAATGTCGATAGAATAAGTATTCTAACGATATAGACGAGGAACAGCTTTTCAAATTTCTGCGGAACCGGGCAATGTCCGCATCGAATTTCGCCCCGGTTTCAGCGTATTACGCTCATACCCGGACACGGTCCCAGCCGCTCGCCCGCAGTTGTTCGAAGTCGCGAACGAGATTGCGATATCCGGCCGCCGGATGGGGTGCTGTCAGTCGCGGTCCCCGGGCGCCGAGTTTCTCGCGCAACGTCCCGGCCTTGTATTCGGTTTTGTAGACCCCGCGCTTCTGTAACTCAGGCACCAGGAGGTCGACGGCATCCTCGAAGCTCTCCGGTGTGACGGCGTAGGCAAGGTTGAAGCCGTCGACATCGGTGTCCTCGACCCACTCCTGCAGGAGGTCGGCGACTGTCTGTGGCGAGCCGACAAACACCGGACCGAAGCCGCCGATGCCAACCCAATCGGCCATCTCGCGCACCGTCCAGACTTTGTCGGGATCGATGGTGGTAAAGGTTTCGACGGCCGATTGAACGGCATTGGTATAGCGATGCCGCAGCGGCTCGTCGGGGCCGAACTGGCTGAAGTCGATGCCGGTCCAGCCGGAGATCAGCGTTAGCGCACCCTCGTAGGAGACGTATTTGCGGTATTCGTCGAACTTCTTCTTCGCCTCGGCGTCGGTTTCGCCGAGGATGACAGTCTGCAGGTTGAAGGCGAGGATCTCGCGAGGATTGCGGCCGTTGCGCTCGGCCGCCTCCCGGACATTGGCGACGTAGCGCTTGAGCACCGGCTTCGATGGCGCAGCCACGAAGATGCATTCGGCGTGTGCCCCGGCAAAATCCTTGCCTCGGCTGGAGGCGCCTGCCTGGTAGAGTACTGGTGTGCGCTGTGGCGATGGCTCGCTGAGATGGATGCCGGGCACGGTGAAGTGCTTGCCGGCATGGCCGATCGGGTGGACCTTCTCGGGGTGGGTGAAAATCCCCGTCGTGCGGTCGCGGACGACGGCGTCGTCCTCCCAACTGCCCTCCCAGAGCTTGTAGCAGACTTCCAGATATTCCTCCGCCAGGTCGTATCGGTCGTCGTGCTTGGACTGGGCCTGCTGGCCGATGTTGAGTGCGCCGCTGTTCAGATAGGAGGTGACGATGTTCCAGCCGACGCGGCCCTTTGTCAGATGGTCGAGCGTCGAGATGCGGCGGGCGAAGGTGTACGGGTGCTCGAAGGACAGCGACGCCGTCAGGCCGAAGCCGAGATGCTCGGTGGCATGGGCCATGGTCGGAATCAGTTGCAGCGGATCGTTCACCGGCACCTGTGCGGAGTGGCGCAGCGCCGCATCGACATTGCCGTTCAGCACGTCGTAGACGCCGAGCACGTCGGCGATGAACAGTCCGTCGAACTTGCCGCGCTCCAGCGTCTTTGCCAGATGAACCCAGTAGTCGAGATCCTTGTATTTCCAAGACTGGTCGCGCGGATGGGTCCAAAGACCTGGCGACTGGTGGCCGACGCAGTTCATGTCGAAAGCATTCAGCCTGATTTCACGGCTCATGATATTGGTCCTTTCGCAGTAAAACGATGCTACCGCAGCATCTGATGGCCTCAGGCATTGCCGCGGTTGAGGCCGTAGGTAAGGGCGAGGGCACCGACCAGCACGGCGCCCTTGACGAAATCCTGCGTGTAATAGGGAGCATTCAGCATGGTCAGCCCATTGAGCAGCACACCGACGAAGACGGCACCGGCGATGGTGCCGAGCACGTTCGGGCGGCGCAGGGCCAGCACTGCATAGCCTATCAGCGAGGCCGCAACGGCGTCCATCAGCAACGATCCGCCCGAAGACACGTCACCGCGGCCAACCCGGGCCGCAATGATGATGCCACCGAGCGCGGCGAGTGTGCCGGAAATCACGTATGCCAGCGTTTTCAGCCTAAGCGTGGAGGCACCGGCCAGCCGTGTCGCCACCTCGTTGCCACCGGTAGCAAACAACAGCCGTCCGATGCGGGTCCTCTCCGTCAGCACGTAGAGAGCAAAGGCCACCAGCGCCATCAGGACGACGGAGACCGGTACGATGCCGAACAGGCTGTGGCGGCCGATCAGCAGGAAGGCGGGATCGTAGGCACCCGATGCCTTCGATCCATCCGGTAGGACCAGCCCTGCCGAGATCGATCGACCGGCCGTCGGAATAAGCTGCAGGCCGGACAACAGGAACATCATGGCCAGCGTCGCCAGCAGATCCGGCACCCTCAGCCTGACGATCAGCAGCGCGTTCAGCAGGCCGACAACAGCGCCGAGCGCCAGGACCAGAGGGACGGTCTCGTAGACGTTGAGCCCCCAGACGATCATCGCATAGCTGGCGGCCATGACGCTCGAGGCGGCAACGGCGCCGATCGAAAGGTCGAAGCCGCCGACCGCAAGTGTCACCGTGACGCCGGCGCCGAGGATGGCAACGACGGAAACGGCCTGCAGGATGCTCATCAGGTTGCCGAGGTTAATGAAGGCCGGCTGGGCACCGGTGAAGATGATGACAAGCGCTGCCAGAAGGATGAATACGGCGCCAGCGCGCACGAATGAATGGAGGCTGGCGATCCACCCACGACCGCCGATGCGAGATGGCGGGAGACCTTTTTCCGTTTCGAAAGATCTGCTGTCGGTGGCGCTCATGCCGGTATTCCTTCTCGGGTATCTTCGTGGCGGTCTGGCTTCAGCGACTGCAGCCCGTGGCGATCCATGACGAGGATGCGGTCGGCCATTTCAATCGCTTCTTCAGGATCGGAGGTGGCAATCAGCGTGGCGCGATCTTTGCGGCTGCGGATCGCCTGGATGATGTCCTGGCGTGCACCGACATCGACCCCCTGGAAGGGTTCGTCGAGAAGCAGCAGGCGGCTCGGTTCGGCCTCCCAGCGAGCCAGCACCACCTTCTGCTGGTTGCCGCCCGACAATGTCCAGACGGATGATGAGGGTCCGGTCGCCTTGATCCGCAACCTGTCGATGGCCTTTTCACCCTCGCGACGCTCGCGGGCGCTATCGAGGAACCCATGCCGGGACCACTTGGCCAGATGCGGCAGGCCGATGGTTGCGGCGATGCTATTGCCGGGCCAGGAGGGCGGCATCAACGACGAGCGATGCCGGTCCTCGGCTGCCATGGCGACGCCGGCGGCAATAGCGTCGGCAGGACGTTTCGGGCGGTAGGGCAATCCGCCGAGCGTCATCTCGCCAGACGTCAGCGGCAGTAGGCCGAAGATCGCCGACAAGAGGCGGCTCTTGCCGGAACCAAGGACGCCGGTTATGGCGACAACTTCTCCGGGCGACAGTTGAAGATCGAAAATTGGGCTTCCGGGTAAAAGGCACGCGCCCCGCATCGTGAACACAGCTTCGCCTTGCGCCACCCCCACGCCCGGACGCATCGAGCGAAGCGGGCGGCCGATCATCGCCTCTACAGCACGGTCAAAATCGATCGGTTGACCGAAGGCGCCGACGATGACACCGCCGCGCATGACCAGCGCCCGGTCGGCAATAGCCTGCAGATCCGCCGTGCGATGGGAAATGTAGAGGATTGCGAGCCCCGTCCGCCGGGTTCGCCGCAGGATATCGAACAGCCGGTTACTCTCGCTCGCCGACAGGCTGGCCGTAGGTTCGTCCAGGATCAGCAAATCTGCCCTGTTTGCCACGGCTCTCGCAATCGCCACGAGTTGGCGTTCTGCGGCCGACAGCTCACCAAAATCTCGGTCAAGCGGCAGATCGAAGCCGGCAATGTCCAGGATTGCCTGCGCCTGTCTGCGAATGCTGGCTCGCGAGACGAAAAAGGGCATGCTGCCATCGGCGAAGCGGTTGAGCAGAAGCGCATCAGCCACCGTTTGCCCTGGTGCGCCGACAAGATCGGTCGATTGGTGCACCGTCACTATACCGGCCATTGCCGCCTCGGCCGGGCTGCCGGGCGCAAACTTCTGCCCCTTGAGCCGCATCTCGCCGCCATCGGCCGGCAGCACGCCGGACAGTATTTTCACCAAAGTTGATTTTCCGGCACCGTTCACTCCCATCAAAGCGACGATCTCGCCGGGCTCGATGGACAACGAGGCGCCGCCGAGCGCCTTCGTCTCGGCAAAGCTGCGGCGGAGGTTGAGGACATCCAGTAGAGGCACGGTCGAACTTTCGTTGTTTCGACAATTCTGCCAGCTGCGATGCCGATGAGACAGGCAAAGCCTTGCTGCCGAGAGGCTGTCCAGGAAACAAACAATCTCCTTCAACCGGAAACAACGCATCAAACAGTCTACAAATTCAATAGGGAATTATATCTACTGAAATCGCGTCGCCAGGGCGGTCAAACGGTCTGTCGCACGACGCCCCGATGGACCCGACAGACATGCAAAAGGAATGCGAACATGAGATCTTATCTACGGCTCGCCGCCGGCGCCGCCATCCTTCCGCTGCTGATGAGCCAGGCCGCTACGGCCGGTGGCATTGCGGGCGCTCCGGCGCCCTTCGACAAGGGTGGCGTCAAGCTGGCCCTTATCAGTTACATCTCGGCCGGTGATTTTTTCCAGGCCTACCAGGCCGGGGCAGTCGCCCAGGCCAAGGCGCTCGGCATCGACCTTCGTGTCTTCCCGGGACGACAGGATGCGTCGGAACAGCGCGAGCAGATCCTGCAGGCGATCAATCTTGGCGTCCAGGGCATCGTCGTCGACCACGGCCTGCCCGAATCGCTCACAGACGTTGTGCAGCAAGCACTCGACAAGGGCGTCAAGGTGGTTGCCTTTGACGTGAACCTCAACAATCCCAAGATCCCGCAGGTAGAGCAAAGCGACCATGCTCTCGCCAAGCAGGCACTTGAACAGGCCGCAAAAGAAAATGGCACCGCGTTCAATGCGGCCTACGTCTATGTTGCCGGTTTTGCGCCTCTCGACCGCCGTAACGAGGTCTGGGAAAAATTCAAGGCCGACAATGCCGGCGTCGTCGAGAAGGCGCGTTTTGGCAATGTCAGCGATACGACGGCAACGACGACCGCTGACCAGGCAAAGGCGGCCCTGACGGCAAACCCGGACATCAAGGTGGTCTTTGCGCCCTACGATGAATTTGCCCGTGGCGTGAAGCTGGCGGCCGGCGATCTCGGCATCAAGGACAAGATCCGAATTTATTCCGCCGACGTTTCGACGGCCGACATTCAGGAAATCACCGAAGAGGGTAGCCCATGGGTTGCCACCGTCGCGACCAACCCGGCAGTCGTCGGAGCGGTTTCGGTCCGCGCGGCGGCCCTGGAGATCGCCGGTCAGCCCGTCCCCCACCAGATCACGGTCGAGCCTACCCTCCTGACCCAGGCGGCTCTTCGCGCCGCCGGCGTTAAGACAATCGAGGACCTCGCCGCTAAGCTGCCCGCCTTCAATACAAGCGGCGCGGCCACCGCCAGCTGGATCCCGCAGGCATTATTCTGATCATCTGCGGTGAGGGCAGGGCGTTTCGTACGCCTTGCCCTCCGCACTTTTCAATTGGAGGATTTGAGATGAGCCAGTCGAATGTCGTCTTTGCAGCGGCCCACGGCATCGGGCGCGAAGCGCTATTTTCAAGGGCATTAGAGCTTTCCGCAGATTTCGCGCGTCGCGGTGCGGAACTCGATCGTGATGGCCTGCCGCCTATCCCTGAAATTGTCCGGTTAAAGAACGCCGGTCTTCTCAATGCGCTGCACGCGGCCGAGATCGGCGGGGGCGGGCTCGACTGGATCGATGCCCTGAAGCTTGTGCGGATCGTTGCTCGTGGCGAAAGCTCGCTCGGCCAGCTGCTTGGTTACCACTACGTCAACAGCCAGTCGATCTACTGGTCCTTCGCCGACCAGTCGCGCGCCAAGGCGCTCGGCGCCGAGACGGTTGCGCGCAGCCTCTACTGGGGCGCTGCCGTCAATCCGCGCGATCCGGGGCTGGTGCTCACGCAACGCGGCAACGGCTATGTGCTAAACGGCCGGAAAACGTTTTCGACCGCTGCCCGCGTTTCCGACTACATCAACGCCAACGCGCTTCTCGACGGACAGATCGTCAACTTCGCCGTTCCGACCGACCGGCCCGGCTATATCGCCAATGACGACTGGGACAATATGGGCCAGCGATTGTCGGACAGTGGCAGCGTGGAGTTCCGCGATTTCCCGGTCTATGAGGGCGATTTCGTCGCGCCGCCTGCGGATGCCGATGCGCCGCCGCCCGTGCTCGCTACCTTCAATACGCCGCTCATTCAGCTGGTGTTCGTGAATTTCTACCTCGGTACCGCGGAAGGAGCATTGGCTGCGGCGCTGGATTATGTTCGCACGACCACGCGTCCCTGGATCACCTCCGGCGTTGCTCGTGCCGCCGACGATCCCTATATCCTGGAGCGGGTCGGCGAGTTCACAGCATCCCTGAAAGCCTCGGCGGCTTTAGCCGATCTCGCCGCAACCGCTGTCCAGGCAGCCCTGTCGCGCGGCCACGATGCAACCGCCCGTGAACGCGGTGAAGCGGCGGCTGAGGCCTATGCTGCCAAGGTTCACGCAACGCATGTTTCGCTCGACATCACGTCGAAAGTCTTCGAGATCATCGGCGCGCGCGCAACGGCCTCGAAATATCGTTTCGACCGCTACTGGCGCAATGTGCGGACCCACACCCTTCACGACCCAGTATTCTACAAGGCCAGGGAAGTCGGTGAATTTGTACTCAACGGGACCATCCCGGAGGTCAGCCTCTACAGCTGATCGATAGTCTAGGAACAGCCGGAAGGCCTCGTTCGGTAAAGCGAGCGAGGCCTTTTCAGATGAACGCGGTCCGATATCCGTAGAACTTCCCGCAAGACTGCGAGGACGTTTGTATCCGGAACTTCTCTATAGCGCGCCGCTCCTCGGCGGCTTGACGCCGTTCAGATGGTAATTGCCGACGACGTGATATTTCCAGCGGACCGGGTCGTGGAGAGTATGGGTGCGGGCGTTTCGCCAGTGGCGATCCAGATTGAGGCCTGCGCGCGTCGAGGACGTACCTGCGAGCTCAAACAGCGTCGTCGATGCCTCCAGGGCAATTTCGGAGGTCAACACCTTGGCTGTCTCGACGGCCAAGGTCGCATCTATGGCATTTGCTTCCGTAGGATCGACCTGGGCGCTGTCGATCTTTCGCCCGGCCCGCTCGACGACGGCAGACGCAGCCTCGATGCGGATCGCGATCTGGCCCAGCTTTGCAATTGTCAAAGGGTCGTCCGATGCCCGGTCGACACCGCTGTTCGTCCATGGGCGTGACTGGCTATTGACGAACGCGATGGTGTCCTGGAAGGCAGCGCGGGCGATGCCGAGATCGATGCCGGCGTGAATGATCTGGCCGACAGAGCCGATCGTGGTCGCCCGTTCGAAACCTTTGTGGTGCGCAACGACGGCATCGGCCTGCACATAGACATTGTTGAGGATAGTGGTGCCGCTGCCGGTGGTTCGCTGGCCAAAGCCATCCCAGTCATCGATAATCTCGATGCCTTCCGTGCCCCTCGCCACGAATGACATCGTCAGCCTGTCGTCGGCATCAAGTGCAAAAATCGTAACCCAGTCGGCAAAAAGGACGCCTGTCGAATAGAACTTGCGACCGTTGATACGATGGCCGATGCCGTCCCTGGTGATGCGGGTATTGTAATGGCCGACCGTTTTGGTGCCCTTTTCCGATAATGCATTGCCGAACCGGTCGCCTGACAGCGCCCGACCGAAGAAAAAGCGTTTCTGCTCTTCGCTGCCGTCGACGCGCAGCGCTTCAAGAATATAAAAATGGTTCTGGGGGATCTGCCCGATCGACGCATCCGCTTCTGCAAGGATGGCGGTGACCTCGGCCAAGACAGCATTCGAGACATCGAGACCGCCATACTCGGATGGCACGGTGATCGCGAGCAGTCCGGAGCGCGACAAGGCATCCATCTCGGCGAAAGGCATCGTCCGCTCCAGATCTCGCGCGGATGCCGTTTGGGCAAACACCTTTGCAAGCGTTCGCGCAGTCGAGATCGCGTCTTCCTCGCTCTTCAGCGCAGGCACCGGGTCCCCATTGTCTCGATTAAGCAGCCGTAGTTCGCCCATAAGCTTTCCTCCCGTCGCATTTGCGTGCAAAGGTACGGACCAGCCATTCGCCTTAAAAGTTAAAACCACCTATTTTATAGACGTAGTGGAGAAATTCTGACTTCATTGTGCCGGCTGCCCATTGGGTTCAGCGGGATGACATAGATAGCGTAAGCTCCACAAGACCGGACTGCAGCCTTAACCTTGTGTCTCATTTGATCGACAAATAGACAATGAACGATTGGAGAAAGCGGAAGACACGATACAGTCGTCGTGCTCGCATGCTTTTGACGAGCGACACAAATCAGCGTTCGTAGATGCCGGAGCCAGACAGCGGCCAGGGCGGCCTCGCCTGCAGAAATTCATCGACGACAAGTTTTAAAGAGGATCGAATTCATGGCAGCAAAAATCGTCCCGGTCATCATGGCCGGTGGCAAGGGAACTCGATTGTGGCCGCTGTCGCGCGCCACGGCGCCAAAGCAGTTTATCCAGTTCGTGGGAGACCAGACACTGTTTCAGAACACCCTGTCGCGCGTTTCCGACAGGGACCTTTACGAAGCGGCCATCGTCGTCACCAATGAGGAGTTCCGTTTCCTCGTGGCCGAGCAAGCCCGCGAGCTCGGCATCGAACTTGCAGCCGTGCTGCTCGAGCCGGTTGCCCGCAACACGGCCCCCGCCGTCGCAGCCGCAGCCGCTGTGGCGAGCGATCTTTTCGGCAAGGATACCATCATCCAGGTTCTGGCCTCCGACCACGAGATCACGGCAGACGCCACCTATTTCGATTGCATCCGCATCGCCCGTGCCACGGCGGCGGAAGGCAAGCTGGTCACCTTCGGCATCACCCCGACCGAGCCTGCCACCGGCTACGGTTATATCGAAGTCGGAAAGTCGCTGGCCTCTGGCGCCCATGCGGTCAAACGCTTCATCGAGAAGCCACCCGTCGACAAGGCCGAGGCGATGCTTGCTGCCGGCGGCTTCTACTGGAACTCTGGCATCTTCGTTTTCCCGGTGACGCCACTGCTGGCGGAGCTGAACGAATTTGCACCGGCCGTGGTCAAGGCGGCCAAGGAAGCCCTTGCCAAGGGCGTTCGCGACCTCGACTTCACCCGTCTCGACAGCGAGGCGTTTTCCAAGAGCCCCGACATATCCATCGACTATGCCGTTATGGAAAAGACGTCGAACGCCGCCGTCGTGCCTTCGTCCTTCCTGTGGTCGGACCTCGGCAGCTGGGATTCGGTGTGGAAGGTCGGCAAGCAGGATGAGAACGGCAACGTGTCGGCCGGCAACACGACGCTGGTCAACACCAAAAACTCTCTCGTCATGACCCACGGTACTCATCTTGCCGTGCAGGGTCTCGAGAACGTCGCCGTCATCGCATCCGAAGATGCCGTCTATGTCGGACATCTGAAGGACAGCCAGGACGTCGGCAAGCTGGTCAAGCTGCTGGCCGGCCACAAGAAGACCGCGACGCTCACCGAAACCCATCCCACGTCCTATCGCCCCTGGGGCGGCTACACGTCGCTGATCAAGAGCGACCGCTTCCAGGTGAAGCGCATCTTCGTGACGCCTGGCAAGAAGCTGTCGCTGCAGAAACACCATCACCGCTCCGAGCACTGGATCGTCGTCAAGGGAACGGCTGAAGTCACCATCGGCGACAAGGTGCAGGTCGTGCGGGAGAACGAGTCCGTCTACATCCCGCTCGGCGAAGTCCACCGCATGGCCAATCCGGGCAAGATCCTGCTGGAGCTGATCGAGGTGCAGACCGGCTCCTATTTCGGCGAGGACGACATCATTCGCCTTAACGACGAATTCGGCCGCACCTGATAGAAATATTTTGCGATCGTCGGTGGCGGCGTGAGCAATAGCCTGATGGCCGACCCGTAACCACGGGACCGGCCGGCGCTTGGCCAGAGGGAACGGGCATCGAGACGCTCTCGGTAGAGAGCCGTCTGAGGCGCCCTTCGTGCCTTGATCTCCCTTTGCACATCGCCAAGCGTCGAATGACGCTTGTATGTCCCAGGCGGCGCTCGCAATGTTTTCCCGCAACGACCCCGCGCACTGCGTCGACTTCTGCGTCAAAGCAAGATGACGGCGCGGCGCCGCCTGTGAACAATCAGACCTGGTCACCATTTGCCAAGCTGCCGTCATTCCTGTGGTTCAAGCAGCATTGCTGACTTGGTATCACCCTGATGCGTTCGCAAAGTCTTAGGCGCGAGTTTCCTCACAAGCCGTCACCAGGCGATTTTATGCCCTTTGCTTCTCCACGCTTCACGACAAAGGCGTTTTGCCGCTCAGGAGGCCGTATACGAGTATCAAAAACTTACTTGTAATGGGGCGGTTACTGATCCACATTGTTTGTACAGTAACGCATCGAGCCAATTGGGAGGACGCACGACTGTGATCCAACGTGCATCCAGCGACCTGTTGAAGCGGCAACGGATCATCGGCTATGCCCGCACTGCGAGCGATGAGCAATTTGAGGACACACAGCAGGCGGAACTGCTTGCAGCGGGTTGCGAGCGGATCTTTGATGAGCGTCCGTCTCATCCCTCTCACGGTCATCCCGTCCTGACGAGACTGCTCGGCGAGCTTCGGGCTGGCGACACCCTCGTCGTCGTGCGCCTCGACCGACTGGACCTCTCGCCAAGCTCCTTGCTGCTACTGATGGAGGACTTCGAGAAGGGTGGCGTTCATCTGCGCTCAATGATAGATATGATTGACACTTCTCCTCCCCATGGCATTGCGTGTCTTTCAATTGTTCGGGCGTTGGTCCAGCTTGAGAAACGGCGTGGCAGCGAAAAGACCAAAGCTGGCATAAGGGCCGCAAAGAGCCGAGGAAAGCTAGCTGGAAATCCGGGTCTACGGGATCGGCGGCCGGACGCGATCCAAGCTGCATCGAAAGCACGCGATAAAAACTATCTTTCCCAGTTGGTTGGCTCGGCAGATGTCTGGCTGCCGACAGTCAAGAAGCTTCGACCGGATCACAGTTGGGATAATGTCGTTCGCGTGCTCAACCGTCGTGGCATGGACTGGACTGTCGAGCGCCTCCGGCGCGCTGTCCACAGGATGGCCCGGGCCAATCTCGCCGATTCGGCCTTGCTCACCCGGTCACCACGCCGCACGCCGGACGATCGCCTCATGACGCTCATTGCTGCAATAGCGATTGCCGATCCGACCTTATCGCTTCGAGGGATTGGGGCTCAATTGGAATTGCTCGGCGAGACACCGCCCCGCGGTGGCCGAAAGTGGCAACCATCCTCGGTTCGTCATTTTCTCGACGAGGCCCGCAGGTTCGGGCTGATACGCGACTGAGAGCAAAAAGGAGATACCGGATAAGCACCTTCGCCCTTACCTCAGCATCCAGAAAAATGAATTTTCACTTTGTCGCACCCGCCTTCTTGCAGGTATCAAATTCATCCACGCAAGTTCCCAGACATCTCATATGCTGGTCGTCATCTTTCTCGGAGTCGCATATATCGAAGCAAATATCTGCTCTGATGCGACATTGATTTTCGATCTGTAGGCCGCCACTCCGTGTTGACTTTGGAGTAACGGTCGTATCGGCATTTGCGCTCAAAGCAGAAAGGCTCACTACCAGAATCATACAGGCAGTACGAAATTCTGTTCTTAACATCCGTCGGCACCCGCTGGTACATTCTCAACTCAACGAAGATCATCGTCCGGGTCGGAATGTGTTGGCATCATCTTCCCTAATCCAAACCAATTGGCAAGAATTAATAGTAACATCAACTGGCATTCAAAATTTATCGGCGGTTGCCGATAATCGCACCGACTATTGGAATCGAGAAAACATTTCAATTTGACTGCGCGACGTTGGCGCCATTTACTTGTGATGCATTGATTTTTAATGCGGCGGTATTTTCCCATTTTTTTTAAACAGGAAGTACCAAAGGAATTTCCGCGGGACTACAACAACTAAAATGCAATACGCGCAGATGATGCTTGATGCAGCATACTGCCAGCAGTCAACTTGTCGGAAGATGGACAATCTGGATAACGCCGCCGGAAGCGGATTGGCGTCGAACTCAAGGTGGGTGGATATGAGGGAGGGTTGCCCACCAGCATTGCCACTGGGCAACAAGTGGGTGGGGTTACCGAGGCGACATCACCAGGTCGAGTATAAGAGCGATATACCTCGAGGTACATTGGATGGTTCAGCGCAACACGTGGACGTGCCGGCCTGACATTTCGCGGGATGCATCGAAAAGACATGTGGCCAGCCTGTCTTTTACATCAATGCACATCGCCAGCTAGGAATAGACCGTCAGGTTAACATCAGCAGGCGAGGTCGTTTCAACACGCTTGATACGCCTGAGCAACAAGAATTTGACGAGCAAGTTGGACAAGAGTTGCGGCCTGAGCGCCGCCCTTAGATATTTCTCATAGAACACGCCAGGCGTCGGATGCTCCGCAAAGGCCTTCACAAGCTCAAATGGTATGCTGCCGTAAACGCGGGTCTTGCCGTGCGCCGTGATAACTACAAGTCGGTTGCTCGCGAATTCATAGTGAACCGTCCGTACCGCTCTCGACTTAAAGTTAACTGTCAGGATTTCTGCGTCCATTGGATAAACCCCCTAGTATCGACTTATAATGCACTGCAACACAGAAAGTTCAAGTGTCATGAAATGACGCCAAGGGCTCGGTGCGCTCGAATCCAATGGGCCCGCGGGAAAAAGCAGGGGTCTCACCGCGCTTTACTCTGCCTTCACTGGGAAAATAGTTTCTTTATTTATGGCAATTATCGACTTTAACGCTCCATCCCTTGTTTATTGACTCAAACAACTGGAAGCTATTTAAAACCTTATTTCGAAGCCCTCACAGGCTGTGAGCAACACCGGTACTTTTACCCAATGCCGGCGTTTCAAGGCGTTCGATGACAGTGAGAGCCGGTGTAATTTCAAATCTCGAACTTCCACGACTGGAGAATGCCAGAACTAGTCCCATTGCAGTGGCGTTACTTGGAACGAAACAACCCGATCGGGTGCCTCCTCAAGCAGATTGTTTAATTCCCCAAGCGGCGATCTACGGCGTCCACTGCTGCTACCCGCGCGAAATAGGCCGGGAAACCTCACACTAACGCCGCGGGATTATTTCAAGAGGTCAGACCACGGCCGCCAGCATCCCATTCGTAAACTCGCGTCGGGGGCTTGTGTTCTTCGGCTTCGTGTCATTTCTGCCAATGAAAATTCCCCTCCATCTGGCAGACAAGCCAAATGCTGGGGCGCTCGTTTCTGGTCATCAAGTTGAATGCCGCCTTTCCTTGGGAGTTACGTCCTCTCTGTTCGTCATGCAACCGTCCGCTTGACAAGGACAGTGCTCTGGAAAAGCGGAGACCGACAGAAGCGCCGCACGAACGTAATGAATGCTGGCGGGAAGGAGCAGTCAAAAGAGCGTCCAGCATCCTGAGAGGACCGATCTGTCGGGCACCGGCTCCGCGCTTTGGCCGTTTTACCCTCGGTTGCGTATCGACTTCAACCGTCATGCGAACGTGGCGGCGCACGTGAGAGCAGTAACGTAACGCTCATAGCGTCACCCACACTTGTCTAGTCTGCGTCACAATCCCGAGGCGTCGCCACCCAACATGACCTGCTTGGCACTAGCTACCGTCTTTCGGCCGAAACAAGGAAACGTCTGGCGCTTATCATTTTCCCTGGCGCTCATTGCTCCTAGCGTATGCGACTGCAAGGCAACACTTTTTTGGTGCCTTTCGCTTTCAACTTCACCGGCCTTGCCAGCTGGCTGAGAGCGTTGCTTGTTTCGTAGGAACATGAAATTGCGCAAGAACTCTCTCGCCGTCGTGGGGATGAAAAAATCCTTGCGTTGGACGACGATGTCGTTGTCTGCATTTTATGGCCCGCGGAGCAGCGCAGTCCCAACTTAACACGGCGTCCACACGCCAATGCGTGAAGCACACATGTCTCCTCCCGAGAATTTGCCCACAGGGGGAATGCCGCTTACCGCGAGGCGGCTGCAAAGGTATGGGTGAAGAATTGCGATGCAATGTCGAACAGTCTCCGGCTTAGCCGCTGAGTAGAATGAATTTAGGCTTCTTGCTGGCCGCTAGTCTAAGGCCTGTCGTCGAACGGCGCCGTCTGACCAAGGGCGTGTTGCTGGCCCATAGGTTGCTGCAATATGGAGTTCCGAAACTGCACGGAGCGCTTCGTTCGCACCTCTTATGGAGGTTCAGTGGGCACATGCTTGGGGTTCTGCCTGTAACTCTCTCAACCGTTCGGGAAATCCTATTCTTTCGGCTGACTGCTCACTGTGTAGGACCAGTCTGGTTTCCATTGCGTTGTCGGCCTTTCGGAGCCTCGTTGGGGTCCAGTCATGTCGCCGTGCGATGTTCCGGCGTTCACATTGGTTACCCATGCTGTGGGCACGGGATAAGCTCGTCTTGGCATTCCGATCGTGCCTGTGACCCTCTTTGTTTCGTGGGACGAGGGGGTTTTGAGAAGTCACGGGACCGTTTAAATCGCGATTGACTGTCCCTTGGGCTGATGAAATGCGCAGTTTGCCGCGGCAAACTCCTAAGAGGGGAAAGTTTGCCGCGGCAAACTTTGCTAACCAAACGAGTGTTCCTCGCCAATGCTGGATTTAAGAAGCGCCATAATCATGGGACCGAGGGAAAATCGCCCCTCTCTCGCCCGCCCGGTTAGACTTCGAAGGTATCCGCCCGCAGAAGTAATAAAATTTGTGCGCTGTAAAATGCATGAAATCGTTGCAGCTGCGTTTTCTGGTCCCATAAGTTCGCATGCGTCCCGATAAGCAGACGGGCTGACTCCCAGCATAGACTTGACGACGACGGCCGCATTCATAAGCTCACGCCAATTGTTGATGGTCCCTCCTGGGCCATAGTCCGAGATAAGTGGGCACGCTCGCAAAATTGTTTCCAAAGGATACATCGCCCGTGCATCTCTTGGCGTGCTTTCGCTTCCAATGGCACGCCGTTGTGCGGTTTGTTTCATAGGCGGTTCAAATTCAATAGTAGAGTCAGGATCTGAATTCTGTATATGCCGGTCATTTTGACTGTCATTGCCGTTCATTTTTCCAGGATTAACCAACAAATGCAGACGGTTGATAAGATCGGCCTCGAGCATTTCCATCTTAGCTAGAGAAGCCTCTATTTCTGTAATCGTGGGTGAACGGGACATGCGGCGGACAATACCCAGATAGGTGTTTTCCATCTCATACCAATTCCCTTCTGCCCCTTCTTCGATCGCGGCTGTGAGGATCTTACGGACGTTACGACGGCATATCGTCAAGTCGGCCTTTGCCTTTCGCAATGCGTCTCGTTTGGCGGCCACTTCCTCGGCCAAACACAGAAACTCATCGGCTCTGGCGAGCAATGGGGAGAGATCGAAGCCGAACGCAGATTCTATGGCGCCGGATCTGTCCTTGCGGGCGTAGCGCTTGCCGTTGGCGCTGTCCTTGCGGATAATCAGACCCTTCTGGACCAAGGCGGCAATATGTCGGCGGATGGTTGCATCGGACATCTGGTGGGCGCGCAGGGCAAGTTGAACGTTCGAAGGGAACACAACGAGCGCTCCATCCTGACGCAACTCTGCGTCAGGATGGAAGCTCAGCAGCGCGTTCAGAACTGTAAGGCTGCTAGATTGAAGGCCAAGCAGTGATTTTCCTGCCGCAATGTCGCGAAACACCTTCCATTTGTTTGCTGATTTTCCTGGTTTGATTTCCACAGCCGCCATCTGCCGTTTGATCAAGGCAAGCGTCACTGGCCGCCGCCCAAAGGGCGTCGTTACGCTTTCTGTGTGCATTATCTCTTACCTTTCGATAGGCAAAAGAAATCCGCTCACCAAAATGGTGCCGAGACTCTTGACTGTTTTTCAGGGAAGTGCGATTCTGTGTTTGCGGACTACAGAAGGGGCTTCCATGACGGCAACGTTTTGGGGGCCTTTTTCTTTTCCGGTCTACTCTCCGTTGCGTTGATGTTCGGCACTTTTCGATTTAAATTCATCGTAGAGTGCAGGTACTTGGTTCAGCAAGAACGCGGCGAAATCGGGCGCGTCTTTCGTGCTTATTGAGATATCCAGCGTGGCTTTGCCGTGTTTAATTAGCCCAAGACGATGCTGCCGGGGGCTTGTCCAAGGCTCTGCTGTTTGCCGCTCCGCGTTGGGCCTCAATTGTTTCAAAAGAGCCTTGAACCGCTCGTCCGATGGCAGACCCCGCACATCTTCGCTTTCGCTGATATTGATTGCCCTGTCGAGGTTGTTTCCTACGGTCAAATAGTCGGCAAATTCCATCCAACTACGACGACCTATGCCCGGAGCGGGACCGATCGCATCTATCAGCTCTCTTGGTATCTTGGCGACCACGGACAGCATGACCGACAGATCCCCCTTCTGAACAGAGAGGGCTGACATGATCACGTCCCGGGCAAAGCGCGCCTTCAAGCGATCAGCAAACCTAGCTTTTTCAATGTAGGTGAGATCCTGGCGCTCATTGTTTTCTTGTCCCTGCGCAACCACAAGCTGATCGTCGCTGAGATCGCGGACGATTGCCTTGACCTTCAGTCCGAGTTCTGCAACGGCACGAAGGCGCCGATGGCCAAACGCGACCTGGTATCGGCCTAGGACATCGGGGTGAGGGCGCACAAGAATGGGTACTTGTTGCCCTTGCTCACGAATTGAGACCACTAGCCCGTCTATGTCGCCGGGCATTCGGTCTTGTAGAAACGATGCGTCAATTGTACTGGGATCCATATCAATGACCGATTGGCCGGCGAGCAGGCGCTTCTCGATATCGTCGGCACGCGCCTGACGCTCGCGTTCCAGTTCAAATGTCGAGCCGACCTGTTTGACGATCTTGTTTTCTGCTTTCGGCTGCTCAACGAGAGACAGCCTATCTTGCGGCTCGGGCATGAGTGGCAAAGTGCGCGGTTTGGCCTGGCGCGTTGTTTCGACGCGGCCAATGTTCTGCGGAATTGGCAAGATGTCTTTACGGCTCATGCTGCCCGTCCCCATGCTTTCCTGATGAGAGATTCAATCTCTCCGTTTACATTGTTCATCGCCTCCATGGCCCGATCATACGTCGCCCGCGTAAACGCAGCACGCTCAACCTCAAACAGCGTTTGATTGGTGAGGCCAGCATCAGAGACAGCTGTGGTCTTGAGCATGGGGTGGATCAGCACGTTGTCGCCGAACATGGCGCGAAGATAGCCGACCATTTGGTTTTGCGGCCCATCGCTCGGTTCGAAGCGCGTGATGAGGTAACGCATCCATTTGTAGTCGAACTCCGCGCCGTGTCCTGCGATCTCGCGCAAAAGATCGGACATCATCGATAAGAACTGGTTCATCGACATCACGTCCAGCATTTGCGGGTGAACGGTCACCAATAATGAGGTCGCGGCGGCGATTGCAGACAGTGTGAGATAGCCAAGTTGCGGCGGACAATCCACGACGACAACATCATAGTTGTCTTTGACCGAGGCGAGGGCTGCCTTCATCCGCTGGAAGAACATAACATCGCCGGGCTTTCGCTTCATCAGCGCACGCGGGGTGTCATGCTCGAATTCCATGAGTTCGAGGTTGCCGGGCACGAGATGAAGATCGGGAATATACGTCCCCCTGACGATTTCGTGCATGGGCCGAGGGGCCTCGTAGCGCAGCGCACCGTAGAGCGTCTCTCCCTCGCCGACATCCGTCTCGGGCTGAACCCCTAGGAGGGTGGACAAGCTTGCCTGCGGATCGAGATCGATCGCAAGAACGCGATAGCCCCGCAACGCCAGATATTGTGCGAGATGTGCGGCGGTCGTGGTCTTGCCGGAGCCACCCTTGAAATTCATAACGGAAATGACCTGTAGATCTTCTCCATTGCGACGGTGTGGAAGATAACGCCGACTTCCGCGGCCGACCTTGTCCAAATGATTGCGGATTTTATGCATATCCATCGCTGAATATGATCGCCGGCCTGCTGGGCCGGTGCTAACGTCGAGATCGTCGGCTAAGTCGTTCGCAAGGGTTCTCAGGTACACCTCTTTCACACCGATAAACCTTGCGGCTTCAGCCGGCTGAAAATAGCGGATCGTTTTATCCGCATGGGGCGGAAAGACGCTTAGATGATGGGCCTGAAGCTGACTTGACAGCGTATCGGAATGCCGCTCGATAAGCCCCATGAGACTTTCGTCTGCGGGCGGGATGTTACCAATGAGTTGAGCCAT